>JBGUNJ010000232.1:0-4965 GCA_045117315.1 Lachnospiraceae bacterium | reverse complement strand
CTCGTCGCGGTCCACTACTGTAAACGAGACTTTTTCATTCCTGCGGATGGAGTCGATCTTGTGCCCGGTCTTTGCGCAGTGAAAGCCGATTGTTCCGGCCTGCCCGTCTTTTCCGGGGGTATACACAAAGTTGACCGGCACTGTATAGGGATAGCCGTCATCTCCGTGTACTCCCAGGATTCCTGTCTTTGCCCGAAGGAGGATCTGGCTGCACTCTTCCTGCGATATCTGCTGTCCCTTACGTCTCATTTCACGAAACATTGCTGTTCTCCTTTTCTCAAGTATATTCCGTTTGATTACGCAGGCAGGGCCCTTACGGATTCAGCGCTGCTGTCGTTTTTTCCCCGGCTGGATCTCCGCCGCCCCGGCCATGCTGCCGCTTTATTTCCCGAGCGGGATCTCCACTACCTCAGCCATACGCATGAGGCAGTCCTCAATCTGGCCTGAGATCTCGGTGATCATTCTGCGTGAGACTTCCTCGCTCTTTTCTTTTTCCATTTTTTCAAAACAGGTCCGCTTGATCTCTCCGCTGATTTTTTCCATGCGGGATTCAAAATATCCGTGGGGAACCAGTTTGCGCATGATTCCCGGGATTTCCATCTTCATGACGGCAGATTCCATTTTCTCCCTGCCCAAAAACAGGACCAGGAGGGTGATCATGGCTCCCGCGACGATTCCGGAGATTCCGCTGGAGATCAGGGCGATCCCGCTGCCTCCGCAGAGGAGGCCGACCAGGATCGAGATGATGGCGTTGACCATCCAGGTGAGTTCCTCGACCGCGAAGACGTCCCTGGCATTGACCTGGACGTCAATCTCGGCCAGCGACAGGTAGGAGGTCAGGCTGAGCGCCCTGTAAGGCACATTGTGGCGAACACAGATCGGCATGGTATGCTCCTCCAGCCGGTAGGCAACCGGCCGCAGCCAGGTCGTGATCGGCTTCACCAGCAGGTCCGCCGCGTCGGGGGAGTGCAGCCACTCATCGATCTCGCGTTCCATCTCCTTGTCGATGTCCGCCAGGCGGCGGATTTCTCCGCTGCGCCATCTCTCAAAGACCGGTATGGCCGCGTTGCGCAGGATGGGTTCCACAAGCGTGTCCACAGTTCTGTGGAAAAGGTCTTCCACATGCTCTTCGACGATGCGCTCCACGATACTGGAGTCCACAAGATCCCGCACTTCCTGCCGGAAGGCGCGGATCTCCTCGTCGATCCTGCCGCTGTAGGCCAGTCCCCTGGAAACCGAGAATTCCGGCTCCGCCCCGGTGATCACGATCGCTTCCGGGAAGACCTCCCGGCACCAGTCGCGCAGTTCGGGCATTTTGGAGACGCCGCCCGTGAGGAAAAGGAGTTCGGGAAGACGTCCGTGCTTTCCCGATGCCTCCGCCTTATCTGAGCCGCCTTTGTCCTTGAAAAAGCTCCTGTTCTTTCTGTCGGATTTCTTTTCCTGTGCCGACGGATCTGTGGGCAGCATAGCCGTCTCTGCCGAAGCAGATGCCGTGCCCTTTGATTCCATTCCTTTCGACTCAGCGCCTTTCAATCCGGCGCCGTTCGTTCCTGCGCCTTTCACCCCGGTTCCGGAAGTCAAAGCAGCGCCCGCTGCCGAACCGGCAGCCGCGCCTCCTCTGGAGGAAAAGTCTGAACTATCTGCCGCGTCCCCATCCTGTTCCAGAAGGCTGCTGCGGATTTCCCGCAGGCTTGCCTCAAATACCTGGCGGAAGGATTTGCCGCCCAGCTGAGGGGAAGGTCCCTCCAGAAGCCGGTGAGCCAGATCCGCGTCCAGTTTCAGCTCGAGGCGATGCCTTTTTTCTCCCATGACTGTCACTGTCCTGGTGCACCCGTTCCGGCTCCAGTAGTCCTCATCTGAAAAATATCTCTCTTTGAGCCTTCGGGCGTCGAATTCGCAGTAGCTGCGCCAGGGCTGGCTGCGGGAAAAAATATCGCGCAGGGCTTTGCTGTCCGGAGAGGCCTCAACAGCCGCTTCCAGCAGCATCTCGTCCATGATTCCGCCGCCCAGAGCAACTTCTCCTCCGGTCTGTAGCTCAACCTCGCGTCCGCTGCTGATATAGGCGAAATCTGTTGTCGAGGATCCCATGTCCACTACCAGCACGGGACGGGAGAGGATATCGTATCCCACCTGAAAATGTCTGGACTGGCAGGCGCTGATCAGGGCAGCCCGGGATTCGGAGATGACCCGCACCGGCGGATAGCCCGCCCCCTCAAAGATCTCGCGATAGCGCTCCCTCTGAACCCGGTCCCAGCCTGCGGGACAGCCAATATAAAAACAGCAGTCCTCCCCTTTTATGAGGCTTCCGGACATATAGAGTTCTCCCAGGACGCCTCCCGCGAAGCTCTTGATATCGCGGATGCTGGTCGGATCCGTGAGAAAACGGCTCTTAAAACGAAGGCATCTCTCCACCGCGTCCGGTGTGTAGCAGGCCTCCTCTCCGATCAGAAGTTCCCCTGTGCGCAGGCGGGCATATGCCGTGATGAAGCTTCCCACCTCCCGGACGGGTACCACCTGCGGCTCGGACTGCTCGCTTTTTCTCAGATATGTGACGGCACTCTCGGCGTCGCCCAGGTCAAATCCAAAATACCGATCCATTTCATCCTCCCTGCCTGTGCCCTCCGGACGGCGGACGCGGCAGCTTTTACCGCACTGCGGTTCCTTCTTTCAAAAATCCTGCCGCAGTCATAAGAAGCTTTATTTAAGAAACTTTTCTCCTTTTCCCGACAAGTTCCTGTACCTGCCGGACAATGGCCGGAGCAGCTTTACCGCACTGCGGTTCCTTTTTTCAGAAGTCTTCCGTCCTGTGCCAGCGCCGGCCGGATGGTAACCACTTTGTCTCCGTCCGCGCCGGAACTGTTTGTCCCGGAAGAAGCAGTCCCCGGCAGGGACGGCAGCATCTCAAACCATGCGGCATACTGCGCGCTCCAGGGCAGCACGTCGACCTCTTTTTTGTGCAGGTAATAGCGTATGTCAGCCGCCATCTGGGGACTGTCGGCATCCGCCATCTCCAGAAGCCCGGAAAAAAGTTCTATTTCCTCGGGAGTAATGCCCCTGCCGCCCGCGGCAGCCGCCAGTTCTTTGTGCCGGTCATATTTTTCGCTGTCCTCCGCAATTTCCAGGTTGCGGTCTATCACCATTACAGCTCCCCGCAGGGAACTCCAGAGTTTCTCGGGATCTATGGTGATCTCAATGCGCTGTACCGGAGCTGAATCCTGGCCGCCGGTCAGGCTGCCCTGCCCCTTGATCCCGATTCTGGTATCCGTCCCGGCGGTCCTCCCCGCCAGATACATACAGCCTCCGCCCGCCACAGGCAGAAGGATTCCCTTCAGCAGCATGCCCGCCGCGGCAGTTCCTCCTGCGGAGAGTGCCGGCACGGCAAAAGCAGCCAAAGTCAGGATCACGCCGGCCGCCAGGAGAATCCCGGACAGGCCGCCGCTCTTTTTGCTGCCCGCAGCGGTGTTCCCGCCGGCCCCATCGCGCCGCCAGACGCGGGGTTCTCCCATAGTGTCCATGAAAGGCACGCTGCTGCGCAGAGCCTGGACCATACCGGCGGCCGCATCGCGGACCCGGACACTGGTGCAGTCTTCATTGTACTGCAGGAGCAGGCGGTCAGCCTCTTTTTCCAGAATCTGCTGGGCATCCGCAGGTGTGGAAGCTCCCCTGAGACTGGCGAGCACGCGCTCACGGTCTTTATCCAGATAATCGATCATCTTCATAGCGTATTTGCTCCGGATTTATGATTTGCAGGGTGGTCACATATTATGATGTCGGGGTCAAAAGGTGGTTAAAGAAAATCCGTCTCATCGCCCGGCCCGTCCCGACCCGCTTTCGCAGCTGGTCGGATCCGGTCGGATTCTCTTCTTCGGATAAGCAGGATTCGACGGATCAGCCTCTCAGGCTGTTGTTCCCGGTCTGATTATCCTGTAAAAATCAGACGGTCTTTCCGTGCCGGCAGATATCTTTGAGGCAGCAGATACCGCACTGAGGACGGCGGGCGACACACACAGCCCGCCCGTGATGCACAAAGCGGTGACAGAGATCATTGCCCTCTTCCGGAGGGATGATCTTCCACAGCTCGCGCTCCACTTTTGCAGGCTCTTTCATATCGTCGACCAGGCCGATCAGATTGCAGAGCCGGATGCAGTGGGTATCCGTGACGATTGCCGGTTTCCCGAACACATCTCCCATAATGAGGTTTGCGCTCTTTCTGCCGACTCCCGGCAGCCCCATCAGTTCCTCAAATGTCTCCGGCACATGGTCATTGTATTTTTCATGCAGGATCCGCATACATGCGCTGATGTCACGCGCCTTGCTCTTTCCCAGTCCGCATGGCCGCACGATTTCCTCGATCTCCTCCGGCTCCGCCGCAGCAAGAGCGGGCACATCAGGGAATTTTTCATAGAGAAGGGGCGTGATCTGATCCACCCTGGCATCCGTGCACTGGGCAGCCAGGCGCACACTCACGAGCAGCTGCCAGGCATTTTCATAGTCCAGCGTACATTCCGCGACAGGATATTCCGCTTTCAGACGCTCTATCACTTCCAGCGCAAGCTTTTTCTTTGCGGGACTTACGCGTGTCCTCTTTTGTCCAGACTTTTTCGATGTTCCGGCTTTTCCGGACTCACCTTTTTTTCTGGTCTTCCCGGACTTCCCTGTTTTTCCGGTCTCCCCGGACTTTCCTGTTTTCCGGTCTCCCTGCGAAATCATCTCAGCATGCTTTTCCATGGTTTTTTCTTCAGACATCACACTTCCTTCTTTCAGGAATTTTCTCTCAGGAATTCATTTTTTTCTGACGGCAGTCTTTCCACAAAAGAATAGCAGGTATTCTCTATAATCGCAATAATCGTGGGACAAACCCGGCTTTCATGATTTTCGTACGTGTTACTATTCACGCCCTATCGAGGGCGTGAATAGTAACTTGCGTTCGCCCATGCTGAATTCGCTTCGCGAATGGGGCGAACG
>JBGUNJ010000231.1:0-23036 GCA_045117315.1 Lachnospiraceae bacterium | reverse complement strand
CGCCCCGCGGCAGTCGCGTTCCGCGCCTTTGCGTTGCTTTGTGCTCATGTGTGGGCGCTCGCAAATGTCCGCAAGACCGGATATGCGGGCATATCCGTCTTTGCGGCCGCTTGCTCGCTGTTTATTCATATTTCCATCCAGAAGCAGTCCCTGGGCATTTTCAAAAATCACTGTCTGAAAATGTTTCAAAAAACTTTCCGGCCGCATGGGGCAGAGGCGCCGCATGCATTCACAATCCTCTTCGAAGTGGAAGAGAAGTTCTTCCGAGAAAAAGAAATCTGCCATGTCCCGGAAATAGGGGAGAGCGGACGCCATGCTTTCAAATGCCTTCCGCTGCTCTGTGGAAAAAGCAGCGGTTCCGGATGCCTTCTCAGCGGCCTCTGCCCTCATATTTTCTATTTCCCGAATTCTTTCATAGAAATACAGATCCCGGATCCGGCGAAGATAAGCCAGCCGGTCATCCTTTGTCATTCTCGAGAAGGTTTCAAAGGATATTCCCCATCCCCTCTGATAGCGGAGCACTGTCTCCCAGATTCCGAATCCACAGCTGTTGTGGATCCCTTTCTTCTCCCGCAGCATCTGGTTGACCATCATGTCCCAGGGAGTCGTGAAGCGGCAGTCAGGATTCATAAAGGCCATGGGCGCTTTGTGAATAGAAGAGAGCTCCTCGTATTCCCGGATGAATTCCATTGGGTTTACCAGAAACTGTCTGTCAAAATAGGAGACAGCCCCTCTGAATGCGGCAGCTCCGAAGTGTTTGAAGACATGCCTGCGACCGTCCGGCATCTCCACCGTGTGTCCCCGCTGGGGTCCGCCGTTGGTCAGGACATTGATGAGATCGGATCCGCGGGAGCCGAAGTAGTCTGCCGCCAGGCCTTTTCCTTCATCTCCGTAGGATGCTCCTATGATTATTTTGATCTCCT
Organism: Lachnospiraceae bacterium; assembly: GCA_045117315.1. Lineage (GTDB taxonomy): Bacteria > Bacillota > Clostridia > Lachnospirales > Lachnospiraceae > CAG-791. Next base: position 22,113 of record JBGUNJ010000231.1, on the reverse strand, counting down.
GCATGGCTTTCTCCTTCCTTTTTCCGCAGCTGTAGATCTTATGTTCCGGCCTCTATGCGCTCCGCGGAGCAATTCTTTTTACCAGCGGGCTGTACCCAGACTGCTGAATATGCCGAATAATCCCCCGGCTCCGCCGCCTTTATTCGAAACTGTTCCATCAGATCCTTTTCCGGTGCCTGTGTGACCGCAGTCCGTATCATAGGGATCGTCTGCCGGGCGGACAGTGTCTTCTGAATCATCTGCCTGATCCTGGCCGGGATCCGTGCTCCAGCTGACCTCCTCCATTTTCACTTTCTGCTCTTTGACGGGATCGTGTCTGCCGACACCGCTCTCTTTCAGGCATTCAAGGATCGTCCGGGGCAGGCTGTCCAGTGTGGAAATGCGGAACCTTTTTTTCAGAAGTCTTCCGAAGCTTTTGCGGATGTCATTGCGGTAATGGCTGTAGCAGTCTTCCCTGTCGTCGATCGCGATATGGAAAATCTCGAATTTTTCCAGCGCCTCGCGATACAGCTCCGCGGTCTCAACATCCGCCTGCAGATGATCTCCGGTTATCTGGGCCAGCCGCTTTGCGGGCAGGAAAGGATTGAGCGGCTCATCGCCCATGGTGATGATGATTCCCTTTTTTCCCCTCTTCCAGCAGTCGAGGCTGGTGTGGTGCAGTCCCATGTACCAGGCAGCGGTATAGGACTCATATTTATTGCCTCCGCCTCCCCGCTCAAACCAGATTTTGTCCAGATGCTCCGCAATGCGGATATCGGACTCAAACTGGGACATCTGGATCGGCGCGTGGTCATATGCCAGATCTCCGATTCCCATGACCAGAAACTCCACATCGGAGTACTGGTCCAGGATATTCTGCATGATCACGTTGAGAGATGCGGCTGTCTTCAGACAGGCGCCTCCCATGGAACCTGTGACATCCAGAGCAAGGATCACGGGAACGGTCTCAGGATGTTCATCATTGTCACAGCACTCACGGACAACCTTGAAGGGATCCAGATCAGGATCCAGGCTCCTGGCCCGGTACATATCCTGGGCACCCCGCATCCCGGATGTATCTATATGGCCATCCTCTCGTACACTTCTTCCATGCGAAGCGGAATATCTTGCAAAATCTTCTCTTTTCCAACGTCCTCCACCCATTTTTACACCTCCTGTGTATGACTCAAATACGTATGACTTGTCCGGCCGTACGGACTGGATCAGTTTGCCCGGTCCGCGGCCTGTCCTGTTAAAAAATGTGTATTTATCCGTGTGTCCGGCCGGCCGGACCGGGTTAGGTGCCCCATCCCGCGGTCTGTCCTTCTTAAAACAATGTGTCCTCATCCATGTCATCGTCCGGGCCGGCATCTGTGTCTGTGTCTTCATCATCCTCGAAAAGACCGCTGAAAAGGTCGTCAAATCCTCCGCCCTTCATCAGCAGAAGAGGAAGCATCATATTCATTCCGCCGGCCGGGGCTGCATTTGCTCCGCCCCCTCCTGCGGTCATCGTGCCGCTGTTTTCAAAGAGGCTGCTCATCATCATGAATTTCATCATTCTGGTGATATTCCCCTTGCCCCCGATGGATGCCCCGTCCCCGAACAGGGACACGATCTTTCCGTAAAACCATGTGTTTCCCATAAACATATGACGCTCGGGGAGAATGGTCTCCACTCTGGCTGTCTCATAGTTGATGACTTCGATGCTGTCTGTTCCCGCCTTCCTGACACAGGCCGGCCTTCCTCCGGACAGGATGATGTCTCCCGGCTTTACCCTGGAAGCGGGGATTACGAAAAACATCCCGTCCCCGAAACTGAATACTATATTGTCGCAGTTGCGGAGTTTTCCGGTCTTGACATTGTAGCTGCGGTATCCCGCGGAAGTCTTGACTGCAATCCCGCAGGGGGAAAGCATGCACAGACCCTTCTGAACCTTCATGAACATTCCATCAAACATATTGCTCATCTCAATTCTCCTTCCAATCCTTTTTTTTAATTCTTCCCGGATCAGTCTTCTGCGGCGGACATGCTGCCGGGCACCTCTGTTCGCAGTGGATTAAGTGTTTTTTGAATAATAGTCATAATGACTATAAATAATCTACCACGCATGGCGGAATGTGTCAATAGAATAATAGTCGATTTGACTATATTTTTTTAAAACCATAAACCCCGGAATCTTTTGTGAGAAAAAATCTCTGACAGGCCGAAGCAATGCCGGATGGATGCAGAGATGTGGCTTGATTTTGGAAAGACAAGTTGATAATATCGAGTGACCATTAGATAATAGTATTCAGGAAGGCGGAAATGCATTAAGAACAGATCGTTAACGTGAACAGGTTCACGGAGGAATTTATGGCAAGAGCATCAACGAAAGAAAACAAGAATATTTATTTTCGGTACAGGGAGCAGCTCGGGCTTACCCGCGAAGAGGCCAGTGAGACCCTGGGAGGACTCACTGCGGACCGCATCGAGAAGATCGAAAATGAGCGCTCGCTGCCGCACCCGGACGAAGTCCTCCTGATGGCAGAGGGATACAAGGCTCCTCAGCTGTGCAATTATTACTGCGCGAACGAATGCCCGATCGGCCAGCAGTACGTTCCGGAGATTCAGGTCAAGGACCTGTCCAGGATCGTGCTGGAGATGCTTGCGGCTCTCAATGTGGCGCAGAAACAGCAGGAGCGTCTGATCGAGATCACTGCGGACGGAGAGATTCAGACCGACGAGATTTCGGATTTTGTGGAGATCCAGAAGACTCTGGAAAGAATCTCCATAACGGTCGAAACTCTTCAGCTCTGGTCGGAGCAGATGCTCGCGAGCGGCGCCATCAACCGGGAGCTGTATGAGAAATATATGTCCAAATAAAAGGGACTTCAACTGGATGAGCGGACCCTGTATGTCCCCCCAATTGGTATGGATGCCTGTCTCCCCCAATTGATATGGATGCCTGTCCCCCGATTGGTATGGAGATAAATCGGTATAGGTGAAGGCTGCAAACCACCACGGCTCCCGGAATCTGGCCTCCTTGGTGCGGGTGTGGTGCCTCTGGCCGGCGGATGATGGATGAGTCGATGGAAGAATCCCGGGTTTTCGCCGTTTTTACATAATAAGCATGCTCTATTTCTCTCTTCCGGCAGTTTATTGTCCCGGCGGATGGTATTATTCTTTTCTTGCAGAGCGGAAAGCACAGTTTATAAGTGCTGCCGACAGTAAAAAAAACAGCACACGGGTGCTTCCGGCAGTAATAAACAATGCAGTACAAAGGTGCTGCCGGCAGTAATAAAACAACACAGTACATGAGTGCTTCCTGCTGTGATATGATATGCATAAAAAAGAGAAACCGGACGAAAAGGGTAACTGGAATGGAAATGAATACAAAAACAAGGATCCTGACGCTGCGCCTGACGGAGCGGATCAACCGGCATCCTGCTTATTGCCGACAGATCGGCCTGGTGATTGAAAGGCAGAGAAGGGAATATTCATATTCTGATATCCGGGAACCGAATACCGGCGCCGCAAAGAAGCGAGGGAGGAGTGATCTATGAAAAACGGACTTAACGTGCTGGTTTTGATCGCACTGGCCTTTTATGTCGCGTCACCGATAGACCTGGCACCCGGCCCTGTAGATGATCTGATCATGCTCTTGATATATGTGATAGCTGACAGGAGAAAACTGGTACATGCAGAGCAGGAAAAGTCTGATGACTGCAGCGTTTGCAGGAAAGGAATTATTTCCGGAAAGGAATGAACGATGATTTTACTGATATCAATTATTATACTTTTAGTATTCCTGAAAGTTGTTGCTATGATTTTCGGCGCAGGACTGCGCGTCCTGGGATGGCTGATCAGTGGCCTGGGCTTTGTGCTCTCCCTTGTATTTTCCATCACTTTCGGACTCGTCTTCAATATTCTGCCGATTCTGCTGATTGCAGGCGTGCTGCTGATCGCGCTGAAACCTCTCTGATCTTATAAATTTTATAAAAAAGGATAGAAGTATATCCGCACCGGATCGCGGATCCCGGAATCATACAGAGAAAATAAGAGCGATAATACATAGACAATAAGAGCGATAATACAGAGAAAAAGCGGATACAATAACAAAAAACACAGAAAAAACAGAGGTGTCACCCGATTGAAGCGGCATCTCTGTTTTTTATGTCACAGCCCGTGTTATGAAATTTTCCGCCTTGCGGCGGACACGGGCTGGTCGGGGATAGAGGGCAGCGTGGCCGCCTCTACCCTATTGCTGCAATATGGAAAGTGCAGTGTATTGGATATGGACTGCGTGTTTTATAGTTTGGGCAGCCAGGAGATTTTGTTTTCATTGTGGTGCATTATGCGGTCTATATTGGACCGGTGTCTCACGATGATCAGCACTGCAAAGATGACCTGGACGATCTTGACCGCGGCTGCTTCCGGCTGCAGGCAGATATACAGGGTGACAACGACTGTGGAGACCATGCTCGACAGGGAGGTCATTCTTCCGGGGACCAGCACGATGAGAAAGACGATCAGAGGCAGGAAGAAATACAGAGGGCTGCGTCCCGCGAAAGCGAAAAGGCCGAAAAGGAATCCGTACATGGCTGCCACTGCCTTGCCTCCTCTGAATCCGGCAAATATGGGATAACAGTGACCGATCCCTGCGGCGAGGGCGCCCAGGGCAATAGCGGTATCATCTCCGCAGACCTTTTTCGCCAGGAGCACGATAAAGGAGACCTTCAAAAGGTCCAGTGCCATTGTTCCCAGGCCTGCTTTTTTGCCCAGTACACGCCCTGCGTTGCCACCGCCCAGATTGCCGCTTCCGTAATTCCTGATGTCGGTTTTGTAGAAAATTTTTCCTATGACCAGGGCGAAAGGTATGGATCCCACCAGATATCCTATAATGATAATAAATAATAGTTTCATCATGATCCTCGCTATTGTTCACTTTCACCGGCTATAGCGTTCGACGGGCATCCGGAAGCTGACCTGTACGACGATGCAGCCGGTGCCGCCGAGCGTGATCGGGGCTGGAGAAATACATGGAGCAGGTTTCCTCATTTGCGGACTGCCTGTGCGACGATGCAGCCGGGCCGCCGAGCGTGATCGGGGCTGGAGAAATACATGGAGCAGATTTTTCCTCATTTGCGGACTGCCTGTACGACGATGCAGCCGGGGCCTCCGTGCGTGATCGGGGCTGGAGAAATACATGGAGCAGATTTCCTCATTTGCGGACTGCCTGTACGACGATGCAGCCGGGGCCTCCGTGCGTGATCAGGGAGGGAGAGAGCTGCAGAATCTCACACTCGACGCGGGGGAAACTGTCGGAGATCTGGCGGCAGACTTTGGCCGCGAGGTCTTTTTTGTCGGCATAGGCAATGCTGATCAGGCACTGTTCATCTATTCCAGTCTCCTTCAGGCTGGAGATGATTGTTCCCACTGCGGATTTCCAGGTCCTGCGCACGGTCATAAATGAAATCCTGAGGTGGTCCTGTGTCTGTGTTAGTACAGGGAGAAGGTGCAGGGCACTGCCGATCCTGGAGGTCATATTCGTGATCCTTCCGCTTTTTCGAAGGTAATTAAAATCGGCCGGAATCACATAGGATATGGTTGACCGGGCGCATGTCCGTATCTGGGAGACGATCTCCTTCGCGGAGACACCCCGGTCCCGGAGTTCTGCTGCTTTTACAGCCATGTACCTGAGGGGACCTGCCAGAGAGCGGGAATTGATCACGAAGATTCTGTCCTTGTTGGGCAGTCTTTCCCGCAGACTCATGGCGGTGCTGTATTCACCGGACAGACCGTCTGCAACGGTCAGCATGATTATATCCTCATCTGCACCTTCCAGTTCTTCCGTCATGTCGCCCAGAGAAGGCTGGGAGGACACAGGCATCTCATCTCCGTGGAGCAATTCAACAAATTCATCCGAAGTGATGTCGATATAGTCGCGCAGCGATCTGCCTCCCAGGGAGACTGATACCGGAATGATTGAAATGCCGAGTCTTTTTCCTTCTTCCAATGTGAGGGAAGAAGCGGTGTTTGTAATAATTTTCATAGTTTCTTTTTTATCTTTGATTGCTTTTTAAAAATTACTTTTTTGAATACGTTTAATGCGGATTTACGTTTATTGCCTTAGGGACGTATTAAGCCTCTGCCGACGGAGCCGTCGGCGGGTACATCGCTATGCGGTTATGTATACCAGTATAGCTCATTTTTGGGATCAGGTCATTTTTTTTAGTACTGCGGAGCAGCTTTTTTAAAACCGGTTGCCGGAATTTTTTTAATAGTGTATGTTAGGTATGCTTAAAGCAGCGGGGAAAGCTCATAAGAGCGGAACAGCGCATGGTTTAATCATACATGTTTGCGGGCAACCGCCCATGGCCACAAGTATGCTTTTTTGTAAGGCGGGTTATCGTGGGAATGCCGGTGCTGACATTATGGCTGGAAGGAAGAACGAAATGAAAACAATCAGGGTTGCGGCAGCAGTGATCAGAGACGGAGAGCGGGTCTTCGCGACTGCGAGGGGATATGGAGATTATAGAGGTCGGTGGGAGTTTCCGGGAGGAAAAATCGAACCCGGGGAGACCCCTCAGGCAGCTCTGGCACGGGAGATAGAAGAGGAACTGGACACAAAGATCCGGGTCGGAGACCTGATCGGCACGATCGAATATGATTATCCTGCCTTTCACCTGTCTATGGACTGTTTCTGGTGCGGGATCGAGAGGGGAAATCTGACGCTCAGGGAGGCAAAGGCTTCAAAATGGCTCACAGCTGAGACCATGGGCAGTGTGGACTGGCTTCCGGCGGACAGAGAAGTAGCCGGATGGGTCAGACAGGAGCTGCAATCCTCACCCGATTGATGATAAAGAGGAACTGCAGTCCGTGGCCGGACGGGTCAGACAGGAGCTGCAATCCTCAGCCAATTGATGATAAAGAGCAGCTGCCATCTGCATACTGAGCCGGAAGGGACTAAAGGGGTTCCGCGTATTGAAAGCGCGGAACCCCCTTTTTACTGTTTTTTCCGGTTTTGAGATGATGGGCGAATCTTAAAGTAATACCCATCCTGCGGTTTGTACTGCCCTGTTTCTTACAGGTGAAAAATATTTTTCCAGCCGCTCAGGCTTACCGGCGTAAAGCGCTTTTTCAATTCTTTTACGACGCTGTCCCGGCTTGCATCTTCGATATAGACACTGTCTTCACCGGGAAAATCCTTGTTTTTGCCGAAAGTGATGACCCGGGGGGCTCCGGTATATCTCTGCAGATGCTCGAGCATGTTGGCGCGGGTCGCCCGGGCCGTGAAGATGCGCATGATTTTTTCGCCTTCATCACAGTCGAAAGTATCAAAGTTGGTACGGCACCGGTCAGCCCAGGGCTGTGCTGTCAGAGAGTCATGCAGCCGGTCTATATTTTCTTCCCGGTCTATGACAAGGATATATACGACATCTTCGGTGACCGGATTGTCCGTGCGCACATAGTTGCGGTAGGGAGAGACCCTCTTTTTCTGGTACAGCTTTGCCATGGAGAGATAAGCGGATTTTGAAAGGGTGAAATCAGGGTCGTCCGAAGGATGTTCCGTTTTGTGATGTGTGTCCCTGACCTCTTCCAGAATCAGGTCTTTATAGTATTTAAAATAGATGACCAGGAGGTCGTCCCGCACGGTATTTATGAAAAAAGGAAATCCTTTACTGTGGAGAAAATCTGTCACATGTGTGACCAGGTCCGGACTCATCTTGACAGTCCGGATATATCTCATCGAATTGAGATTGTAGAGGACAGCTCCGTCCATGGCTATGATGGGAAGGTGCAGCTTGATCTCGGAGAGGAGTTCCCTTACTGTGGCCGGAGTCTGTCTGGTGGAGACAGTAAAGCGCATTCCGTCATCCAGAAAGCGGTTGAGTTCTACTGTAGTAAATCCGGACAGCTGACGGTCCTCGCGGAAGAGGACGTGGTCGATTCCGGACACAAACAGAGTCTGGCGGTCGCGCGTTCTGGGCAGGTGGACGGAGTTGACCAGGATCGCGATCACGACGCCGATGATCGTGTCCATTGTGCGGTTGAAAACATGGATGTAGGGGTTTGCGTCCTCCAGATGATACATGGCAATACCCAGAAATACCATAGAGGAGAAAAGGGCGTATTGGGGAATTTTGAGGAGGACTGTAGAGTAGATCACAAGTCCGGCCAGGAGCCCGAGCAGGGAGTAGTGAATGAGGGCAGTCTCGAAACTGCCGCCGACGGGAAGCAGCTCTGAAAACACAATGGCAGCTCCCCAGAAGGCACCGATGAAGGTACCGATGATCCTGTCCCTGCCCTCCCTCAGCATGCTGGAGGAGTATGGCTGTATGCACTGGAGGGCGGCGATGATCGAATAGAATGGTTCGCCCCTGCGGCCTCTGAGAAAATAGACGACTACACAGAGCCACACGGAGATGACGGAACGCATGATCCGCTGGCCGGGCAGGGGGAACCGGGAGAAAGCCCCCGGAGTCCTGGCTTCTTTTTTCATAGAGACCTCCTGATTTCGGATGAGAAAAGACCGGGCTGTGCATAGACCCCCGGGAGCTGCGGAGCGAAGCAGTGCGTAGCTTAATTATATGAGACAGTGAACTTTGCTCATAAGCGGATTTATCGAAAAGCGTGTAAAAACCCGGCCGGCAATAGTCGTCCGCAGGCAGATCAAATGAGTCTGTGAACTTGCCCATAACCGGATTTATAAGAATATGATACCTCAGTTTTTTTCCGGCGTAAACCGCAGTGTAAACAGCCGAGGTCCGCCCATCCATTGGTTTGACACGATTCCGGCATGCTTATATAATGAATTTTACACTCTCAACAGATGGAAAATCTGCGTTGACGCGCCTTTTTTTCAGACGGATGTTCTTGCCGCGGTGCAGCGGCAAATGACCTGTCCGCATAAGCATTCTGCGGCTGTTTTACGGTTATCCTAATAAGGGGGAAGTACATGTTCACATCGACTGAATGCGGAAGAAAAAAGAAAAAAACAAGGCAGACCGCGCTGTTTGCCGCTTTCCTGCTGACCTGCGGGATCCTGGGCGGCTGCGGCACTATGCCGCAGTCTTTTCTTTCAGATAGTTCCGGTTCCGCCCGGTCGGGGGAGACAGCAGCCATAGCCGGCACTGCGGCACAGGCAGCAGGCAGCGGCAGGAAGGCGGCGGAAATCGCCGCAGAGGATATCAGCGGCGAGCAGGCTGCAGGACCGGATTCCATGCAGAACACGGAAGCGGCTTCCGGGGACATGACCGGTTTACAGGCGACGGAAGCTGTGGCAGATAGCGGCAGCGATATACGCGCGACGGAAGCGGCGGCAGATGGCAGCAGCGATATACGCGCGATGGAAGACATACCCGGTTCGGCGGCGGCCGCAGCCTTGTCCGGAACAGCGGACGGACTGACTGACGCAGAGCAGCAGGAAGGTCCGAATTTCCCGGAGGCACTGATCATTCGAACCCTGACTGCCGCAAGTTTCGAATCGGCTGAGAATCCTGATTTCCCGCAATATCTGATCTCTGAGAAAAAAGCAGAGGAGACCGGCAGGATCGTCAATTTTCTGGATTTTGACCGCCGTCTCCTTGAGGAGAGATACGAAGCCGCGGACGGATCCTATACGACCTGTGAGAAGGGGTATGCGATTGTCCGGTATGACTATGATGAAAAGGGGAACAATACCAGAGCCTCTTATTATGACCTGCAGGACCAGCCTGTCTATGTCGAAGAATCCGGATGCGCCGCAGTAGGCTATACCTATGATGAAGACGGCAGGAAGACCGGGGAGACTTATTATGATGTTTCCGGAAAGGAAACCTCCGCGGGCGGCGGGAAGGCAGTCAGGGCTTCCTATACCTATGACCGGGCAGGGAACATATCTTCCGTCAGCTATTTCGGAAAAAAAGACAAACCGGTTTCCGGCAAGGACGGATATCACCGGGCAGAGTATTCTTATGACAAAGCCGGACATGTGGAAAAAGAGCGCTATTACGACGAGGATGACAATCTTGTCTTCATAAAAGGCAGGATCGCGGGCGTCGACCGCAGATACGATTCCGATGGAAATGAAATCGAGAGACGGTATGTGGGGACAGACGGCAATACCACGACCGGCACGGACGGGACCGCGATCCTGGTGAGAGAGTATGACGATAATCAGCAGGTGATCCGTGAAGAATACCGTGATACCGGGAACAGGAGAGCAGTTCAGGAGAGACTGGGTTTCTGCACTGCGGAACTCAAATATGATGACGGCAGTGTGACGGGGATCACTTTCTATGATGCCCACGATGACAGGAAGTATGAGAAGGATCTCTTCACAGAGGTCCACATCAGATACGACGATTCCAAAAATATTACCAGGAAGTCTTATTACGACAAGGACGGAAAGAAAACGAACTGTTCGAAAGGATATGCTGTCATCGAGTACGCCTATGACGGGGACGGGAACAGAATTTCCGAGAAGTATTATGATGCGGATGGTCTGCCGGTCAATAATGATCAGGGCTTTGCCGGTATACAGTTTACCCGTGATACCGCAGGCCGTGCCATTCAGGAGATCTTCCTGGACACAGAGGGAAAGCCGGCGCGGGCGGAAGGCCCCGGCTGTGCCGGAATCGGCAGGACCTTTGACCTGAACGGAGTCTTGACAGAGGCATGGTATCTGGATGCACAGGGCAGTCCGGCCGCAGCATCCGGTGGCTGCGCCGGTATCAAAATCGTTCCTGATGAAAAGGGCAGGCAGGCTTCCCGGACTTTTGTGGATCCGTCCGGCAGTCCCATTGTCCCTGCGGGCAGTGATTACGCCAAAGTGACATATGAGTACGATGAAAAGGGCAGGGAGATCCGCACATCTTATTTTGATGAGAAGGACAGGCCTGCTTCCGTCCCTCAAGGACCTGCTTTCGCGGGCGCGGCTTCTGTCATCGAGAAGGAATACAATGATTCCGGAAACGTTGTTGTGACCAGACGTTATTCTTCTGGAACACTGATCCACTATCTGCAGGGATATGCCTGGCTGGAAAAGGAGTACAACGAAGACGGAATGGCGGTCCGCGAGACCATGCGCAATGAGGACGGCAGTCCTTTCACAAACACGCAGGGGTATGCGACAGTCAGAAAAGAATATGATGAAAAGGGAAATGTCATCCTTACGAGTTTTTATAATAAAAAGGATAAGCCGGTGACAATTTCCTCGGGATGGGCTGCAGTCCGGGAGGACTATGACGGGGACGGCCAGGTCATCCGCACGGATTATCTGGACAAGGATGGAAAACCTGCCGTTCTCGAGGACGGAACATCTTCTGTTCTCTTTGATAGAGAGGACGGAGGCAGTACAGTTACCGAGAGCTGGCTGGACGCAGAAGGCAGAACCTTCGTGTTCAGGGGCGAAGGATATGAATATGCCGCGATCCGGAGAATCGCAGAGGACCCGGACCATTTGAGTGAGATCCAGTACTGTGATAAAGACGGAAAGATCACGGCAGGTCCCTCCGGCTATGCCCTTCAGACTTTCGAATACGACGAAATGGGACGCCTGACCGGAATCGCCTGGTTTGATTCCGACATGGAAGCTTTCACAAATGAAAAGGGATTTGCCGCCGAGATCATAACCTATGCGGAGGACGGCACCAGGACAGAGACCTACCTGGATGAGAAGGGAAAGGTAGTCAGGCCGGAATAAAACGGAGGTGTCACCATCGAGATGATGACCCGCTGCAGGACGCTTACGGGACCGGCCTCCAGGTGAGAATGACGAACAGAGGAGACACCTGCCCCGAAAAGGGGGACGGTGTCTCTTTATGACACCATGACACGGCCGCATGCCTTTGCGCTTTAATCTTTGGATGACGAAAACATGCCGGATAAAGAACAGAAGACTGTACAGAACCACAGGAACTCGAGAGGTTTTCATGCGTTCTTAGCTTGAAAACCCGGGTAGTACGGCGAAAATCGCGCATATTGAAGATACGGATCCGCTTTTACCGCCTTTTGACCCTGACATCATGAAATGGAGTGAGAATGAATTACGCTGAGATCAAGGAATACGATATAGCAAACGGTCCGGGTGTGAGGGTGAGCCTTTTTGTATCCGGCTGCCGCAACGCCTGTCCGGGCTGCTTTAATCCGGAGACCTGGGATTTTGATTACGGGCACACATACACACTGGAAACGGAAGACCGCATTCTGAGAATGCTGCTCCCCGACTATATTGAGGGATTGACGCTTCTGGGAGGAGAGCCTTTTGAGCCTGAAAACCAGGCCGTGCTGGTCGGACTTCTCAGAAAGGTCAGACGGATTTATCCCAATAAGAGCATCTGGTGCTATACTGGCTATACTTACGAAAAAGATCTGCTCAGGGGCGGAGAAAAGCATACTTCCTTCACAGATGAGATGCTGTCCATGATCGATGTCCTTGTCGACGGGCGTTTTCTGCTGGCGGAAAAGGACATCACCCTCTTGTACCGCGGAAGCCGCAATCAGCGGATCCTCGCCCTCCGTACCAAAGGAGTGGAAGACGGGGATTCTGCCGGTTCTGCCGGGACCGGAGATGCTTTCGGGGCAGGTGCCCGGAACGCTCTGAAACAGATCGAAGAGTTTGCCAGGGGAGATTCCAGATGGAAGCAGGACTGAAAGTATTTCTGTATGATTAAAGCAGCGGGCTGAGAGCGTCGAAGACGCGACAGCACGCGTAGCTTCTTACATGTGAGTCTGTGAGCCATGCTCATAACCACAAGTATGTAAGTAAGGTTGTGATAACAGCGGTGGAATAAGCCTTGTAGTGGAATAGAAAATGGCAAAGAAGAAAAAAGAAGTGCGCAGCACGAAAGAAGCGGAGAGGGACTTTCAGGAGACCGATACCGGGCAAAGCAGGGAAAGCGAGAATATTGTCCCCCTTCTCCCGGAAGACTTTACAGCCCGCATGCGGAAAATGCTGACAGAGGATGAATACGATGAATTCCTTTTATCATACGGAAAAAAGCGCCGATTCTCCCTTCGCGTCAATCCTCTGAAAGTGAGCCGGGAGACCTTTGAAGCCCTGACAGAAGAATTTGAAAGGAAAGAAGACTCCGGATCCGCCGGTTCCCCGGAACCCGGAAACGGAACGAGGGCGGACAGGAGATGGCTCTGTCCGGTCCCCTGGGAGCCTGACGGTTTTTATTATGAAGAGGAACTTCGCCCGGGCCGGCATCCCAGGCACGAAGCCGGGATGTATTATATCCAGGAGGCCAGCGCCATGGTTCCCGCCGTGCTGTGCGGGGCACAGCCGGGCGAGAGGGTGCTGGATCTCTGCGCGGCTCCCGGAGGGAAAAGCACAAAACTCGGTGCATCCTTGCGGGGAGAGGGAGTACTCGTTGCCAACGAGATCCATGCAGGGCGGGCTAAAATACTGTCCTCCAACATTGAGCGCATGGGAATCCGCAATGCAGTGGTGACAAATGAGACCCCGCAGCGCATGTCCTCGCGTTTTCCGTCTTTTTTTGACAGAATTGTGGTGGACGCGCCCTGTTCCGGAGAGGGAATGTTCCGGAAAGAGGAAGAGGCGCTCAGACACTGGAGCCCGGAAAATGTCCGCATGTGCGCGGAGAGGCAGATGGAGATTCTGGAGGAGGCAGCGGTCATGCTGCGCCCGGGAGGAATCCTGGTCTATTCCACCTGTACGTTTGCCCCGGAGGAAAATGAGGGCGTGATCGGCGCATTCCTGTCTGCGCATCCGGAGTATTCGGTGCGCAGAATATCGGAAATGCCGGGCGTGGATATGAAAGGCTGGGGATTTGAGCCCGGTCATCCGGAGTGGGCGCAGATATCTGCGGATGAAAGAGTCCCGGACGGACTTGACGGTACAGTCAGGCTCTGGCCCCACCGGCTGGACGGGGAAGGACATTTTGCCGCAGTCCTGCAGAAAAGAGATCCGGCGGGAGTGACAAGGGAATCCGCCGCAGGTCCGGTTGAAGAAGGTGCCGCGGAAGACTCAGGAGTTCTGCCCCTCTCAGCGGACCGGATCCCGGAAAAGCGCAAAGGCGGGTCCGGGCCTGCCGCATACCCGGGTGAAGATATTTTTGAAAAGAAAAAGGATAGGAGAATAAAAAGAAAGAAGGCAGGAGACGGAAAATCTCTGCAGGATTCCGGCTTCTCACAGATGCTGCTGCTCTGGAGAGAGTTCAGGGATGATGTCCTTGTCCCCCCCTCGCTTCTTTCGGAAGAGGATGCGGACTCTCTGACGTCTCTGACGGGAGAGAACAGCCGATGCGATTCCAAAGGCGTCTGTCCTGAACCTGCCGGACAAGTTGGAACTCTCTTCGGGGAGAAAAATCTTCTCCTTTTCGGAGAATCTTTGTATGCCCTTCCTTTTCCGGCGGACACGATGTCTTTTGCCGGCATGCGTGTCCTGCGTCCCGGCCTGCAGCTGGGGACGGCTGTGAAGGGACGATTTGTCCCCGCACATTCGCTGGGCATGGCCCTGCGCAGGGAGGAAGTGCGCAGGGCGGTCGATCTGCCGGGAGCAAGTCCCGCCGCTTATGCCTGGTTCAGGGGAGAATCCATCCCCCTGCCTCCGGACTGTGAAAACGGATGGACGCTGGTCCTGATCGACGGCTGTGCCGCCGGCTGGGGCAAGGCTGTGGGATCCATGCTGAAAAACCACTATCCCAAAGGCCTGCGCAGAAATATGCAGCCCTGAGCGGACTGAAGGAGCCGGCGCATAAGGCTGCAGCCTCCCCGGAACGAGATTTCCGTGGAATCGGGCAATCGGGCAGAAACAAGATGGATTGAACCGGAGGGAAGGAGCAGGCCCATGAGCCGGCAACCGCCCCGGAAAACGCAGTCACGGCAAGGTAAACGCAGACGCTATGAAAATGATCCGTCAGGATCCTGTGGGTAAGATCAATACAGATGAAGAAAAATATTATTAGGGCTGTCCTGACCGGAATGTCCCTGATCATGCTCCTGATCATGATGCTGGCAGGACACAGGCTTCTGGAGGAGAAAAACCGGGAGGCCCGGCTCTACAAAAAAGAGCATTCATTATTCGAAAATATCAGGATCTGCGGACCGGGAGCCGGCAGCGGGAGAATTTCCGAAAAGGAAGAAAAAGAGGATCCCGCGCAGGCATCCCTTATTCCCGCCGATTCCCGGCAGATGATCTGGCTCTGCCAGGACGAGGAGGACCGTTGGGGGGCCTATATTCCTTCCGACCTGTCGGAGAGGTCTTATATCCGCTTCGACCATTTCAAGACCCTGGTTCTCGAGAGCGAAGAGAAGAACCTTCCTGACCTGTCTGTCAGGAGCGGAGACAGAGTCACGTGGAGCGATTTTCCCGACGGCTCTGTCCTGCATGCTTCGGCTGTGGACTGGAACAACAAGACCCTGGAGGAGGCGGAAGTCGTGCTCTACAGCGCTGATTCGGTTCCGACACTCTACCTGTCGACAGCTTCAGGCAGCATGGACGTGGTCAACGCCGATAAGAACGTCGAGGAGGAGGGCCGCTACGTTTTCTATTCGGAGGAGGGTCAGAAAGACGCCTCCGGAAGGTGCAGGATCCACGGACGGGGCAACAGCAGCTGGAAATCCGACAAAAAGCAGTACAGCCTGAATCTGGCCTCGGTACGCAGCGTTCTGGGAATGGAAGAGTCAGAGAAGTTTGCCCTGATCGCAAATCATTCGGATGACTCCAAACTGAAAAACAAGACTGTATTCGATCTGGCCGCTGCCTGCCGGATGCCCGCCACTCCTCAGAACACTTATATCAATGTGTACTTTAACGGTATTTACAACGGCTTCTACCTTCTGGCACAGCGTCCAAACGCCAGGGGAGGAAGCGTCCGGATCGGGGATCTTGAAGAAAAAAACTATCGAGCGGCGATCGAGTCCGGAGAGATCGATGAGGAAACCGGATCCGGCTCCGAACCGGGAGACCTGTTTGAAAAAATCGACCACATAGATCAGGACGGACTTGAAATACATGCCTCTTCACAGCAGTCTGTCCCCGACAATATCAGCGGCGGATACCTGCTGGAGATGGACGGCCGGTACGAGGAGGAGAAATACTGGTTTTCCACCGACAGACATCATTTCGTCGTCAAATATCCGGAAGCCGCCCCTCTGGTGGAAGAGGAGTATATAGCGGACTATGTCAGGAAGGCGGAAAAGGCCTTCTATCAGAAAGACGGCGTGAATCCGGAGACCGGAAAATCCTGGGAGCAGTATATGGACATGGATTCCTGGGTCAAAATGTATGTGATACAGGATTTCATGGCCCAGTGGGATGTGGAGAGTTTCAGCTTTTTTGTCTTCAAAAAACCGGACGACCCCCTTCTCTACTGCGGCCCCGTCTGGGACTTTGATCTTTCCATGGGCGCGACCGGTCTGGGAAGACTGCCCAATGTCATGCGTCACAGCATGTGGCTTTCCGACCACAGGGAGGGCTGGCTCACTCAGCTTGAAAGCCACCCGTCATTTTCGAAGGCAGTGAAAGATTTTTCAAATAAAGAGTTTTATCCGGCTCTGGAAAAATGGCTGGAGGGTTCAGATGCCCTGATTGATTCTATGGAGACCTCGGCTGCCATGGACTGCGCCCGCTGGGGAGAGGAAAATGAGTTCAGGCAGAGCGCCCTTGCAATCAGGGACTGGCTGTCCGGCCGCATGGCCTTTTTGCGGGATTACCGGGATGATCCGCAGGAATACTGTAAGGTGACCCTTCGCTACGGCTTTTCGGATATGGATATTTATATCCGGAAGGGAGAGAAGATCGGATTTGTTCCTGTAAATGAGTACGGAGAGTATCTGTATTCCAGCTTCAGGAAAAAATACGGGCAGGTCGACGGATGGACCGGCGAGGACGGGCAGAGGCTGACGGAGGACACGGTCATCGACCACGACCAGGTATTTATTCCTTTTGATGATTGAGCAGTAATGCCCTGCAGTCGGGGAGTGAGTTGAAAACCACGCTTAAAGCCCGGGTTCAAGGGCGCGAACCCACCCGCATAGTGCGCTGCGCACAGCGAAGTATATAACAAAGCTTCGCACTGCTGAATCGCCGCGTGCAATCAATCGTTACATGTCCTCGCCCTTAGAGGACGCCCTCCGAGGGGGCGTGGACAGTAACCATTAAGCGTTAAGTGCCGGGAAATAATGGAATATGGCTTGCCATTTCGATTTTATTTCAGTATAATAGCACTGCATTGTGCTAAATTGTAAAAGCATACGTAGCAGGAGGTTATTTATGAAAAAGAAATTGGCAGTTATATTGGCAGCAATTCTGGGAGCGTCCATGCTCGCAGCCTGTGGCGCAGGCGGTTCTTCAGGCGCACCCGCAGGTGAAGAGCCCAAGGCCGAAGCGGAAGCTGGAGCAGGGGCTGAAGCAGGAGCCGTGACCGGTCAGGAAGAAGACGCCGCACCTGCCTCTACTGTAGAGGCTGCAGCGCCTGCATCTACCGAAGCAGCAGCTCAGACAGCGGCAGCTGAAGACTCCGATTGGGCTTACATTCAGGAAAAAGGAAAAATGGTCGTCGGCATCACAATGTTTGCGCCCATGAACTATGAGGATGAGACCGGCGAGCTGGTCGGTTTTGACACAGAGCTGACAAAGGCTGTCTGCGAGAAACTCGGCGTGGAGCCTGAGTTCCTGGAGATCAACTGGGATTCCAAGGAGATTGAGCTCAATTCCAAGAATATCGACTGCATCTGGAACGGTATGTGCATCACAGAGGAGCGCAAACAGAACATGAGCATGTCCGCTCCTTACCTGCTGAATACACAGGCACTGGTCATGAAGGCTGACCGCCAGGAAGAGATTATGGCTAACGGCCCTGCGGGACTGAGCGTCGTAGCAGAGCAGGGTTCTACCGGCGAAGGCAAACTGCTCGGTGACATCCCGGATGATGACACTGTAGAAGTTTCTCCCAGCGAGTTTTTCAAGGATGCAAAATACACACCTGTTGATTCCATGGCAAAGGCTCTGATGGAAGTAAAGTCAGGAACTGCTGATCTGGCAATCGTTGACAGCGTATGCGCGCTGGCTATGGTCGGTGAGGGAACAGACTATGACGACTTGGTCGTCAATCTGGACAACAACTTCGGCGAGCAGCAGTACGGCATCGCTTTCCGCAAAGGTTCCGACACTGAGGCAGTGGTAAGCGCAGCCATCCAGGAGCTGTATCAGGACGGCACTGTTGAGGCTATTGCCGAGAAGTACGGTCTGAGTGATATTCTGATCAAATAATCTGATCGGATAATCGATTAGAAAAGCCGGTATTTCCGGATACTGCAGTATATCTGCAGAATAATTGTTCATTCATTTGCTGCCTGCAGCCGCTTCCGGCTGCAGGCAACAATTTGTCTGTTAAAGAATCTTAGTTACGTGTTTTCATGATGAGGTTTCTATGACCACGACAAGCGCAGTAATTGAATCCCTTAATTCGGGATTATTTGAAAATCTGAAATTATTTTTTGTGACGCTTCTGCTGGCTGTTCCGCTGGGGCTTCTGATCACGCTGGGGTCTATGACCCGCATTACCCCGGTCCGCCTGTTTACCAGGACTTTTGTCTGGATTATTCGCGGTACTCCTCTAATGCTTCAGCTTTTCGTGGTGTTATATGCGCCCGGCCTTCTGTTTGACAAGCCCATGTCCAGCCGCTTTACTGCGGCAGCAGTGGCTTTTGTGATAAACTATGCGGCCTATTTTTCCGAGATCTACCGCGGCGGAATCGAGAGCATTCCGAAGGGACAGTACGAGGCTTGTGCGGTCCTTGGCATGACACGCACACAGACCTTCTTTAAGGTCGTCATGCTGCAGGTGGTGAAAAGGATAACACCGTCCATGGGCAATGAGATTATCACATTGACCAAGGATACTTCTCTGGCGCGTGTCATCGGTCTTACGGAAATCATTATGTGCGCAGAACGTTTTACGAAAAAAGGCCTGATCTGGCCGCTGTTTTCGACCGGACTGTATTTTCTGGCGATGACCGGAATCCTGACGATTCTCCTGAACCGTCTGGAGAAGAAGATGGACTATTTCAAGGCATAAACCGTGATGAAAGCAGCGCGCTGCTCAGATCATATGCGGATTCAGTCTATTCTTCATTGCGCAATACCCGTGATTTGAGACACGGATATGCGTTCGGAAAAGGAAACTCGCTTCATCGCGGGTGCGATCACGCGATGAAGAAGAAACGATCCGACACACCGGCGGTGTGCCGGACGCACCACGCCGTGCGGGACATCTCTGTTTTACAAAGTTGTCGGAAGATGATGCTCTTACACGGCTTATGCGAAGCAAAGACGCAGCATCCACGCAGACTTGAAATCCATGCTGCGCATGGGCGCAGGACTCGTGGGCGGGTCTTGAATGTTTGATAACAGGAGGTCATAACTACAGGCATGCAAGGTCATCTGGAAAACAGCAGCGGTCCTCTTCTGGAAGTGCGCGGGCTGAAAAAACGATTTGACAATCTGGAAGTGCTCAAGGGCATTGATTTTTCTCTGAACAAGGGCGAGGCACTTGCCCTTATCGGTGTTTCCGGCAGCGGCAAGACAACGCTTCTGCGCTGCCTCAACTTTCTGGAACAGCCTACAGAAGGGCAGATTCTGGTCGGCGGAAATGTGATTTATGACGCAAAGAATCCGTCTATGCTCAGCGAAAAGGAAATCCGGAAAAACAGGCTGCATTTCGGTATGGTATTTCAGGCATTTCATCTGTTCCCGCAGTATACTGCTCTGCAGAATGTGACGCTGGCAAGAGAACTGCTGGAAAAAGATTCGGACAGTTTCAAGTCCAACCGCAAGAAGGCAATGGATCAGATCCTGCAGGAGGGGACGGCGATTCTGAGCAGTGTCGGTCTCTCTGATAAGCTCGATTATTATCCGTATCAGCTCTCGGGAGGCCAGCAGCAGAGGGTGGCGATTGCGCGCGCTCTGATGCTGCATCCGGACATTTTGTGTTTTGACGAACCGACTTCCGCGCTTGACCCGGAACTGACCGGTGAGGTGCTCAAGGTCATCCGCGGGCTCGCGGATAAACATACGACCATGGTCATTGTTACACATGAGATGAAATTTGCCCACGATGTCTCTGATAAGGTGATTTTCATGGATCAGGGATATGTCGTGGAGAGCGGAACACCTGAGCAGGTCTTCGAACATCCCAGGGAGGACCGTACAAAACAGTTCCTTGAACGTTATTTTGAGGGAAATAACAGCTGATTTTCCTCAGTTTTATTCTTCATCGCGCAATATCCGCGACTTCAGTCGTGGGATACGCGCGCAAGACTCGCGAGCGGGTCCTGAATTCGAAATAAAGAGACAAAGATGCCGGCCCCGCCAGTGTGAAAAGAAAATCACACGGAAGGGCCGGCAGTTTATTCTTTATGGCGCAATACCTGTAAAGCCGGGCAGCGGAATACACGCTCCCAAAAAGGAAACCAGATGTTTCAATGTGTGTGCTCCAGCTTCTTTGCCGCCTCCATGATCTGCGCGGCAGTCAGGCGGTAGGGGAAATGCTCGAGATCTTCGTCGTGTACGATGCGGTCTGCCACTTTCTCAAGATCCTGCAAAGAGACGCCGATCTCGTCAAAGCTTACGGGCAGGCCGATCTGCCGGTTGAAAGCATAAAGCTTTTCAAACTCTTCTGTCTGGCCGTCGAGAAGGAGCTGCAGCAGGACCCCGAAGCCAACGACGACTCCGTGGATGTGGGTCTCATCGAAACCCGGCAGTTCGCAGAGGCTGTAGAATAGTGCGTGTGCGACACCGCCGTTGTAGTCCATAGTATGTTCTCTTGCGACGAGCATGGACACCCAGCCGGTTGTGATGATGATGGCAAGCGCGCAGTCACGCAGGGCGTCGCTTTCCCGGCCGGCGCGGTTGTCCGAAAGGGCCTGTACACCGTGCTCTATCAAGGTCTCCATACACATGCGGCTCATATGCACGCCCATAGCCAGATAGTAGGGGAGCTGCTCTCCGCGTGCCGAGAGGTTGACCTCGTAGTATTTGGCATAGGTGTCTCCGATTCCTGCCCAGAGAAATTCCCAGGGAGCCTGCGCGATGATCTCTGTGTCGATGAAGACATGCCTTGTGGTATCCAGATAATGGATGAAGTCGCGGAAAGTTCCGTCTGTATTGTAGACGATGGCCAGGGAGGAAGCGGCGGCGCAGTTGGAGGCGATCGTGGGGAAGGTGAAAAAAGGCTTATTCAGGCGGAGCGCTACAAGCTTGGATGTATCCACAGCCTTACCGCCGCCGACCGCAAAGATCATGTCCGCCTCGCGGACTTCAGAGAGTGCGCAGAGGGCGTCTGCTGCTTCATAGGTGGCGTCAGTGCCGTATAGAACAAATGATGTGATGTGGACAGGAGAACCCTCTGTGGCTGCCAGAAGCTTTTCTCGTGCCGCCGCCATGGCCTTTTGACCTCCGATTACTACTGCACTGTGACCGTACAGAGAACAGTATTTCGGAATCTGCCGGTAAGCATTGCATCCGACCGTGTATGAAGGGATAAGAATCGAATAATTGTCCATGAGATATACTCCTTGTCGCTGAGACACGTGTGTGGATCATCTTGCCTTCGTTAATTATGCACAACAAGTCGGTATACTGCAACCGCCTGCGCGGATTTCTCCCAGTGCTGCCGGGGGTGCGGGTTACTTTTTATCGCGTTTCATGCCGGACTGCTTTCATGCTGATCGCGGCAGACGACAGGGGATTGCGGCTGAGGCAGAAGCTGACTCATTGACCGGTTTTTTCTATTCTGTTATAATTATCCCCACTATTCAGGTGATGATATGTTCACTCAGTTTTGGCGGGAAATGCAGGAGAAAAGGAATGATTCCTGTCAAAGGGCCGCCTGAAACGCGACGTGCTTTTGCGCGCCTGAGCGCTCAAAACCGGCGCTTGACGTAAAACTCTGACTGAAGGCAGATATTGGGGGTGCTTCTCCTCTATACACTGAGATTATGACATTGGGTGTGATTTTTCTAAGACAGCACTCCTGCTGCCGCGGTATGACGGCTGCAGGAGTGCTATTGTAGTTGAAAGACTAGCCAGCGCATTCTTGTGACTTCAGTCATGAGTTAGCTGGCTTTTGCTTCCCCATATAAGGGAGTGTTCGAACTGCCGTGACCGGCTGTCAATTTTTCTCTGGAAGGATCCCGGAATGA
>JBGUNJ010000230.1:0-37944 GCA_045117315.1 Lachnospiraceae bacterium | reverse complement strand
CGGTGAGGAGACTGCGCTTATGACTTCCATCGAAGGAAAGCGCGGCGAGCCCCGTCCCAGACCTCCGTTCCCTGCAGTTGAGGGACTCTTCAAGAAGCCCACAGTACTCAACAACGTTGAGACTTATGCGAACGTGGCACAGATCATCCGCAAGGGTGCAGACTGGTATTCCTCTATCGGTACCGAGACCTCCAAGGGCACCAAGGTTTTCGCAGTCGGCGGCAAGATCACCAACGTCGGCCTGGTGGAGGTTCCCATGGGAACCACCCTGCGCGAGATCATCGAGGAAATCGGCGGCGGCATCCCCAACGGCAAAAAGTTCAAGGCTGCCCAGACCGGCGGTCCTTCCGGCGGATGTATTCCGTCCGTTCATATTGACACACCCATTGACTATGAGAGCCTGCAGAGAATCGGCTCCATGATGGGTTCCGGCGGACTCATCGTCATGGATGAAGACACCTGCATGGTAGATATCGCCAAGTTCTACATGGAGTTCATCTGTGAGGAGTCCTGCGGCAAATGTTCACCCTGCCGTATCGGCACGCACCGTCTGCTGCAGATGCTGGACGACATCACGACCGGCAAGGCAACGCTCGAGGAGCTTGACAAGATCGAGGAGCTGGCAGCCCACATGAAGGTCTCCTGCCTCTGCGCTCTCGGCCAGACAGCTTCCAACCCTGTAACCTCCACACTCCGCTATTTCCGCGAAGAGTACGTCGAACATATCGTCAACAAGAGATGCGCCGCGAAGAAGTGCAAAGAGCTTCTGCATTACCAGATCGATCCCGACAAGTGCAAAGGCTGCACGCTCTGTTCCAGGAACTGCCCTGTGGGTGCGATCAGCGGAACTGTCAAGGAGCCTCACCATATCGATATCGATACCTGCATCAAGTGCGGTCTCTGCAAACAGAACTGTAAGTTCGATGCCGTCTATATGGAATAAGGAGGGATGATAAAAGTGAAAAAAATGATTAACTTAAAAATCAATGATATCCCGGTCACTGTTCCGGAGGGCACCAGCATCCTGCAGGCGGCCAAGGCGGCAAATATTGAGATCCCTTCTCTTTGCTACCTCAAGGATATCAACTGCATCGGCGCATGTCGTGTCTGTGTCGTCGAGATCAAGGGGAGGCGCGGACTGACCGCAGCCTGCACTTATCCCGTCGAAGAAGGTCTGGAAGTCATGACCAATACAGCAGCGGTACGTGCGTCCAGAAAGACCACCATCGAGCTCATCCTCTCCACGCACCGCAAGAAATGTCTCTCCTGCGTGCGCGGCAACCACTGCGAACTGCAGAAGCTGGCTTATGACTACGGTATTGACGAAGACCACTTCAAGGGAGAAGAGCCCGCATACGAAATCGACGATGCCACCCCTTATGTAGTCCGTGACAACAATAAATGTATCCAGTGCCTGCGCTGTGTCTCTGCCTGCAATAACGTGCAGACCGTCGGCGCCATCGGCCAGATCCGCCGCGGCTACGATGTACGTGTCGGTTCTCCCTTCGACCAGAGCCTTGCTACCACTTCCTGCGTGGGCTGCGGCCAGTGTATCGTCGCATGTCCTGTCGGTGCTCTGTATGAGAAGAGCAACATCGACGATGTCTGGGATGCCATCGCGGATCCCCAGAAGAAGGTCGTCTTCTTTACAGCTCCTTCGATCGCAGCGACCCTGGGAGAGTGCTTCGACATGCCTCCGGGAA
Organism: Lachnospiraceae bacterium; assembly: GCA_045117315.1. GTDB lineage: Bacteria > Bacillota > Clostridia > Lachnospirales > Lachnospiraceae > CAG-791. Next base: position 36,241 of record JBGUNJ010000230.1, on the reverse strand, counting down.
CCCATGTCGAGAGACAGATGGTCCAGGCCATCCGCATGCTGGGTGACGTAGAAGTTTTCAACATGAACGTCACAGCGGACCTTACCATCCTCGAGGAGGCCAACGAGCTCATCAGCCGCATCACCTCCAAGAAGCTGGATAAGCCGCCGCTTCCCATGTTCACCTCCTGCTGCCCCGGCTGGATCAAGTTCATGGAGCACAACTATCCTTCCATGCTGCCGCACCTGTCCACCTGCAAATCCCCGCAGGGCATGTTCGGCGCGATCCTCAAGAGTTACTACTGCCAGAAGAATCACATTGATCCCAAGGATCTGTTTGTCGTCAGTGTTATTCCCTGCACAGCCAAGAAATTCGAGGTTACACGCCCCGAGCTCTCCCAGCAGGGAATCCCGGATGTCGACGTAGCCCTTACCACCAGGGAGCTGTCCCGTATGATCAAGGGCGCCGGTATTGTCTTTAAAGACCTCCAGGGTGAGGACTTTGATGATCCTTTCGGCATCGCATCCGGTGCAGGCAAGATCTTCGGCGCTACCGGCGGTGTTATGGAGGCGGCTCTTCGTACCGCTGCCAACATCCTCGACGGCACCAACGAGAAGATCGACTTCATGGATGTCCGGGGAACCCAGGGCATCAAGGAAGCCACCTACCGTATCAACGGCGCGGAAGTCGACGTCTGTGTCGCCAGCGGCCTGGGCAATGCCCGCAAGGTCATCGACATGATCCAGAGCGGAGAGAAGAACTATCTCTTCATCGAGATCATGGCATGTCCCGGCGGCTGCATCAACGGCGGCGGCCAGCCCGTTCAGAGTGACTCTGTCCGCAACTATGTCGACCTCAAGGGTCTGCGTTCTGCGGTTCTGTATGATTCCGACAAAGAGAACGAGCTGCGCTGCTCTCACGAGAGCCCTGTCTGCGAGATGCTGTATGACGAGTATCTTGAGGCTCCCGGCAAGGCAAAAGCCCACAGCCTCCTTCACACAAGCTACACACCCAGACCCATGTAATATGGGATTCAGTGCCTGACACCTCAGGATCAGACACCTCAAGGTCAGACACTTCAAAGTCCGACACTTCAGGCTCTGTTACTTCAGATTCTGATACTTCAGACTCTGGCACCGGATATGTGCCATGTGCCGGCAGATGTTTCACAGGCTGATCACTGCCGGCCGACCGGTATCCAGTTCGGATGATTAAAATAGGGTAGAGGCGGCCGCGCCGCCCTCTACCCCCGACCGGCCCGTGTCCGCCTCAAGGCGGAAAATACATTTCACGGGCCGTGTCATAAAGCAAAACCGCTATCCTTACACCACAGACGTGTTCACATGGTGTATGGATAGCGGTTTTTTATTCAAGTCAAAAACAATATTTTCACTGCGCCGCGTAGGGATATTCTTTTTTCAGAATCTGTTCAAGTTCCCGGAGAGTGCTGACCTTCACGATCATATTGCGCACGCGGGCGGCGGAGGGGAAGCCCGTGAGATACTGGGCAGCATGGGACCGCATTTCGCGGATCCCGATTCTCTCTCCCTTGTATTCGCAGAGCATGCGGGCATGGCGCATGATCATCCCGACGATGACCCGGCGTGCCGGGCGCTCGGGGATTGTCCGGTCTGTCAGATAGCTGGTCACTTCGCGGAAGATCCATGGGTTTCCTCTGGCGGCGCGGGCGATCATCACTGCATCGCATCCGGTCTCTTCCATCATCCGCAGGGCGGACGGTCCGTCCACGATGTCCCCGTTTCCGATGACGGGAATCTTAAGGGCCTCTTTCACCCGGGCTATGCAGGTCCAGTCTGCCTTTCCCGAATACATCTGGGCGCGAGTCCTGCCATGGACGGCGACAGCGGAAGCGCCTCCCTGCTGAGCAGCCAGCGCACACTCAACCGCATTGTCGCTTCCTTCCTCAAATCCTCTCCGGATCTTGACGGTGACCGGCCGGCTGGTACCCTCGACGGCAGCCGCCACCATTTTTTCGATCAGAGAAGGATTTTTCATCAGGGCAGATCCCTCGCCGTTGGCGACGACTTTGTGTACAGGGCATCCCATATTAATATCCAGAATATCAAAGGTTCTGTCCTCGATCATCCTGCAGGCACGGGTCATGGTCTCCGGTTCGCAGCCGAAAAGCTGCAGCGACACCGGTGCTTCCGCGGGGCTGGTCTCCATGAGGTCCGCGGTGCGGGCATTGTTATAGGTAATGGCTTTGGCGCTGATCATCTCCATACACACGAGCGACGCCCCCTGCTCATGGCAGAGAAGCCGGAAGGGAAGGTCGGACACGCCTGCCATAGGCGCAAAGATGACCCTGCCCGGAATTGTCACCTCTCCGATCTGAAAAGGTGTATTTTTATTTTCTGTCATAATATTTAATCCGATGTTCCTGCTTTCTTATCTTCTTTTCGGCTTATTCTTCTTTTCGGCCTACTCTTCTTTTCGGCTTACTCTTCTTCCTCGTAATTTTCGATGAGGTCCGCCGGATTCTGATGCAAAAAGGTCACGCGGAAATAAATTGAGAGAGCATCCAGCATCTCCTTTTTCTTCCTGCGGATCTCCTTGATCAGAAGGCGGGCGCCAATCTCATCATAAAACATATCGTCCTCTGCGTGCTGCATATCGAACTCTATGTGGCCGAAAGGAGTGAAGGAAATAGTGAAGACTCCGCCGACCTCCTCGGTGAACAGCACACAGATAATGTGCAGTTCATCCTTGATGTTCTCGGGAAGTCTGTCAAATTTTTTATTAAAAAAATACTTTTTCTCGTAGGAATTTGCCCCGCAGATAATAATCCTGTATTTGTCCTGTCCGGCAAACTCTTCTTCATTGTTCATTGTCGGTTCCATGAAAGCCAGTCTTTCCTCTATTCTATTTAAATCTATATCGATTTCTGTTCTCAAAGTAATCTGTATGCAGTGTGTCCTCCGCGGCTATCAGAATCCTGCGCGGGTGCAGGGCCTTTTCCCTCGATTCCAGGAGTGTCCTCTGCGGCTATCAGAATCCTGCGCGGGTGCAGGACCTTTTCCCTCGATTCCAGGAGTGTCCTCCGCGGCCATCAGAATCCGGCTCAGACATAGCCCTTAACGCCTCGCACGGAGACTTCTCCTGATCCGATCACGCGGACCGGGCCGCCTCCGTCAGGCTGCACAAGGAGTTCTCCCGAATCGTTGATTCCAATGGCAGTCCCGGTAAAGGGCTCCCTGGGGTCCAGCACGTGCACGCTCTTGCCGCAATTCACCAGACCTGCCTCATATGCCGGGCGGAGGGCGGAAAAGTCCTGATTCTGCACAAACAGGGCATAATTCTTTTCAAAGTGGTTCCAGATGGCGGCGGTCAGTGCCGCGCGGTTGATCTTTTTCCCCGTGGAAAGGGAAAAAGAAGTCGCGTTCTCAGCGATTTCCGGGGCAAATTCGGTCTGGTTGACGTTGAGTCCTGTCCCGATGGTGATCGCGCTGATCTCGCTGTCCTCCATCCGCATTTCCGTCAGGATTCCGCAGAGTTTGCGATAAGCTCCGCCGTCGACAGACGCGACGATATCGTTGGGCCACTTGATTCCGAACCGGCATCCGGGCGAATCCCCGCAGATGCTTTCCGCAGCCTGATAGACCGACAGGGCCATCACGACGGTCAGCATGGGGGTGACTTCGGGGCGCAGGTCGGGTTTGAGGAGAATACTCATATAAATGTTCCCCTCCTGCGGGGAGATCCAGGTCCTGCCCCGCCTGCCCTTGCCGGCAGTCTGTCTTGCCGCGACGACAAGCGTCCCGTGAGGACATCCCTCCGCCGCCAGAGCAAATACATCGTCATTGGTGGATCCGGTCTCCTCCTTAAAAATCAGAGGTCGCCCCGCCCAGGATGTGGAGAGTTTCCCGACGATCTGCTCCCGGTTGAAAATATCTGTTTCTTTCATCGAAAGGAGGCGGTAGCCTTTATTGGTCACCGCCTCGATGGGATATCCCTCTTCTTTCAGTTTCTGAATATTTTTCCAGACAGCTGTGCGGGAGACACGGAGCATTTCACACAGCTCCTGCCCCGATACGAATCCTTCCGTTTCTGTCAGCCGCCTCAGAATTTCCTTTTTTCTGTCCACCCTGCAATCCTTTTTCCGCTATTTCGGGCTCACAGGCTTTCGCCCCTGAGCCCGAATCGGTTTCTCTTATCTTAAAAATCAAAAACGTTTATCTGAGAAACATATCTCAGACGCTTATCCTGATGTTTATCCAAACGGATTTTTTAAATGTCGATGCGCTTGCCGATGCACTCTCAGACCAGGGTCGCCGCGATCACGGCCTTGATGGTGTGCATGCGGTTTTCCGCCTCTTCAAAGACGCGGGAAGCGGGTCCCTCGAAGACCTCGTTGGTCACTTCGAGTTCTTTCAGTCCGAACTGCTCGTGGATCTGTCTTCCGATGGTCGTTCCGAGGTCGTGGAAGGCGGGCAGGCAGTGCATGAAAATCGCGTTTTCAGAAGCCAGGCCCATGAGTTCCTCAGTGACCTGATAGGGTTTCATCTGCCCGATGCGCTCCGCCCACGCCTCCATGGGCTCGCCCATGGACACCCACACATCAGTGTAGAGAACGTCAGCGTCCTTTGCGCCTGCGCGGGGATCTTCTTCCAGAGTGATGCTGCCGCCGGTCTGCTCCGCGATGGCCCTGCACTCCTTCACAAGTTCAGGATCCGGGAAATAAGTGCGGTTGGCGCACAGGGTGATGTGCATGCCGCACTTGGCTCCGGCCACCATCCAGGAATTGGCCATATTGTAGCGGCAGTCGCCGAAAAAGCTCAGCCTGACTCCCTTGATCCGCCCGAAATTCTCGCGGATGGTCAGGAGATCTGCCAGCATCTGGGTGGGATGAAACTCATTGGTGAGACCGTTCCAGACGGGGACCTTCGAATATTTCGCCAGTTCCTCCACGATTTCCTGTTCGAAACCACGGTATTCGATACCGTCGAACATACCTGCCAGAACACGGGCTGTGTCGGCAATGCTCTCCTTTTTCCCGATCTGGGATCCGCTCGGATCCAGATAGGTGACGCCCATTCCCAGATCATGGCCGGCGACCTCAAAAGCGCATCTCGTGCGGGTGCTGGTTTTTTCGAAAATCAGGGCAATGTTCTTTCCCTCACAGTACCTGTGGGGAATTCCCTTTTTCTTCTTTTCCTTCAGGTCCGCAGCGAGTTCCACAAGGGAAAAAATCTCCTCGGATGTAAAATCCAGTAATTTTAAGAAGTCTCTGTCTTTGAGGTTGATCATGTATTTCGTCCTTTCTGGAAATATCAGGGCATATGTGTTTGCCGCGGTATTTTTTTGATCATGTGGACAGGCGGTTATCTGAATATCGCGCTCGTGCGGTATCTGACCGCTCGTTTACGCTTTGTCTGCTGTATTTGCCGCGGGAGCCTGCGCGCCGGCACTGTTTCCGGTCTCCGCGATTCCCTTGAGGGATGCCGCCAGTCCGGCGATACCCTGGATCTCGGAAGGGATGATGATCTTGGTCGCCTTGCCATCTGCCGCCTGGGCAAATGCCTCGAGGCTCTTGAGTGTCAGGACTGCCTGGTCTGCGCCAGCCTCGCGGATCATGCGGATACCGTCCGCATTCGCCTCCTGCACCTTGCGGATCGCTTCCGCGCGGCCCTCTGCCTCTTTCAGCATGCGCTCTTTCTGCGCTTCAGCTGCCAGAATGGTGGCCTGCTTGTCAGCCTCTGCCTGGAGGATCAGGGATTCCTTACGGCCCTCCGCAACGAGGACTGCGGACTTCTTTTCACCTTCTGCCTTCAGGATGGATTCACGTCTCTCACGCTCTGCCTTCATCTGCTTCTCCATTGCCTCACGGATCGCAGTGGGAGGTGTGATATTCTTGAGCTCGACACGGGTGACCTTGATTCCCCAGGGGTCTGTCGCGACGTCCAGGGACGCGCGCATCCTGGTGTTGATGGTCTCACGGGAAGTCAGTGTCTCATCCAGTTCCATATCACCGATGATATTACGGAGAGTGGTAGCTGTCAGATTCTCAATTGCCATGATGGGATTTTCCACACCGTAGGTATAGAGTTTCGCGTCAGTGATCCGGAAGAACACGATAGAGTCGATCTGCATCGTGACGTTATCCTTTGTGATAACCGGCTGAGGCGGGAAATCCACAACCTGCTCCTTGAGATTTACCCTGCGGGCAACACGGTCGATGAAGGGAGTCTTAAAGTGAAGACCCGCCGGCCATGTGTCCTGATACGTTCCCAGTCTCTCAAGGACGTAAGCGTGCTCCTGCGGAACGATCTTAATGCAGGATGTCACGACCATAAGCATAATGATAATGACCAGAAAAATAAAAACCATAGATACCATATTGATTCTCCTCTCTAAGATCAATGGATTCATCTATTTTATAAAATGATTGAATCATTTTATAAAGCATTTTTATAAAGCATATTGTGATGTGCCCGCGGATGGCCTTGTCGTCCGGGGTTTTACGCGCTGTTTCGATAAAACCGGCGCCTGCCGTAAAAAGCCCGCGCAGACAGTTTATCTGTACTGCCGTTTTTTTTGCCATTCTCTGTTTTGTTGTTCTCTATACTGTCGCTTTCTACGTTGTCATTTTTTGTATTGCCGTTTTCCAGATCGTTGTTTTCTGGATTGTCGTTTTTTATATTGTCATCTTATGCTTTCTTGCGACAATCAGCTTAACTCCCTGTATGGACTTTATGACAGCCACTTCTCCTTTTTCAATGGTCTGGTCGCTGTCATCGGATCTGGCCATCCAGTACTGTCCGTCCAGCTGGGCCTCTCCGGTTCCCTGGAGATTGTCGATTTTCTCCGTGACCAGGACTTCTTTCCCGATCATCAGGTCAAGGCTGTTCTTGCCGCTCCCCTTGCGCATATATTTGAGAGCAAGCGGGCGGGTCACCAGCAGGAGGATCAGAGATACAGCCGCGAACAGGCCGGTCTGCAGCCAGAAGGGTCCGCCCAGAAAAGCACAGACCAGCGCAGCCACGCCTCCTCCGGCAAACCATATCGTCGTGAGTCCCGCGGTCATTGCTTCGACCAGCAGCAGTGCCGCAATCAATAGCAGCCAAATAAAAATTGCATTCAAGCCCGCCTCCTTCCGCTGTCTTTCACCAGCGTAAATGTGACTGCGAAACATTGGTCAGCTTCGTTTTTCGTTAAAGCGCTCTTTTTTCGTTAAACGTTCTTTTTCATCAGAGCGTTATATTATCATTTAAACGTTCTGTTTTCATTTAAACTTTCTTTTTCATCAGAGCGTTCTTTTAGATAGTAGCACAACAGAGTGAAGCCCTCAATGAAAAAAATCTAAACAAGTATTACATCTTCCGATGTAAAGAAGCAAAGAAAACAGGAAAATTTAATTCTTCATCGTGTAACCTCTGCAACTGCATTGTTGTCAGGGAACATGCGCGAAAAAGAAATCTGCTGAATCTGCTTCATCAGGAGAACAATCCCGCAATCAAGAATAAACGCCCGGAGGCTGTTTCCAGTCCTCTCTCACTGTGAGGCTGCAGCCCGGCGCTGGCGGCTGGCCTCGAACAGGAGGATTCCGGCAGCCATCGCGGCGTTGAGGGATTCCGCCCCTCCTGACATGGGAATGATGATTTTTTCATCCGCCGCCTCTGTAATTTCTTCCGACAGGCCGTTCCCTTCGTTGCCGATCAAAAAGGCGCTGCCTCCTGTGAGGGGGAGGGCGTCATAAGCCCTTTTCCCGCCCAGATGGGCCGCATAGCTCCTGATTCCCTGTTCACGCAGTCTTTGCAGGTCAGCAGGCAGATCTCCGCTCACCGCGAAGGGCATGCGGAAAATCGCGCTCATGGTCGCGCGGACCACCTTGGGATTGAAGAGATCCACTGTTCCGCGGCTCATCAGGATCCCTGTAGCTCCGGCTGCCTCCGCAGTCCTGAAAATGGTCCCCAGATTTCCCGGGTCGCGGATGTCCTCGAGGATCAGCAGCAGGGGCTCTTCTTTTTTGTCCCTGCCCAGGAGTTCTTCCATGGTGTAAACCGGTATTTTAGTGACACAGAGGATTCCCTGCGGATTCTCTGTGTCAGAGGCCTTTGCCATGACCTCCGCCGAGACGATGGTAAGGGGAAGTCCTGACATTCTGGCTTTCTCCTGGTCCGGAGCATCGGAAAGCCATTCCTCCGTCGCATATACTTCCGTGATAAAGGGCTCAGGTGTATCCGCGCAAAGTCTGGTGCCCTCGATCAGAAACAGTCCTGTTTCCCGGCGCAGCTTCGCTTTTTTGCGCAGTTCGACCAGCCGCCTGATCCGGGCATTTGATACCGATGTGATTTTATCCGGCATAGTAATCCTTTCCTGCCTCCAAACCATCCTCTAAATCAGCCCGACAGGGCAGATGCGGCTTTGCCGCCTTCTGCACCCTCCCCCCCCGGCCGGCCGGTGTCGCCGCAAGACGGAAAAACAATTCACGGGCTGTGTCATAAGGTGTCATAAAAAGAGGGCGAGCCCTGCCCGCCCTCTTCTTCTGTGTATAAACAGTGGAGATCTCCTCTGCTCCGGCAGTCTCCGGTACTGCCCTGATCCGGTGCCCGCCTGCAAATCTTTTGCGGCGGGGAATGTCTGCCTGTAAGTCTTTCGCGGCAGGGAACAGAACAGATGTGAAAACCGGTCATTCAGCCGTTTTCCCGATCAGAGGTTCATGCTGATCCTGTACTCGTACTCAGGGAACTCTTTGGTCATAGCCAGAGCTTCCTCGATGTCCAGATCGACAAAGTTGCCGTCGCGGTAGCAGACCACGCGGTTGCTCTTGCCCTGAAGGAGGATGTCCGTGGCATAGGCGCCCATGATAGAGGCATAGTAGCGGTCTTTACATGTAGGTGCACCGCCTCGCTGCATGTAGCCCAGGATCGTGGCGCGGGTCTCGATGCCGGTCGCCGCCTCGATGCGCTTGGCCATCGAAGTGGAGTGGCCGATGCCCTCGGCGTTGATGATCAGATGGTGTCTCTTGCCTCTGCGGCGGTTTTCTATGATATGGTCGACGAGCTTCTGCTCGTTGTAATCGTATTTTTCAGGAAGCAGGATATCTTCGGCGCCGTTGGCGATACCGCACCAGAGTGCGATGTAGCCGGCATGGCGGCCCATGACTTCGATGATAGAGCAGCGCTCGTGGGAGGACGAGGTGTCCTTGACCTTATCGATTGCTTCCATTGCCGTGTTGACGGCAGTGTCGAAACCGATCGTATATTCCGTACATGTGATGTCAAGGTCGATCGTACCGGGAAGTCCGATCGTGTTGATTCCCTGGCGCGCAAGCGCCTGAGCGCCGCGGTAGGAACCGTCTCCGCCGATGACAACGATGCCGTCAATTCCGTGTTTACGGCAGATATCAGCAGCTTTTGCCTGTACCTCAGGCTCTTTGAACTCGAGACATCTCGCGGTTCCCAGGATCGTGCCGCCGCGCTGAATGATGTTGGCCACGTCGACAGATTTCATCTCAAAGATTTCCTCATTGAGCAGCCCCTTGTAGCCGCGCATGATACCTTTGACCTTGACCTTGTTGTGAAGGGCCTCTCTGACCACTGCGCGGATCGCAGCATTCATACCGGGAGCATCGCCGCCGCTTGTAAGCACGCCAATTGCATTAAACTCTTTTTTTGCTGCCATAAATACCTCCTCTTACACGCGCTTTTTCGTGTAAACAACATGACGTGCCGCCAACGCAAAAGGCGATGCACAATGTCTTCTCTTTCGAAGTACGGGTGCCGCAATACAGGGAAAATCTGTGCGCAGTCTGTGGATCTCTCCCGACGCAATCATGCAATGTCTGACGTCAGAACGGCAGACATGTCGGAAACCGTAATGTCTCCGCGGTATCCTTTTTCCTGCATCCTGTTTGTAAATGTGTAAACCGGAACACTGTCCGGGCATGAATGCCAGCAGAAAGAAATATTCCCAGTTTTTTCTCCCTGACTGCTGTAAATTATGCCAAAACGAGATAGTCCGTCATGAAATATTTTAGAGTATCTGCACAAGTTTTGCAACTGTTTATTCTGTGGGGCGGGGCTCCAAAAGAGGCTCCAAAGAAGGCTTGAAAGAGTCCCGAAAAGGTCATGTAAAGAGGCTCTCTGAAAGGAAGCCCGCTGCCCGATACACCCTCGTTAGGATGTGACGGGCAGCGGACAGCGTTCTTTACTGCAGGACCACGTTCCGGACTCCGCAGATCCCGCTCAGAAGTCCGATCACCGTGTCGTCGGCGCGTATTCCCTGTCCGGGCGGCAGAGTCTTTTTGGCCTTGCGGTCCTCGATGTAGATCACGACCTGGTCGCGCCCTCCGTGCTCCGCAACAGTACGAAGCACAGACTGCTCCTTTTCTTTCCATTTTTCGAAAGAAGGGAAGCGGAGCCAGACCCTGCGGGGCACATCGTCGAAGGAGACGATCTTCTCCGCGATGAGTTTGCCGTCTTTTTCCTCCTCCAGGGAGACACGGCCGCTGATAAAGACTTTGCTGTCTTCATCCAGGATGTCCGAGCTCTCCTCGTAGGTGCGTGGGAATACATTGACCTCGACGTTTCCGGTCATGTCCTCAATCGTGAGGAAGGCCATAACCTGGTCGTTTTTGGTGTACTTGATCTTTTTTTCGGAGATCATTCCGCCGATCACAGCCTTCTGCCGGTCGGCCAGGCGGCTCTCCGTTTCCTCCTCCAGGACAAAGTCCGAGGCCGAGGCAGTGACGTGGCTTCTCCAGAGACCCTCGTAGGCCTGCAGAGGATGGCCGCTGACATAAATGCCCAGCACCTCTTTTTCGAAGGCAAGTTTCAATTCCTCCGGATATTCGCCCACATCGGGCATCCGGATCTCGTAATCCTTTTTGTCTTCTTCGTCCGCAATGTCAAAGAGCGACATCTGACCTGCCATATCGTTCTTTTTGGAGCTCTGCAGATCATCGAGGATTCTGACATAAACGCTCATCAGCTGTTTTCTGGTGCCTTCCAGACAATCCAGAGCACCCGCCTTGATGAAGTTTTCGACTGTCCTGCGGTTGACGTCCTTTTCCTGGGAAGCCATGCGGGTCAGGAAGTCGCGGATATCCTTGAAGGGTCCGCGCAGGCGCCGCTCGTTGACCAGGGCATCGATCACCGGACGTCCGACTCCCTTGATGGCAGTCAGCGCGTAGCGAATCCCGCCTGATGAGACAGAAAAGCCGGCCTCCCCCTCATTGATGTCCGGAGGCAGGATCCGTATCTTCATCGAACGGCAGGAAAGGATATAGGAGGCGACCTTGGTCGGATGATCGATGACCGATGTCATCAGGGCCGCCATGAATTCCATAGGATAATAGTATTTGAGCCAGGCTGTCTGATAAGCAACGACAGCGTAACAGGCAGCATGAGATAACGATAGGTAAGTCTTTGAGACTATCTCCGACTTTTCCCCCGTTCTACACCGGGCGTGCACCTTTCAGCGCACTCGGCGTGCCATCAAATAAATCTTTGTACCTGGCAGGAATGGCTGAATTTCCTTAACAGGTAAGAGAATTAACAAGCTACCATAATTTGAAGTGTCGTCCTAACGAAGACTATTAAATCGTTATGTAATGTTGCCTATTAGGCCATGACTAAAGGAATAGGAATCTCTCCCGCTATTATTCTGTAGCGATTGAGCGCATCAATTTCGTTTTGTGTAAGCTTTAACTCGTTCAGAAGCCTTTGTATAGTGCTGTTTCTCCTGGCGTGAATAAGGCGATGAACACCTTCTCCTACTAAGACAAGGTTAGAATATTCGTCTCCCCCGCCTTTATGCTTTGGTACTTTGTGGTGGCAATGTATTTCACTCACCGAATTAAATACTCTCTTGGTGACTGCACATTTACCCCATTGTGCCGAAAACAGCGACAGTTTATTGTCGTTGTACTCAATGCTTTCTTTTGGAGTAGGACTATTCATGAGATCAATCAGCAGCCATGTATTTATCCTCAGTTTGTTATGCCTGCCTGTTCTGCCTTCTTCCGTATAATCACAAGTTCTGAGCTTCTTGGAAATAGGCGGTCTGGGATTGGCTGCTCCTAATGGATAAATAGGTTCTCCACTGGCTTTGATATATCTTATGGCCTTTGAATTACCGTATGACTCAGCTTCGAATAGTGTTAATTCTCTGCCAGTCTTACAAAGCTTGCTTATTCTGCTATTCTTGGCATGCAGCCGGGATTTCGCAACAACATCTATGCGATGTTTGATTATTCTCAAGTCCTTTGCTATGTCCGTTGCAATTCCAAAGTATTTCTGAATGCAGACCACCATCGAATTATATCTTCTGGCGATGGCCATTTCATGGTACTTATTCTTTGCGTGGGCAAGCTTACTAAACTGTTCAATCAGTTCTTTTGTTATAAGTTCGAACTTCTTGTCACATATGTGTGATTTGACTTTCCAACCGTTTCCTTTGTCATATAGTTTAAGTTTGAATCCAAGGAATTCCATGTATCTACGTCTAAGGTTAGTTATGCGGTTTTTTTCCTCTGAGACTTCTAATTTGAGCCGTGTAGAGAGCCAGCCTGTGACTGCCATTTTAATCTTCACCGCGTCTTCATATGTTCTGCAGAATATTCTGAAGTCATCAGCATACCTAATGATATACATCTCCTTCAGGTTGGTTTTTCGCATCTTCCCGTATGCATTTGACTTTATAAGCCTTCCGCTCTTGTTTCTGGGAAGGTTTTTATATTCATCAATGATCGGGCTATTTAACCATTGACTGTCTATCCAGTGATCCAGTTCATTCAACACTACATTTGCCAGTAATGGAGATATGATACCTCCTTGCAGCGTTCCCTTATCAGGAAATACTGTGCTTCCGTCTGGCATCTGGATAGGGGCTTTGAGGATCCTTTTCAGAACGAAGATCAGTTTCTTGTCATGTATCCCCATTGCCCAGATCTGCTTTATTAGTTTCGAATGATTAACATTATCAAAGAAACTTTTTATGTCAAACTCCACCACATAGCTTAGTTTAGATCGTTGCATGAGCCTGTGAGTTTCTGCAATCGCATGTTCTACACTTCGCCCTGGTCGGAATCCATAACTATTATTAGAGAATTTTGCCTCGCATATAGGTTCTAAAATCTGCTTGATGCATTGTTGCACCAGTCTATCCCACATGCAGGGAATCCCCAGTGGTCTTGTTTTGCCATTAGCTTTTGGGATTTCTTTTCTTCTAACTGGTTTTGGCCTGTATCCGTGTCGACTTCCGCTTATTATGAATCTAACAGTATCGACCACCTCGTCTGCTCCCATTTTTGAGATGCTCTTAATGGTCGTTTTGTCAGTTCCCGGGGTGCGGCTTCCTTTATTGGCTTTAATGTTCCTATATGCCAAGAGGATATTCTCTCGACTAAGGATTAAATCCATCAGGTTGTCAAACATTTCCCCTGTCAGACTTTTTCGATAAAGGTCATCGAAAGTCTCCTGTATTCCATAATATTCAGCATGTCTGACGGACTCAACAACAGCTACTTTCTCGTTCGGATTTTTCTTCTTAGGCACAAGGCATCACCTCCTTTCTTGTATTAGAAATTTAGTGACTTTTTGGTCCTATTCGTAATCCTTGTTATAAGCTTGATATTCTCTTTAATATTCATCTGACTAAAGGCCATTCCTCCATTCCCATTACAGGAACTTCTTTGGTGCGACCTTCGCTTTTCAGCATCAGTTCAATCGCTTATATGATTCGTCGATTTAGAGGTAAATGAACCTCTCTGATACCTTTCCTCGTTCCAACAACACTATCTGTTCATCTATACCCTTAGGTGCCTTGCTCTGATCCTGTCGGCTTGGAAGCACCCGCCACCATCTCTGATTTCGCACTTCATGGTGTTTCATAACAAATATTTTTACTCCACCACACCGACGACGCTTCAGCGTCCCTTTTGGTTTCCCAAAAGGCTTCATCTAGACTCTTAACTTCGCAGGTTCGTCAGACATATAGGTGCTATGTCATTCTCACCATAGGTATTTTTGAGACCCCCGGCATATCATCGTCCATGCATACTCCGGTTCCTTTTCACGCGGGCGGGCTCTGGCCACTTTTGTACCAACGTTACTTTGTGGTTCCTTTTCCGTTTAGGGCGACTTCTGCCGACTTCACCGAACTTCTGACTAATGACGTTTCCGTTTATAGCCAGTCGGAGTATCAGGGGGAATGTTTCAGGGCGTTACTCCATCATTCCATTCCTCGTGTTGCTGGTTCTCCATCATGGATGGTTTCATAATTCTTTTCGGGACAGGCGAGATCTGGCCGCTTTTGAACCAATTCTCACTTTGTAATTAGACCTTTCCATGCGTGCCGGCCCTTTGTTTATTTGAGGCCGGAACGAGTCGAACACTTGTTGAAGGCATATTTGGCAAAATCCATCATAGTGTCATAGATGCCGGAAGCGACATTCTCATCGATTCCGCGGGAGACGCATCCCGGGACATTCTCCTCGGGGTTTCCGTACACGAAGTTGCGGCGCTCCTGTTCCATGACCTTCTGCTTCTTTTTGCTCATCGCGCGGCGCACCAGGTCGCTTCTGCCCAGGGTGTAGCCGCCCAGATCGCGGACGATCTGCATAACCTGCTCCTGATAAACGATACATCCGTATGTAGGCTGCAGGATGGGCTCAAGTTCCGGGCAGGCGTAACGCACCTCGCTCCGGTTATTTTTGCCCTTGATGTACTGCGGGATAAAGTCCATGGGCCCCGGTCTGTACAGGGAGATGCCCGCTATGATGTCCTCGAAATTCCCGGGGCGGAGCTCCTTCATAAAGTTCTGCATGCCCCCCGACTCAAGCTGGAAAATTCCATCGGTTTTGCCGGTTGAAATATAGCGGTATATGCAGGGATCCGAGTAGTCCAGGGCATCCATGGAGACCACCGGTCCCAGAGGATTCTCAGTCGGTCTGGACGGTCCGACTGCCGGTTCAAAGGGCGGGTAAGCGCCCCCGGCTTCCTCGATCGACCGGTTTGCCATCTCCACGGCGTTTTGGATCACTGTCAATGTTCTAAGGCCCAGGAAGTCCATTTTGAGAAGCCCAAGCTCCTCTATGGTCGTCATGGGGAACTGGGTCGTGGTTGATCCGTCCTGGGCACGCGCGAGAGGCACCAGGTCCTCTGCGGGCTCAGAGCAGATGACGACACCCGCCGCGTGGACGGAGGCGTGTCTCGGCAGACCTTCCAGACGCAGGCTCATGTCGATCAGCTTGTGGACGCGGTCGTCTTTTTCGTATGTGCCGCGCAGATCCGGGCTCATTTTCAGTGCCTTTTCCAGGGTGATTCCCAGCTCCTGGGGCACCATCTTGGAAATGGAATCCACAAATCCGTAGGGCAGGTCCATGACCCGGCCGACGTCGCGTATGACACCCCTGGCAGCCATGGTTCCGAACGTGATGATCTGCATAACCCGGTCTTTTCCGTATTTTCTGGTGACGTAATCGATA
Source organism: Lachnospiraceae bacterium (assembly GCA_045117315.1). Classification (GTDB taxonomy): domain Bacteria; phylum Bacillota; class Clostridia; order Lachnospirales; family Lachnospiraceae; genus CAG-791. Next base: position 20,811 of record JBGUNJ010000230.1, on the reverse strand, counting down.
ACCTCTCCTCTTCGCTCGAAGCCGAAGTCCACGTCAATATCGGGCATGGAAACGCGCTCCGGATTGAGGAATCGCTCGAAGAGCAGGTTGTATCGGATTGGATCGATGTCCGTAATTCCCAGGGAATAGGAGACGATGGAGCCCGCCGCGCTGCCTCGTCCGGGTCCGACCATGATTCCGTTCTCGCGTGAAAAATTGATGTAGTCCCAGACGATCAGGAAATAGTCGACGTATCCCATCTGACGGATTGTATTCAATTCATAGTCCAGACGGTCACGAAGCTCCCTGGCGGACAGGCCGGAATACATTCTTTCCTCCTGTCCCGGCTCACTTACGGCATTGGCTTTGCCAGGAGGACTGTTTTCCCGATCCGGCGGAATCCCGGCTTTGTCTTCCGGGTCCGGCGGGATCCCCGCATTATCTTCCGCCTTCGCCAGGGTTCCCGGCTTCTCGTCCTCAAAGATTCCCGGGTAACGCCTTTCCATGCCGTCGCGGCACAGTTTGTTCAGATAAGTCCAGGAGTCGTAACCCTCCGGTACGTCGAAATGCGGGAGTTTCATGACCCCGAATTCAATCTCCACGCTGCAGCGGTCGGCGATGCGCTGGGTATTGTCGAGGGCCTCCTGCGCGTAGGGAAAGAGGCGGCGCATCTCCTCTTCGCTCTTGACGTAAAACTGGCCGCCCGGATACCGCATGCGGTTCTCATCGGCCAGCTTCTTGCCGGTCTGGACACAGAGCAGGATGTCATGCGCCTCTGCGTCGTCCGCGTAAGTGTAATGGCAGTCATTGGTCGCGATCAGGGGGATTCCCAGCTCACGGCTCATTCGGAGCAGTTCGGCGTTCACCGTCTGCTGGTCAGGATAGCCGTGATCCTGGAGCTCCAGGAAATAGTACCCTTTCCCGAAAATATCTTCGTAGCGCTTTGCCGCCTCCCGGGCGGCCTCCGGGTTTCCGCGGACGATCTCGCGCGCGACCTCTCCCGCCAGGCAGGCGGATGTGGCTATGATCCCCTCGTGGAACTCGCGCAGCAGATCCAGGTCCACTCTGGGCTTGTAATAAAAGCCCTCTGTGAAGGACCGGCTCACGATCTTCATCAGGTTCGCGTATCCGGTATTGTTCTCCGCCAGCAGAATGAGGTGATAATAGCGGTCCTCCCCGTGGCTCTGCTCGCGGTCAAAGCGCGATCCGGGCGCGACATAGACCTCACAGCCGATAATGGGCTTGATGCCCGCCGCTTTTGCGGCCTTATAAAAATCAATCACACCGTACATGACGCCGTGATCGGTAATGGCCGCTGCCGTCATGCCGAGTTCTTTGACCCGGCTGACATACTCGGTGATTTTGTTGGAGCCGTCCAGAAGCGAGTACTCCGTGTGGACGTGCAGATGCGCAAAGGACATAACGTCTCCTTTACTTTACGTTTTTTGAGTTTTCGTTTTCCGTTTTTCAGCTCACCTGAATCAGCTTCTGACAGCCGGAATCACCTCCCGCACTTAAGTCCGTTTTATTCCGGATCGCTTCATGAATTTCATGAATTTCATGAATTGATTATAACAGAAGGGGAACTGAAAATCATCAAAAATCGAATATTCGTTCGATTTTGAATGCAGGTAATGGGTCAGAGGCAGCCATGCGCCCCTCTGCCGCAGACCGGCCCGTGTCCGCCGCCAGACGGAAAAACATATTGCACTGGCCGCGTCATAATAGAGCAGAGGCGGCCACGCCGCCCTCTACTCTTCCGGGGGCTGCCGTTCGCCGTCAGGCGAAAGATACATTACGGCAGCCCTGCGATAAAAAAGGCATTCCCGCAGCTGACTGAACTGTGGAAATGCCTCAATGCCATGTCTGTCCCGTATCATTTCAGAAATCCGGTCACCACATTGCCTCATTTTCCGAGGAAGGCGTCTCCGATGACGAGGTCCTCCGGGGTTGTAATCTTGATGTTGCGGTAGGTCGCCATGACCATTCGGACGCGGAACTCTCCCGAGAGTTCCACCACCATTGCGTCGTCTGTCAGGGTAATCCCCCGGGAGGCCAGGCAGTCTTCCTGTGCAAGGGCTTTGCGATAGGCGTTCCGGATCAGGTCCAGTTCAAACACCTGCGGGGTCTGGACAATCCAGACACTTGCCCGGTTTGGTGTGGTCTCCACATCGCAGTTTTCGTCCACGATTTTGACAGTGTCCTTGGATGGCATGCCGGCGACGCAGGCCTTCGTAATCTGTACTGTATCAAAGAGGCGTCCCAGTGTCGGCTGATCCAGGAAGGGTCTCGCGCAGTCGTGTATAAAGACATAGTCGCAGGGCCAGTCGATTGACTCCAGTCCTCTCGCGACCGAGTGGACCCGCTCTTTTCCTCCCACAGCGACCCTGCGGACTTTTTCCGCGCAGCCGTATTGGTCCAAAAGACCTCTCACGACATCCACGTCGTCTTTGTGGACCACGACGACAATATCCGTGATGATGGGGCTCTCCTGCATGGTTCTGATCGAGTGCAGAAATATGGGCATGCCGCCCAGCATCAGAAACTGTTTTTTTATCTCTCCGCCCATGCGCTGGCCCATACCCGCCGCCAGCATTACCGCAGTACACTTAGTATCATTTTCCATAAAAAAGATCCTTTTCCTGATCCTGATTTAGAGTACTCTTCCGTCAGAAAATGTGTAAAAACCTCTGAAACCGCCTCCGGTCATGATCCAGGGATTTACAATCCATCGATTAATCCGGATTCTGTCACAAAACAGTTTTGTAAAATATTCGATTTAGACTATCATTTGCTGTTTACAGTAATGCTGTCCCAGACGCTTGCCTGGCACAGCCTCAGGTTTTTTATCTCTGTCCCGGGCGCATGCCCGGCACAGCCTCCGTTTGCCTCAGGTCTTTTTATCTTTGTCCCAGGCGCAGACCCGGCACAGCGTTGAGATCAAGGCCGGAGAAATTGCCCTTAATGTACTCGAAATAGGCGGCGCTGCCGATCATGGCGGCGTTGTCTGTGCAGAGGATCGGCGGAGGGCAGAAAAACTCAGCCCCTTTCTCCTCACACATCTGTCTCATGCCTGCGCGCAGGGCATTGTTGGCTGCCACGCCGCCTGCGAGGGCAAATTTTTTCAGACCGTACTGATCGATCGCCTCGCCGGCGTGAGAAACGAGCACATCCACAACCGCCTGCTGGAAGGATGCCGCCACGTCGGGCACATTGACCGTGATGCCCTTCATGCGGCTTGTATTCAGGTAGTTGAGGACGGCGGATTTCATGCCGCTGAAGCTGAAGTCATAGCGGGATCCCGCCACCTTTCCCCGGGGAAAGGTGATCGCATGGGGATTTCCCTCTCTGGAAGCTTTGTCGATTTTGGGGCCTCCGGGATAGCCCAGGCCGATTTCACGCGCCACCTTGTCAAAAGCCTCTCCAGCCGCGTCGTCCTGTGTCTTTCCGAGAATATCATATTTCCCGTAATCGCTGACAAGGACCAGATGAGTATGTCCTCCGGAGACAACCAGACAGGCAAAAGGCGGCTCCAGTGTCGGCTCCGCGATATAATTCGCGCTGATATGTCCCTCGATATGGTGCACACCGATCAGCGGAATTCCGGTCGCGAAGCTCAGCCCCTTGGCGGCGGAGACGCCGATCAGCAGGGGGCCGACCAGTCCCGGCCCATAGGTGACCGCAATGGCATCCAGATCCTCCAGAGTCTTTCCGGCCTCCTCCAGCCCCTCCCGGATCACCTGCGTAATGCGCTCGGTATGCTTTCGGGAGGCGATTTCCGGCACGACACCGCCGTACAGGGTATGGATGTCAATCTGGGAAGAAATCACGTTGGAAAGGACCTGCCGCCCGTTGACCACGACAGAGGCAGCTGTTTCGTCACAGCTGGATTCAATTGCAAGTATGGTAACATCTTTTTTTATATCAGTCATTTTTTCCTTTTATAAGCCCGCGGTTCAGCTTTGGGGTGTTTCTTTAATTATACACTATTCTTCCGGCAGAGGCATCTGTCTCTGAACAGGTCCATTCCGCATTCCGCGTTCGTTACTGTACACGCCCCCTTGAAGGGCGTGTACATGTAACGTTGCGCACGGCGATAACAAAGCTACGTATTGTCGCGAAAAACATCTCGAATTTCAGGTGGGTCTGTACAGATAACCGCGTTCTACGTTCCGTAAAAGGCCGTGAGTTAACGGCGGACGGCAATAGTATTTAAAAGAGATCTGTCAGCGGACGGCAATAGTATTTGAAAAAAGATGTGCCCGCGGACGACCATGACAGGCCAGCCTCCTAGCGCGCCATTTCGATACTCACTCAGGCGCATTCTCATTGTCGAATGTGAGGGTGATCGACTTGCCGTCTTTGCCGGGATAGCTCTGCGGAAAAATCTTTTTGACATCCGTCATAAACTCTTCGGGGCGATTCAGCGAGGGGCTGTAATGCGTCAGCCACATCTGGGCGGGCGCCGCTTTTTTCGCGATCGCGGCGGCCTCGACAAAAGTCATGTGCTTGTGTTCCCGGGCCTTGGCGATCTTGTCCGGCTCTCCGTACATGCCCTCGCAGATCAGAAGATCCGCGCCGGAGGCGTATTTTACAATATTGTCGCAGGGACGGGTGTCGGTGGTATAGACCAGCTTCAGCCCCTTTCTGGGCGGTCCCAGCACCATCTCAGGCGTAAATGTGCCGTCCTCTGTCTCTATGGTCTCGCCCTTCTGCAGCCGGCTCCACAGCCTGACGGGAATGTTCTGCTCCTTGGCGCGCGCGGCGTCAAAGCGGCCTGCGCGGTCCAGCGAAAAGGCGTAGCCGTAGCAGGTGACGTTGTGATTCACCCGGAAGGCGTGAATGTGAAAATCCTTATCCCCGGGCAGTGTGATCTCCTGCTCCCTCTCTGTGAGCTCCAAAAACTGTATCTCGAAAGGGATCTCCGGTGCGATCACGCGGAGGCTGTTCACAACACGGGACAGGCCCTTGGGGCCGATCATCAGCAGCGGCTCCGTACGCTCCGCATTGCCCATGGTGAGCAGCATCCCCGGCAATCCGGAGATGTGATCGGCGTGGTAATGTGTAAAAAGCATGAGGTCGATCGGCTTGGGGCTCCACCCCTTTTTGCGCAGAGCGACCTGCGTGCCTTCGCCGCAGTCCACCATTATTCCTTTTCCGTTGTAGCGGAGCATCAGCGAGGTCAGATACCGATAAGGAAGCGGCATCATTCCTCCTGTTCCGAGCAGACAGACATCAATCATATATCCTTCTTATCCCTTTCTCCTGCCGCCGGAGCGGCCCATTGTTTTCTTTCGTTAACCTATGCCGACGGAGCGGCTCATTGTTTTGATTTCTTTGACCTGCGCCGCCGGAGCGGCTCGCCGTTTTTTTTTGTGTAATAAAACAGTTGAAAAAAGCCGCGGTTTCAGGGCCTCTGCCACATGATCAGTCCGTCCTCTTTCGGATGATCATAGTAACCGCGGCGCACGCCCTCCGTCCTGAATCCCAGGCTTTCGTAGAGGCCGATTGCGATCTCGTTGCCTGCGCGCACCTCCAGGGTAAAGGCCTGCACGCCGTCCTCGCGCGCCTCCCGCATGAGTATATCCAGCATTTTTCTCGAAATACCCTTTCCGCGGAAATCCGGGTGAACGGCAACATTGCTGATCTCACCCTCTTCAAAAATCTTCTTTACGCCGCACATGCCCACGATTTTCCCGGCTTCTCTGTTCTCACCCTCTGCGTCCTCTACCGCCACATAATAAGCGGCGTAAGGAAGCAGGAGTGTCGCTTTAAAAATACTTTTTGACCAGGGGCGGGAAAAAGCAATTTTTTCTATCTCAACAACCTGCGGGATATCCTCCTCCCGCATCCGGCGAACAATATAATCCATAAATCAGCTCCATGCTCATGTGGGGGACGTCCGGAAAGTGTCCGAAGTCATTCCTGTCATTTCTGCCGGCCGGGTGCACAACAGCAGGAAAATGTCCCTTCTCCGCCACTCATCCGGCGAGAAAAACCCTCTTCCCCGTCACACATCCAGAAGCAGGGAAAAATTCCTGCGCTCGCTGTGTTCCTGCTCAGCCTGGGCCAGCCGCAGATATTCGGGGCGGAAATCGTCCACCGAAACCATGCAGGACTCCCCCTCCTCTTCCCAGCGGGAATATGCCAGGGACGCGACCGCTGCGGCGCGCTGGCGGGCCAGGTGCGGCGGCGCGAAAGAATAGGGAACTGTCATCAGCTCCGCCAGAGTGTCTTTATAGACCGGAACTCCGTCTCCCAGAAAAACCACTGCCCTGCCCCGGGCATTGAGATCCGCCGCGATTTCCGCAGCCGGAATGACGCACTGTTCCCGAAGGACCGAAAACCGGGTCTGCTGCCACTCGTAGATTCCGGTGTACACCTGCTGTCTGCGGGCATCCATCAGAGGGCAGATCAGTCCGTCCACCGCATAGAGATTGTAGGCTATGGAATCAACAGTGGACACGGGAATGATCGGTCTGTCGACAGCAAGACCGATTCCCTTGGCTGTCGCCGCCCCGATCCTCAGCCCCGTGAAGGAACCGGGTCCTTTGGCGATGGCGATCGCGTCCACGGTCTTCATATCCAGTTCCAGCATGCGCCTTATTTCATCAAGCATGGGAACAAGACTCTGCGAGTGCTTCTTTTTGTATTGTACATTGTAGTCGGCGATCAGCAGACCGTCTTCAAGGACAGCGCATCCGGCGACAGGTCCGGACGCCTCAATTGCGAGTATTTTCATAAAAATTATCTCCGCCTTTCCAGGCTTTTAATATACAGCAGACTCCTTTTACAGGCTTTCATTATACCGCAGATTCCCCTTCCGGTCACATCCCGGCCGGAATGAAAGCGGAATGATGGCGGAATGAAGCGAAATGTTAAAGATGTAAAAACGTCAAATGATAAGTTACAGCATCACCAAAGACTGTTCCTGTCAGGTGCGGGGCAGTATCTTTGACCCGGCTGATCCTTTCACACCGGTCTTCCGACGGAAATTTTCCTGTAGTCCAGCCCCTTGTTCAGGTCTTTTTCAATCCGAATCACGATGGTATCATCCGGAAGCAGGTCTGCTATGCGGCCTGCCCACTCGATCAGGCAGACACCGTCTCCCTCGATGTATTCGTCAAAACCGATCTCCTCCATTTCTTCAGGTTCCTCGATTCTGTATACATCAAAATGATAAAGGGGGATTCTCCCCTCATCATAAATCTGCAGGATGGTAAAAGTCGGACTGTTTACCGCCTCTTCGATGCCGAGCCCCTCTGCGAATCCCTTTGTAAAAACAGTCTTGCCGACTCCCAGGTCTCCGACCAGCGCGTACACTTCTCCTGCCAAAGAGGTCCTTCCCAGTTCTCTTCCGACTTCCAGAGTCTCCTCCGGACTCAGAGTCTCATAGACTTTTATGACAGAATCCATTTCAGTACAATCTCCTTCCCGTCCCGTTTTACCGGTCCTGCTCCGCCTTTTCCCGGTCACAAGCTGACCGGTAATGGATCATCTTCTCAGGCAGCTGTCACGCTTTTCCCACAGGTAAAAGCCAGCCCAGCCTGCACAGTGCTTTTCCACAGACAAAAAACAGGCCTGCCTGCGCAACGCTTTTCCACAGACAAAAAACAGGCCTGTCTGCGCAGCGCTTTTATGCCACAAAAGCCTCCCCGGCGCGGCCGCATCACGTGCAGCCGCGACAGGAAGGCCCGAAATTCTACAATGACAGTAATGACAGAAATGACAGACAGACTCCGGGGACCGGTCAGCCCTCGATCTTATCAATTCTTCTCTGATGGCGCTCGCCGTGAGAGAACTCTGTCGCAAAGAATGTGTCCACGATATCCAGAGCCACAATCTCGCCCACCATGGATGCGCCGATCGCAAGCATATTTGCGTCGTTGTGTTCGCGTGTCAGGCGCGCAGTGGTTGTGTTGTGGCAGAGGGCACAGCGGATTCCCCTGACCTTGTTTGCAGTGATGGAAATGCCGATACCGGTTGTACAGATGACGATTCCCTTTTCGCACTCACCGGATGCAACTGCTTCCGCGGCTGCCCGTCCGAAATCGGGATAATCGCAGGAATCCAGACTATAGGTACCGAAGTCCTTGCACTCAATTCCTTTTTCCTTCAGGTGCTCGATCACCTTTGTCTTCAGTTCGAAACCACCGTGATCAGATCCGATCGCTATCATTTTGTTTCCTCCTTTTTCTCTTTTTTCTTTTTCCTTTGTCTTCCTTTGTCTTTTTCCTTTTGTTTTTCGTCCTGCTTCCGGTCTCCTTCTATTTCGAATTGTCACGTTCGAATTTTCACGGAATCAGGCACAACCGCCAACACACTGCATTCCTCAGTAATACTTCCGGATTTTATCCGTACTTGTGCGGACTTATGTACATAGCGGACCAGTCACTTACCATAATAGCACAATCACCGGTTTTATCAAACAAAAGAAACCATTCGAAAAAAGAAACGCCAAAAGCACGCCAACTGCAGACAGTAAAACAAAAAGGAACGTCAAAAAGCAGACAGTAAAACAAAAAATAAACGCCAAAAGCAAAGGTAATGCAAAAGAAGAAACACCAAAAGCAAACGTAAAGCAAAAAAAACGCAAAAAGCAAACAGTAAATCAAAAAAGAAACACCAAAACAAACGCAAAGCAAAAAGTCAAAAACCGTAACTCCCTGCGCCGGCAGGAAAGAGGCTCATCTTCTGTGGCTCTGTCCCTCGGTCATGGTGCGGCCGTATTTGATAATGGGGCTGACTTTTTTATAAATCAACATAGTGAGCACGGAGATGCCCACGCCCTTGATGATATTGATCGGGGCGACCATAAAGATCACGAATGTCGTCAGGTCCTTGACGCCCGCGTTGATCGCTTTGCCCATCTCCAGGATGGTCTCCATGGGCATGCCGAAGAGTTCCGAGAAGGCCGGAAGCAGGTAGACCGCGTTGAACCAGGTGCCGAACACCGTCATGATGATCGTTCCCGCCACACAGCCGATGATGGCGTTGCGGCGTGATTTTTTAAACTGATAAATGATCGATGCCGGCAGGACGAGCATGCAGCCGATCAGGAAATTGGCCAGATCTCCGACAAAAGCGGTTGATGTTCCCTTGAGCACCAGCTTGACAAGCTGTTTGATAAACTCAACGAGTACGCCCGCGACAGGTCCGAAGGCGAATCCCGCGATCAGGGCAGGGAGCTCGGAGAAGTCCAGCTTGTAGAAGGGCGGGGAGATCATCGGAAGCGCAAAGTCAAAGCAATACAGGATTCCGGCAAGAGCGGAGAACATGCCGATCATGACGATCTTGCGGGTCGCCAGAATACGCTCTGTCCCCTTGCTCCTTGCGCGCGCGGCTCTCTCAAACAGGTAAGCCACAAGGACCAGTCCCACGACGACTGCAAGGCAGACGCCGACAAAACTTCCGTTATCCATTAACGACTGCAGTAAACCGTTTCCCATAATGATTCCCCTTTCAATTTTTCATTCACCGGCCAGGTTCAGGAGCTGTTTTCTTTCCCCGCGCCGGTCATCTCAGTCGGACAATGGCAGTCACTTCCGTCAGATAATTCCGGTCATCTCCGGACAAAACAGACTAAAACTGTAAACGCCAGTACAGCCAGTACGCATAAGTACGCATAAGAACGGCCAGTACGCATAAGTACGAAAAATAGTCTAAAACGCAAAAACGAAAAAAACAAGAGAGTTCCGCAAAATACAAAACATTGCAGACACACAAAAAGGCATTATGCGTAAAGAACAGAAAAAGGCATTATGCGGAAGAACAGAAAAAGCCCCCGCATATTTCTGCTGCGAGGGCCTCTGAATTGGCATAATGCTGTTCACCGGCCGGAACGGGGTCCGTTCCGGTGCCGCGCAAAAAAGGTGTCATCCCACCCGGAACTTAAATCGTCTCTTCTCTACTTCCGTATCAATTTTCTCAATCTCGGCACCGAGTCTGCGGAGCTTTTCGGGGAAGTCCTCGTATCCGCGCTCGATGTACTTGATATCGAAAATCTCGGAAACACCCTCAGCGGCCAGGGCCGCGATCACAAGGGCAGCTCCCGCGCGCAGATCGGGCGAACTCAGATTGGCTGCGGTGTATTTTTCTACGCCGTCCACAATAGCGCTGTTGCCCTCGACCTGAATGTGGGCGCCCATCTTGGTGAGCTCATCCACATATTTAAAGCGGTTCTCGAAAATGCTCTCGGTGACAATGCTGATCCCGCGGGAAAGCCCGAGGAGGACTGTGATCTGCGGCTGCATGTCGGTCGGAAAACCGGGATAGGGAAGAGTCTTGGCGTTTGTGGAGCCCAGCCGCCTCGTGGCGACTACACGGATCTCATCGTCGGATTCGTGGATCTGACATCCGATCTCCAGAAGCTTGGCTGTAAGCGACTCAAGATGCTTGGGAATGACATTTTTGATCACCACATCTCCCTTTGTGGCCGCTGCCGCGAACATAAATGTTCCGGCTTCGATCTGATCCGGGATGATGGAGTAATTGGTGCCGTGAAGTTTCTCGACACCCTTGATACGGATAACATCCGTGCCCGCGCCCTTGATTCTGGCTCCCATGCTGTTGAGGAAATTGGCGGTGTCGACGACATGGGGCTCCTTGGCCGCGTTTTCGATGATTGTCACACCTTCTGCCATGACAGAGGCCATCATGATATTGATCGTGGCGCCGACGGAGACGACATCCATGTAAATATGGGCGCCCCTGAGGACTTCGGCTTCCGCGATGACCATTCCGGGAGGCGCCAGGCGCACATCCGCGCCCAGAGCGCGGAATCCCTTGATGTGCTGGTCGATCGGGCGGAGTCCGATATTACATCCGCCGGGAAGTGCCACCGACGCGCGGCGGTGCTTGCCCAGAAGAGCTCCGATCAGGTAATAAGAACCTCTGATCTTGCGGACATAGTCGTTATCCACGATCGCGTCGTGATTGATCATGGATCCGTTGATCCTGTAACAGTGGCGGTCGATCTTCTCCACATGGGCTCCGATCGTCTGGATCGCCTTCAGGATCGCGCGGATGTCGCTGACATCCGGTATATTTTCAAGTGTCACGGTCTCATTGGTCATGACAGAAGCGGCCAGAATACCCAGTGCGGCATTCTTTGCACCTGCGATTTCCACTTCACCGGTCAGGGGATTGCCCCCCTTCACTATATAGTGTTCCATTTATGCCCCTTTTATGAATATGTGCTCCGGCTCTTCCCCCGTTTTTTCCAACGGGAACCGGGCATCGGGATTTATCTTTTCCTGGCGGGCGTTTTCCCCGCCTGCTCACGGGCTTCCCTGCGCTTTTCCGGTCTTCCGGCTGCGGTCCGCTTTTCGATGGCCCTGCGCTTTTCCGGCACCTTCTTCGCCGATACCGGCTTATCCGCTTTCGCTTTTGCAGGTTTGGCGGTTTTGGCAGTGCCCGTCTTTTTGACGCCGCTCTTTTTCCGCACGGAAAAGCCGAAAGTGCCGAGCTTTTTCCCCAGGGAAAGGTAAACGCCGTGTACATAGGCCACGAGGCCCGCGTCTTCGAGCGCCAGACGCCCCTTTTCATCCAGATACTGCTCGTCCACGGAGACCTGAACGACCTTTGCGATAAACAGATCGTGGGTCCCGAGCTTCTCAACCGCGGTCACGACGCACTCCAGACACACCGGGCTCTCCCCGATGGAGGGCGCGCTGACACAGCGGGAGGGAACTTTGGTCAGGCCAAGATGTTCGAACTTGTCTACATCCCTGCCCGACCGGACTCCGCAGAAATCCGCCGCGTAAGTCAGCTGCTCCGTGGTGAGATTGATGACAAATTCCCCGGTCCGGGTGATGATACCATGAGAGTACCGCTCCGGACGGATGGACACGGAGACCATCACCGGGTCGCTGCAGATGGTGCCGGTCCAGGCAGCTGTCATAATATTGCTCCGCCCCTCTTCATCCGCGCAGCTGACCATTACAGCCGGGACGGGATATAACATATTGGAAGGGCGCCAGTACTGTCTTGCCATAGGTATGGTCATGACCTCGCAGTATTCAAACTCTTATTGAAATTTACATCAAGTCACTTCAAATCACAAAATGACTTGAAATCTCAAAATAACTTGAAATCACGAAATGAATTTTGAAATCACAAAATCATTTCAAATCTCAAAACCATTTCAAATCTCAAAACCATTTCAAATCACAAAGCTCCGCTTTTCGAACCGTTCCGCGCCGCACAGCGGAAGCGGCAGCAGTCTTCAAGCGTCAAAAAGAACCTCAGTGCATGGACAGCAGGAGTGTCAGCAGTCCCACGCCTTCCAGAAGCTGGATGGCAAGGACCACAGCCAGAAGCCCGAAGGTGACCTTCCGCATAAAGGTATCCGCGGGGTCGGGACGGGTGCTCTCCTGAAGCGCATCCAGACGGGCACCGAGCTCCTGCGTCTGTTTGCCGAGCTCAGCGATCATGGATGCCTGGATATTTCTGTATACTCTGACGTTCTCTTTATGGTTGAAGTCGTCGGACTGCTGCTGCAGGCGGGCGTTCTTTTCCTGTGCCTGCTCGATGGCAGTCACGACCGCCTCCTGCGAACTGCCTACAGCCGCCGAGACCTCTTCCTGCAGCGCCTTTGTGTCCGTGCCCTGCAGTGCCGCCAGCTTTTCGGAAATCCTGTCGTTGTTCTCCTGCAGGAGATTGCGGATCTCTTCCGTCTGGCTCCGGTTCATGAACTGAAGCTTCTGCACCAGTTCATTGTTCCGGTTATAAAGATCGCGGAGCTGTTCGATCACCTGAGCATAGTCACTGACCTCTTCCCGAAGCCGGTCCGTCTGCGCGGCTTCCGCCGCACCGTTAGCACGGATCAGTTCATCCGGATCGTTCAGTTCCATAATAGGGATCGTGTTTCGCATTACAGCCCTCCGATAATGAATGGCATTGAAAAAAGTATCTCCCTCAGATCACTGCAGACAGCTCTGCCCCGGATGCCCTGCGGACACCGGGCAATGCTCCGGACCGGTTCGGCAGCCGCGCTGCCTGTGTAAGGCGGCGAACGCAGCTTCCCTCCTGCCGGGTCATAAAACCGAAAATTTGTATTCAGCTTTACGAGAAGCCCTATATATTGTGGTCATACCATGGGATTACACATATGATAACATCATCCGAATCCTTTTACAATTGAGAACATGTGGTCTTTTCATTTTCAGACAGTAGGCTCAAATATCAGAAGTATTCTTTCGTAATTTCGACAAAATCGTCAAAATTCTGCTCTTTCCAAAGGAAAACGGATGAAAAAACAGCATAATATTTGGATTATATACAGACAATTTTTGTACAGAATCAGCCGCAGCCGCATCAATACACAGTCATCTCATCAGGCGGACCAGTCCCCGCAGATCCCCTGCAAGAAGATTCTGGATGTGCAGATACCGATGCAGCCTGCCGGGGCTGAACAGTTCTTTTTCCGCAAGAAACAGAGGATAGGTTCTCTCCGCCTCCCGGCTCATTCCCAGAAAGCATGCGTCGGCCATGTTTTCCGGATAGACGGAAACTCCCTCATTCAGCGCGCGGCGTCTCTCCTTCTCCAGGCTGCAGAGGGCGCGGCCCCTGGTCAGGGCCATTCTGTATTCAGCCAGCTCCCCGTGTCCGGCAAAGGAACCCGCCTGCGCCAGGTCAGCCAGAGCATAGAGGGGCAGACCCAGAAGGCGCTGGGCCGGGGAAAGATTTTTGTAAAAAACATAGAGTCCGTTTCCGGCCGCAAGCTGGCGGTGGAAAGTATCAGCCTTCCAATTCTCTTCAGACCCTTCTGTGTTTCCGGAATCCTCGCGGGCAAAAGGTCTGACGGCCGCTGCAGGAACCTCCACGGTGCAATACCCGTACAGAGCCCCGCGCAGGCTCAGGTCAAAGGCCTCCAGGCCGTCGAAGTGCCGCTCGTCCAACCAGCCGATCTCTTCCAGGGCTTTCATGCTGTACATGGCACAGCCGTCGCGGGGAGTAAGAATCTCACGGATTTTTCCGGCGCTCCTGCGCTCTGAGGAAATCTCCCGAACTTTCCCGGCGGAGTCCTTGCGCTTTTCGGCAGTCTCACGTGTTTTTCCGACAGCGTCGTCAGAGAGGGCAGCCCCGCGCTTTGAAGGATCCTCTTTTTCCACGGCCGCTTCAGGCATTTTCCTTTTTTCCGCTTTCAAAAACAGGGGAACCGCGCAGAAAACATTTCCGGCCTTCCCGGTATTTCCTGTATCTACGGCATTTCCTGTATCTACGGTATTTTCCGCATTTCCGGCCTTCCCGGTATTTCCTGCATCTGCGGCATTTTCCGCATTTCCGGCCTTCCCGCTCCCCTTTTCAGAGTCTTTGTCAGGGCGCATTGTCTCCAGCAGTTTTTCTATGCAGGATCTGCCGGGGCACAGGTCGGGACGGATCAGGAAAGCGTATTCGGAGCGCACCAGGCGCAGTCCCGCATTCGCCGCATGGGCGTATCCCATATGCCCTGAGATGGACAGATACACGGCAGAGGGCCAGCATTTTTTCACCATCTCCGCAGTTCCATCCTCAGACCCGTCATCCACGACAATGATGTCCGGCACGACCGTCCCGGCGCCAAGTGCTTTCAGGCATTTCCGAAGCTGCTGCCGGCTGTTTCTCACCGGCAGAACCGCTGTAATCTCTCTCATTTTTTCCTCCAGAAAAAGCGCTCTCCCGCAGGCTCCGTCCCGTATTTCCGGGGAATAACCTGCGAAATAAAAGGACCTGCCGCAACAGATCCTTTATTATTTCCGTTTATTGCTTATCGTTTATTGCTTATTCTTTATTGTTTATTCTATATTGCTTATTCTTTATTGCTTATTGCTTATTGTTTATTAATTAATCTTCTCGCAAAAAGCCATCTTCCGGTCACATCCTGTACAGGCGGCACAGGCGGCGCCACGCTCAGACACTTCTCCGTCCCGTGAAAAGCAGGGCTCATTCAAAGAAGCCACTGCCGGCAGCGCCGGACTCAGGATCTTGAGATCCTCTTGAGCGTCGGGTTCCAGATAATGGTGTATCCCATCTCCCTCACCCGGGCGCAGAATTCTCTGCTGAGCACGCCCAGCTGATCTCCGCTGTGCATGATATGTCCCTCATAGGAACAGCCGAATACTTCCTGGTAGAGCCCCTGCAGCTCAGGCCGGATCTTCATGCAGCGCACATCCACAGACCAGGCGTTGCGGGTTGTCTGCGCGATCATTCGCGGCCCCTCTTCCGCTTCATCCCATCCCGCGAACAGTAGGTTGCCCCGCTCGTCCAGCATGCCCCCGATGATCCTGTGTTTCTCATCCAGGACTTTTCCGCCTACGATGCCCACCATGGGGCGTGCAGCAAAAACATCGGGGATGTATTCGATTTCCATGATGCCGGCCAGCCTTGAAGGCCGCACGGCCGCGCGTGTATTCCGGACCCGGAAATAGTCTTCCAGAGCCCGCTTTCTGCAGTCGATCTGATCGGCGGGCGGATTCCCCTTCTGATAGACGTGACAGAGGACTCTGGGGATGTGATGGATCCCGGATTTGGGCGCGCGAAGGATAAAGTCATACTCCGGCGCCTCCTCATAGCCGTCCCTGAAACGCAGTGCCAGAAAGAGAGAACGGCGCACGATCAGGATCCTGGACATATAGTCCACAGCATACAAATAGTCGATGCTGAAATCGGGCTTGAACCAGGGATCGGAAAAATGCTTTCCGCGCGCATCCCTCTTGTCCTCATCGGCATAGAGAATCTCCGCGTCTGTCTGCATGATAGCCAGCGCGGCTTCAAACAGGGCATCTTTAGTCAGGAGATCTCCGCACTCGATCCTGAGGATATAATCCCCCTCCGCCTGGGCCGCCGCCCGGTTGTACATACCCAGCGGTCCGTTCCCGTCGGATACATCCAGATAGTGAAGCCTCTTCTCCCTGTACCAGCCGATCACGTCCCTGACCTGATCGGAAATCCCGTGATCGAGGATATACAGTTCAAAGCTTCCGTATGTCTGCTGCAGAACCGATGTCAGAGTGGCTCTGAAAAGACGCAGATCAGGTTCACGCACAGTGATAAAAATGGAAAAAAACGGAGGCAGTGCGCCCTCTCGCAAAAAGACTGAGGAACCCAGAACGACAGAGGGCTCTTCACCCTCCATCATCCGCTCGGAGACAGTCTCCTGCATCAGAAGGACATCTTCCTGCGGATCTTTATAGGAATATGGTTCTTTTCCGTTGCGTGCAGTAGCGCGCACTGCAGCCGCGCGGATCTGCTCCGCGCCCTTTGCTCCTGCAGATGCAAGTTTATTTCGAATCAAACCTATTGGAGACACGGCTGCACCTCTCTGAAACCCGGACATTTTTTCAAATTTCTGTTTCCGGCTGCAAATAGAGTTTAGGTCGCTGTTCTGTTTCCGGCTGAAAAAGAGCTTTCTGTCACTGCTCCGTTTCCGGCCGCACAAAGAACTTCAGTCGATGTTCTGTTTCCGGCTGCAAATAGAGTTTCGTCGCTGTTCTGTTTCCCGCTGTAAACAGAGCTTTCTGTCACTGCTCCGTTTCCAGCGACGGAAGGAATTTCGGTTCGTTTATATCCTGCGTCAGATATTTGTGGTAGAAAGGATCGTTCCCGTTTCGCTGAGGATGAAGGGCCTTGAGCGAACTGAGTTCCGCCGGTCTGCTCTTCTCCCTCTGTTCCAGTGTCTCCAGATTTTCCTTGGAGACCGGATCAAAATAATACAGATACATGTTGTTGCGAACAACATTGTAATAACCGTTCTCATAAACCCGGTAGCAGAAATCCACATTAGTGTAGCAGTCCGGGAAATGTTCCTCGTCAAATCCGCCGGCTTCCGCGAACACCTCGCTGCGCACCATCATGCAGGCGCCTGAGAGAGCCAGCACATTGCGCACGCCCTTGTTGAAGCCGTAGTACCAGACCTCGTCATTGCTCTTGAGCCTGAGCTTGTAGACCGGCCCGTCAGGGACCGATATGATCCCCGCGTGCTGGATCACATTGGATTCAGGGTACAGAAGCTTTATTCCCACCACGCCCACATAAGGGAGTTTGGCTTTTTCGGAAAGATGCGACAGCCACCCAGCCTTGCGGATCTCAACATCGTCGTGGAGGAAGAGAAGGAGCTCTCCGTTGGCGCAGGCGGCGCCCATATTGTTCATGCGCGCCATATTGAAAGGCATCTCGCGGTAGAGATATACCGCGGACATATCCCCCTCATTGATCTCATCTACCAGTTTCTGGGTCCTGCGGCGGTTTTCCTCACTGCTTCCGTTGTCCACGATGATCAGCTCATAGGGCACTTTGGCGAAATGCATGATCGACCGCAGGCACCGCTTCAGAAGCTCCGGATTGTCCTTGCTGGGTATGATGATACTGATCAGGCGTGTCGTGGCGGAAGCCTGGCTGAACCTGCCCGTCAGGGATCCCCTGATCAGGTCCGCGTCCCATGCCTCAGGTTTCTCGCTGGCGTGGAAGAGGATCTCGGGGATGTGCCCGATCGGCATTTTCTCCCCTCTGCGCCTTGAAAAACCGCCGTCCGCCTGGGCCACTTTCAGGCAGAGCTTTCCGTAGATCCAGGACCGCAGCGCCTTGTCCGGCTCCGTCCTCCTGGCCTCCTGCTCCTCCACGGCGTCTTCCAGAATCCTGGATTCAGGCTCAAACTCCTGAGCCGTGCGCTTGCCCGGATTGATCAGGCCCAGCGCCGCCGACCGGATGGCGAAAATACTCCCGAAATAAAAAGTCGACAAAAACGTATCCGGCGACCAGTCAGGCTTCAGCCAGGGGCTGATATGGACTCCGTCCGTAACCTGGTCCTCGTCTCCGTAGACCATATTGATATCCGGGTGCTCCGCAAAAAAAGCGCGGATCATGGGAACCGCGTACTCCGCCGGCTCCCCGTCGTCATCACAGGCGATGAGAATGTCCGGCTGGTTTTCCCCGGATAAAATGTAGTTTTTCAGGTGCGAATAGCGCACCACTTCCACTGTCATGGCTTCATCAGTTTCTTTGGTCCGGCCGCCTTTTTCGGCCAGCTCTGCCATCAGCTTCTCCCGATGACTCAGAAACCACTCGTGATATGTTTTTGCCTTCATGGCATACTGCTCCTGGTCAAATAATGTATGCTGCAATTAATATTAAAAGTAATAGTGTCAAAAAGAATAATTCGAAAAGATAAGGGAAAGGTCCGCAAGACCGGGTATGCAGGCATATTCGTCTCTGCGGCCGCCTGCCCGCTGTTTATTCATTAATAGATTAGCATTTTTTTCACTTTTCTACAACGGATTCTTGCCATGGCGGAATCAGGAAGCCGAAAACCGAAATCCTCTTCCGCCGGTCTGAAGCCCGGCCTGAAGCACTGTTTCCACACGGACAGTGCGGGATGGTGGGCAGAGAAGGCATACCGGGAAGGATTGAAACTGTTTCCACACGGACAGTGCGGGATGTGGTCTCCGCGCGGGCGGCCTGCAAAAATTCTTCTTCCGCCGGTCTGAAAAAGGTGTCCGGCAGGGCCGCCCGGACATGCAATTCCCTCTGCAGATAATTGACATGAGAGCCAAAAACCGATATAGTTTATTTTAGGGAAATTGCCACAAACCTGTGCGGTTTTCTGCCGAAAGTACAGCATTTTTTACAGTACTTAAGCCTCACAGCACATATTTTCTGCAGTGCTTAAGCTTTTACAGTACTTATCTGAAAGGGAAAATTTTCGGGTGACAGTAAGCACCCGGACAGGGTGTGTACTGTAACAACTTCGTTTGTGCAAGCTGTCTCTTTTCCGGCATCCGTCAGTACGGCAATAATCAGGGCACCGCGGGCCGGGCCCCGTGCCCTGTATGTCATGTCAATATTGTTTAATTAAAGAAAGGGTGCATACTATGTATCAGGATGAGTACAAACGCTGGCTGGAAGCTGATCTGATCGACTGTGATCTCCACACGGAGCTCCAGAACATCGAGGGTGACGATGACGCCATTAAAGAGCGCTTCGCGATCGCACTTTCCTTCGGTACCGCAGGTCTCCGCGGAACTCTGGGCGCAGGCACAAACCGCATGAACATCTGGGTAGTCCGCCAGGCAACCCAGGGCGTCGCCGAGTGGGTCAAGACCCAGGGCGGCAATCAGACTGTCGCCATCAGCTATGACAGCCGTCTGAAGGGCTGGAATTTCGCCCGTGACGCGGCAGGCGTCCTCGCGGCCAACGGCATCAATGTCCGCATCTATGATGAGCTGATGCCCGTCCCGGCACTGAGCTTCGCAACCCGCTATTACAACTGCAACGCAGGTATCATGATCACCGCTTCCCACAACCCCGCCCAGTACAACGGCTTCAAGGCTTATGGCCCCGACGGCTGCCAGATGACAGACGACGCGGCAGCGGTTGTCTACGATGCGATCCAGAAGACCGATGTCCTGACCGGCGCCAAGTATATGTCCTTCGCTGAAGGTGTTGAAAAGGGCTTTATCAAGTTCGTCGGCGATGACTGCAAAGAGGCTCTCTATGAGGCGATCGAAGCACGCCAGGTTCGTCCCGGTCTCTGCAAGACCGCAGGCCTCAAGCTGGTCTACTCCCCTCTGAACGGCACAGGCCTTGTGCCCGTGACCCGCATTCTCGGCGACATGGGAATCACAGATGTCACCATCGTTCCCGAGCAGGAGTATCCCAACGGCTATTTCACCACCTGCTCCTATCCCAACCCCGAGATCTTCGCTGCTCTTGAAAAGGGCCTGAACCTGGCAAAGGAAGTCGGCGCGGACCTCATGCTGGCAACCGACCCCGACGCAGACCGTGTCGGTATCGCCATGAAATGCCCGGACGGCTCCTATGAGCTGGTCTCCGGTAACGAGATGGGCGCTCTGCTGCTCGACTACATCTGCGCAGGCCGCATCGAGAAGGGCACAATGCCCAAGAACCCCGTCGCTGTCATGTCCATCGTCTCCACTCCTCTGGCTGAGAAGATCGCCGAGCACTACGGCGTCGAGCTTCGTCAGACCCTGACAGGATTCAAGTGGATCGGCGACCAGATCGCACAGCTCGAGGCAGCAGGCGAAGTCGACCGCTTCATCTTCGGTTTCGAAGAGAGCTATGGCTACCTGGCAGGCCCTTATGTCCGCGACAAAGACGCTATCATCGGCTCCATGCTCATCTGCGAGATGGCTGCATACTATCGCAGCATCGGATCCAGCATCAAGCAGCGTCTTGAAGAGATCTACGCCCAGTACGGCCGTTATCTCAACAAGATCGACACCGTCGAGTTCCCCGGCCTCTCCGGCATGGACAAGATGGCAGGCATCATGGCAGGCCTCCGCGAGAATCCGCCTAAAGAGCTCGGCGGCCTCAAGGTTGCTTCCGTGACTGACTATGCCAAGCCCGAGGAGACAGGTCTTCCCAAGGCAAACGTCCTCTCCTATGTCCTTGAGGACGGCGCGAAAGTCATGGTTCGTCCTTCCGGCACAGAGCCCAAGATCAAGGCTTACTACACCACCCTGGGCAAAGACCTCGCAGCTGCTCAGGCTGAGAAGGATGCCCTCTCCGAGGCCATCAAGCCTATCTTCTCCTGATCTGACTGGTCTGACTGGTCTGACAGAGGGACAGACATCCTGCCGTATGTTTATGGCAGAGCGGCTGATCCGGCTGACCGCCCGGGTCCCCTGAGCGGCAGTCCGTTAAATTATGTCGATTCATTCAAACTCGTCCGTATATCCCACGGTTCCGGCCTCGGGTGTGCGCGAGAAGAAGAAAGCGATATAATATAGCTGTAAAATAAAGCTGTAAATTCAAGACTCGCTCGCGAGTCTTGCGCGCCGGATGCGGGTTGACATGTCTTGTTTTTCAAAGACATGTCAACATCTTCCGAACCGC
>JBGUNJ010000229.1:0-13691 GCA_045117315.1 Lachnospiraceae bacterium | reverse complement strand
TGGCTCACAGACTCACATGTAAGAAGCTACGCGTGCTGTCGCGTCTTCGACGCTCTCAGCCCGCTCCAAACATTCGGAATCCCGCCCTACTGCGGACACATTGGTGTCCTTGTGTGGCTTCTTCCTTATGTTTGGCGCTCGGAAAATGTCCGCAAATGCCTGAGCGAGCTCGGCATTTGCGGCCGCTTTCCTCGCTGCTTTAATCAGACCTCATCTCTTGTCAGGTGCCTGATCCACTTGCCGCTGCGCACGCGAAGAAAAATGGGCAGGCCCTTGAAAATCTGGTCGGACTGGATACAGAGGACGACCAGGGGTACGGGCAGCCGCCAGACAAAGGCTGCCAGGAGAGACAGGGGCATGACGATCCCCCAGACACTGACCGTATTAAGGATCAGCGAGAATTTGGTGTCACCGCTTCCGCGGAGGACTCCGTTGGAGACAGGCATCTGATAGGCCATGCCGACCATGACAAAGCACATGACGATCATGATCTGATCCGCCAGCCGCATGGCATTTGGCGTCAGGCTGTAGCGGGACAGGAGCGGTCCGCGCAGGATGAAAAGAATCACAGCCAGAACGATGCCCACACACAGGTTCAGGACAGAGAAGGTGCGCGCATCGGATTTGATCCGCTGCATATCCCCGCGGCCGACCGTCTGGCCCATCACGACAGCCGTGGCAGAAGCCATGGCTCTGACGACCACCTTGAGATACTGATAGAAAGTCGTCGCCACAGAATTCGCGGCGATGGCATCCGACGCGTCCGGACCCGGCAGATGCCCCAGTATGGCAGTCTGCATGGGGACTGAGACCGCCCACAGAAGGCCTGCCATAATGACAGGTGCCGCAACGCGCAGAAAATCCACGGCAAGCTGCCGGCTGCAGGACAGGAAGTTCTCGGAGAAAAGCTGCAGCTTTTGGTCTCTGAAGCGGATGTAAAGCAGCACGATCACCAGCTCCACGATCCGGGCTGTCAGTGTTCCGATTGCGGCGCCGCGTATGCCCATCTCGGGAAAACCAAAATGACCGAAGATCAGCGTATAGTTGATACAGGTATTGATGATCAGCGAGACCACGGAGATATAGAAGGATATTTTTACCGTTCCCACACATCTGAGAGCCGCCATCATAACATTGGTCAGAACGAAGAGCGGGAAGGTGAACAGAATGATCTGCATGTACAGCCTTCCCTGCCCGATGATCGCCTCATCCCTGGTAAAAAAGCGCAGCAGCTGCACCGGGAACAGACCGCAGACAAGTGCGAAGAAAAGGCCGCATCCCAGCCCCAGCTTGAGCGCCAGCCCCGCGATTTTCCGCACCGGCGACATCCTTCCCTGTCCGTAGTACTGCGACGCCAGGATGATATAGGCATCGCACACAGCTATGGACGTCTGCTGCACCAGAAAAAAGATCTGGTTTACAGTCGCCGCGCCTGACAGCGATGTCTGTGAATAGCTTCCCATCATGACGTTGTCGATCATGTTCACGCTGTAGGCCACCAGATTCTGCAGGGCAACCATCGAAAAGATTGAAAACACCTGTCTGTAAAAAGATTTGTCCCGAGTAAAAAATGATGCTTCCCCACTGCTGTATTGTGCAGATTTTCCTGCCATCTGTTCTTCCCCCATTTCATATCCGCCGGAAATGATTCCGGCCTTTCTGCCTGTCATACGGATGCTTATAACTGTGGATCCGGGCGGAATACTGTGTCTCCGTGCCTTCGTTATTTTTGTTTTTTATTGTCATCCTTTAAAATTATTCTTTATTATTTCATTAGTTTTTGTTTTGAATGCCGTTTTTAAATACAGCATATTCCTTCAGATTTTCTCTTTCACCGCATCCAGCAGTCCTTTCATGTAGACCTTCATCAAAGCTGCGGGATCCATGGAATATCTCTCCCCGATCATTTGCAGAATATCATATGGAACACTCAATTCGCTGATCGTATCCTGCGTGCCCATATATCATCCCAATCCATATATTTCAATGTTGATCTCAACCGGTTCCATATCCTCTTTCCAATGGGAGAGCAGGATCCCCATTCCTGCGCCTGCAATACAGGTCGTATACATGACGGCATAAAGTCTCTTCCTCCATTTGCGGTCTTTCAGCTCGAGCGCCAGAAAGATAAAAATGATCTGATAGGAACAAAGCTCGAACGGAAAATGCTCTGCTTCCAGATAGGGAGTATAGGCGCCGGTCTTCTTGTAAATGAGTTCCTCCTTCTCTATGACAGGCTTTACAATCGGCACGATCTGCATATGCCCAAGTATTTTAATAAACTCGGAAATCAGTGCGATCACAAGACAGATGAGCAGCATTCTGCGGATTGCAGGCTTTTTCTTTTCACATGCGGCAGTTCCCGCCCGCGATCAGCACCAGGCTGATGAAAATAAAGAGTAAATGCCCTTCTGAAAACATGAGATTCCTCCCTGATCCTCATGAACACTATAAAAACTGCTTTTATCATACACCTGTATAAAGTGCTTTTCCATTCTCTCCCGCGCGGGAACCGAATTTAAAAAATTTTACCATTGGCAGCATGACTTTATTTTTTACATTTTTATTGTTGAGCCCAATGTGGGATCATGTTCTCTGTGCAGGAGACAGGGGACGGTTCTCCGTCTCCTCGCTGAGAAAAAAAGAGACAGAGAACCGTCCCCTGTCTCTCTCCTAAAAAAACAATTTCTGATATACTGGTAATGAAAAAACAAAATATAAAATATAAAAACCAGGATCATCCACCGGTCAGGCTCCTGCAGACCGGATGAAGCAAAGGAGGTTTCCAAATGCTCTTTTTCCGCAACAAGAAATCCGCTGTCCCTGCCGGCAGCGGAAAATACGACCGCGACAGACAGGAGCCCGTCCTGCGCTGCAGTATCTGCACCGGGGAACAGGTCGCCGGCTTTCTGGACAAATCATCCGGCTCTTTTCATGAAGTAATGCTGGTCAGAAATTCCGCTGACCTTGAAGCTTTCCGCAGTGAGTACGCGATTCCGGACGGCGAGATCCGCAAGATCTATTGAGTATAAGGAATTCAGAGCAGCCGGATCCGCAGGGTGTGCCGGGCACACGAAATCCGAAAAGGAAGAATGGTATACACGCTTTGTCTTAAATATGCGACACGTGTTGCAAAATAAAAGACTATTGTTCAGCTTTACACTCCCCGGAATTCCATGCCCTGTCAAAGCAGGCATCTTCCTTTTCGCTCAACGTAGCCGCAGCTTATATGGCAAAATTATCTTACCGCGCTGCTCTGCTAAACACTTCCCATTACCTGGGCGTGTTTGGGACTTTCACCCGTTAGAGCGCGCCCATGGCGCGCATACAGCATACAATACAGCATACAAAAGAAGCGATGTCTCCAATTGTCAGGAAAGCATCGCTTCTTTTTCATATCTTTATACTATTCAGAAAGCAGGATTCCTGCCGCCGCTGTCAGTAGGAATTCTTGTTAAAACAGGTTCTGCTCACCATCAATAACTTACACTAATATTTTCCTTCGACAGTACGTTATTCTCCGCGTCCTTTATAACCAGGACTGCATCCATATCCTTCACATCGGCTGCGCCTTTTACCCCGCAGGCTTCAAACTGACTCCAGTCCAGAACAGCGGACAAAATACCTGTTGCGCCGTCCGGAAGAAGGTCATCAGTCCCTCCAAATAACATTGTACCTACGCCATTGACCTTCGTGTCCTTAGCGATCATCATTCCTAAAGCAGGGTCAATTTCTGTTTCACAGTCAATATCGATACTAATATCCTTTCCGCTGTTATTGGTTACTGCAAACAGGAACTGGATAGGCTCTTTATCCTGCCCACCGATTATTCCTACCTGTTCAACAACAATGCCTTCATCATTAAGTACTTTTCCGGCTCCCTGATAAGAAAAGCCGCTGTCATTGCCATCCTTAAGCTTAATCGTAAAGGGCGCGGTACCAAGCGTCCCGCCTTTATTTATTGTGTTATCTTCTATATCCGTTGTGACAGCGCCGATGATCGTGACTGTGCTGATCTCCTCAATGCCGAATAAACGAGCGGTTTCTTCATCCAGGGCCCCTTCAATTTTGTTTTCTGAGCTGACCGCTTTCTTTCCGGCGGGCACCAGAACCCCTCCGAAAGAACTTGAAAGAAACAAGCCATTAAAAGCCTGGCTTTTCGGATAAAAATACAGGTTTTCATCCGTTGTATTCTCCAGTTCCAGCCAGAGTTCCGTCCCCTTGCGGCTCTCAATCAGAGCAGCTGAGAGAATCCGAATCCCACAGCAGTCATAATCCACATCATCAGTGAAATACAGCGGCTTTCTCCGGGATTTTTCATTGTCCGCCAGTTCCTGAACCACTTTCTGGAAAGACTCACCTGAGTAATCATAACCGGCTTCCGATGTCTCCAGATGGCAGGGGACATAGGCAATCACGTCATAACTCTCATTGTCCGACACCCTGATGCCTGTCTAGATATCGGCGATTGCTTTGATTCCCAGATCAAATACCCAGTCGAAACTCATATCCGTTTCCACGGACGCACCCGGGTCCACCACCTCAGAAAAGCCGCTTCCCTTGTTACCGCAGCCATATCCATTGACCGTCAACACAAGCCCGTTTGTTTCCACAGTGGTAAATTCCAGAGTTTTATCGCTCTTATTCTCAAGCAGAAAGTTCAGCTTTTCGCCTTCGAGGGAGGTCGCTGTGATCGGATACCTTTTCATCCTCTATATTGCCATCGATATGGATACGATCATTGACACGACTTTTTTATCATTGGTTCGCTGTCTGTGGTCGATATCTGCACGGACTGGACAGGAGTATATTCCAGACTGGCCGGCCTGCGCAGTCCCAATACATTCGTGCGCATAGTCATGAAAGTTGTGTGGGGAGCCCTTATATTATTTGCCTGGATAATACTCATGGTGATACTGGAGCTGCTCTGCAGTGAGAAAATGATAGTTCTCCAATAGCGCTTTGATCTGCAGGTTAAGATTTTCAGGCAGGAAAGGATCCAGGGCTGTGTCAAAGCGAAGATAGAGATCAACCGTCAGATAGGGAAACCTGTTTTTTCCCTTCCTTTGTAGGATCTGAGCGCTGTTGACACGAATTTTCACTTTTACGCGATGTTGCTCGAACAGCGGAACAACCACATAGTAAAGCCGGTCATCCTGGAAAGAAAGATATCCGAGCTCGTTACCGGAAGAATCCTTCAGATACAGACGGTGCTGTCGGAGGGAGGAAGGATAAAGTATCTCCCCTTTTTCAGGGAGATGTTTTCTGCGAGGAAATGAGTGTCGATCCAGTTCTACCATAGCAGGAATCAGCCAGACATCCCCGGAAAGCCAATCTTCGGATCTGTTCCCGGGGCTTATTTTTTTCGCCAGTTCTTCTAAAGTGATTCGGGCATCGATAAACTGCTGGGCCAGCAGATATGTCAGGGTTGCCAGTGTCTTCATCTGCAAGGGGGACATGTCTTCTGACATATTCACATCAGAATCGATTCCAGCCAGGATCTTTCTGCCGCAGAGATATATGCTTTTGAGGAATAAGGGGAAATCTTCATCCGGGGTCCAGATATATTTCCCTTCTGCAATGGGGAATACTCCAATGGTTTCCCCCTCAGAGTCCTCCGCCCTGCAGTAGATTTCCCGCGTACAGTAGGCATGGGGATTGTATGGTGCGTTCCACCTTCCGGACGATCTATCCGATGCGGCTTTTGAATCATGATTATGTGCATACTCCCAGGCATACCTCATAGCGCCGGATCTATCAGTATCGGAAGTTCTTTTTACCGCTCTTTGAAGAACACTGTAAGCCAGATTGATATTTGCGGCATCCTGTGCCGTTTTGGATGTGATCGCTGAAGTCTCTGCGGTATGCGCAAAAAGTCTGCCGGATACAGCAGATTTATGCTTGTGGATCTCTGTAGATTTGCCAGGAAAGGTATCAGGATGCACCTGCACGATCAGTTCTCTGTATCGCTTTCTGACTTGTTCCGCATCAGCATTTGCAGGGAGACCAAGGATGCGGAATGCTTCTTTCTCTGTCAAAGCTGCCTGCCTTTCTTGATTATTATTCTTACGGGTATTTGCATGATAGATTAAATACTCTACGTCTCCAGTACAGACTCAATCTCGCTGACAAACCGCTCAACCACAGGGGCGGAGTTTTGTTTGTACAGGAGACCATAGGGAATTCGGAAGTCCCAGTTGACGGGCAAAGTGATGATGGACGGGTGTATATCCTGCCATTCCTGAATGGTTAAAATGAGGATGTTATCATTGACACATCGGTTGAATGTATCCACATCATAGACAGGGGAATCGATGATTCGTGTATCATTACAGTTTTTTAAGATCCATTCTCTTACCTGGTCTACGTATTCAGAAAGTCCTTCCTGTACAAGAATAATGGTCTGTCCCTCCAGATCAGCTGCATGGAGGAGTTTCTTTTCCGCGAGAGGATGTCTGAATGCCATCCCGATACAGAGAGGTCTTTCTTCAAGTACCAGCCTGTTCATTCCTTTCTCTGTTGATAATGTCGTGAAATTCACCAGCAGAAGGTCAACCTTTTCCCAAACAGGATCCCTTTCGTCAGAATAATTCGTTCCTGTCTCAGAAAAAGGTATGTTTTTCAGGAATACATCCGGGCATTTGTTCTGGATGCGCATCCATAATTTCATTATGCTGCGAGAGGGGAATAAGAACGAGTTTCCGATACGCACGATGCTCCGGGAAGAACTCTTTCTGTCCCGGATTTCTTTCAGCATTTTATCTGTTCTTTTTATGATCTTTTTCCCCTCTGAATAGATGATTTCGCCTTCCTCCGTAAGAGAGATTCCACGATGTGATCTCTGAAAAAGCGCAAAGCCCAGATGCTCCTCATACTTGTTGACCTGTTTTATGACAGCATTAGGAGAAATATACATTTCCTCAGCTGCCTTTGAGAAGCTTCCACAATCAGCCACTTTTATGAAGATCTTAAGATAACGATTATACACAGGACCACCTCCCCAATATTTCTTTGTCGAATAGCAGTGTTTGTATTCTCCGTCCCATGTCCTCTTCCAGTTTGAACCTTTTGGTTGTATCTATTGTAGCAAATCGGGACTTCTGACTCAATCCGGGAAAGGTTAAAATGATTGCAACAGATGATACTTGAAAGTTCAATTTGCAAAGGAGGTAATGGGATGCCGTTTTTCTGCACAGATGACAACACAAAGATTTATTATGAAGAGCGTGGCAACGGAGAAAATGTCGTTTTCATCCATGGTTGGGACTGTAACAGACATTTCTTCACAAAGCAGGTTCCTGCATTCGCAGAGAAGTATCATGTCCTGAGCTTCGACCTTCGTGGTCACGGCGATTCTGACAGGACCGAGGCAGGAATGAACCTTGCACATTTCGCAAAGGACGTAAAAGATCTGATCGATAACCGCGGACTTAAGAACGTAGTCCTGATCGGCTGGTCCATGGGTGTGCACATTATCTGGGAATACATCAACAATTATGGCTGTGAAAACCTGAAAAAGGTCGTCCTGATCGATATGACCGCAAAGATGATGGCAGAGCCGGAAGAAAACTGGCCTCACACGATCTTTGATTCCTACACTCGCGCAGATGGCATGGCTTATCTGGAGCAGTGCGCAAGTGACTGGCCGAGCTGCGTAGACGGATTCGTTCCCGCCATGTTCTCTGACGGCCCTGCACAGGATCTTGTTCCGTGGGTCAAGGAGATGGCTCTGAAGAATACCCCTCATGTCATGGTGGAGATGTGGCTTGCCATCATTCAGAAGGACTACAGGGATATGCTGGACAAGATCACTGTTCCCTGCCTGTACACCTATGGTGCAAGAAAGTCTCTCTATACCAAAGAAAACGCCGAGTGGCTTCAGGAACACATCCCGAATTGCGAGATCGCGGCATTCGACGGCGGTCACATTCATTTCCTGCAGGATGCAGAGAACTTCAACAAGGTTGTTATGGAGTTCATTGACAAGTAAGACGGCACCCACATCTGAATTTGACGAAAGACTCCATTGAACAGCAAAGAGGCGCTCACAAGGCGCCTCTTTGTTTTTATCTGATAAAGTTGGTCGATATTCTTTTTTCTTCCTGAACGGGTAACGGTACACCTGCAGCTGCGCCTGCCTCCTTCAGCTTCAGAAGCCAGGCCATGTTCCGGCCGAGATACCGCATGGTCTGCAGGCCCTCCGCGTCCTGCCTGACTTCCTCCGGGATGTTCCCATGTACCATATTCCAGTAACGGGATGTGGCGATCGGCATCTGCTGATGCAGGAAATACTTGTTGATCTGATCAAGCGCAGATGTGGTGCCGGAGCGTCTGGCCGATACGACTGCAGCGGCGGGCTTAAAACGGAACGGGTGCGGATCCTGTGCAGACGCGGAGAAAAACGCCCTGTCCATTAAGCACATCATGCTCCCGTTCATACCGGAATAGTATACTGGTGACCCGAATACAAATCCGTCATATTCCGCTGCAAGTGCCGTAAACTCATTGACCTTATCCTCAAAGACACATCTCTGTTTCTTTGCACACTGGAAACATCCGATGCAGCCGCCGATCGGTTGATTGCCGATCCAGTAAATATCGGTTTCAATTCCTTCATTGTGAAGTGCCTCAGCAACTTCGGCGAGTGCTGTATAAGTGCATCCCTTCTGATGGGGGCTCCCGTTGACCAGCAGTACTTTCATAGCTCTATTCCATCTTTCTTCAGTCATAGTCATGATTCAAATGTCTTCGTGATCACGGCTGCAATGGACCGTAATAGTAGCTCGCCGTTGCACCGCCGTCCGCCAGGAAGGTGGAACCGGTGATGAAGGCGCCGGCGTCACTCATCAGAAGCTCTGCGATGTTTGCCATCTCATCCGCTGTTCCGGGTCTTCCTGCAGGGCACTTGGCGAACATATTCTTGTAGAAATCGCCTCTCGGACCGTTGAATTCATCCACTGCAAGCGGCGTTACGATGATGCCGGGGGCAATGTCATTGAGCCTTGCGCCGCGCTCACCCCAGCGGATGCACTCGTACATGACCCGCTTTTCATTGCAGCGCTTGGCAAGCTGGTAGGCATGCAGTGTATCTTTGATTTTTTCCGGCTGCAGAAGAGGCAGACTCAACAGTTCCTCCGTCGGTGTCATAGCAAGCTGCCGGTCCTCCTCCGGAGTCAGCTGCGGCATCCGCCATCCGGACTGACTGGAGATGGTCACTCCGGCACCGCCTTCTGCGATCACCTTTCCAACTTCTTCCAGAAGTACTGCTGTGCCGTAAAGGTCCACCTTCAGGATTGCCTCGACAGGAGCCTGAGACGGTGACATGCCTGCGGCATTGATGAGGTATTTGATCTCACCATATTCCTGTGCCTTGGCTATGATAGTCAGGATGTCCTCTCTGGAAGATAGATCCATCTCGAAGGGAACCACGTCATAGCCGGCATTATTCATGATCTCGGCGATGGCTTTTGCATTCTTCAGGCTCTTATCGCCGAGGATGATCTTCTTTCCAAATCCGGTCCTGCGGGCCAAAGCCATGCCGATCTGCCCCGCGCCAGTTACGATCATAACGTCTTTCTTCATAGTCTTTCCTTTCTGCAGGCTTTCCTCAGTCCTCGATCACAAATGCGCCGCGAAGCATTTCCTCTACGCCGGGCGCGTCGGGATTATGACTGCCTTTTCCGGTATCCAGGCCGCGCATTTCGTCCATTTCCTCATTTGTCAGCGTGAAGTCAAACACATCCAGGTTTGTCCTGATCCGCTCGGGATTCGTGGATTTCGGAAGCGTAATGACGCCTTCCTGCACTTCGAAACGGAGAATGATCTGTCCGGCATTCTTTCCGTATTTCTCCGAAAGCCTTACGATCACCGGGTTCGTAAGCAGGCTCTTATCACCGTGTCCCAGGGGATACCAGGCTTCCAGCTTTGTATCCGTCTCCGCCATCAGTTTACGGATCTCATTCTGCTGGAAAAGGGGGTTGAACTCGACCTGGTTCACCGCAGGCCTGGTCTCAAATCCTGGAACGAATTTCTTCCAAAGCGCGGGAGACATGTTGCTGACGCCGATAGAGCGGATCTGACCGGCTGCTTTTGCTTCTTCCATCGCCTTCCAGGCTCCTGCGACATCACCGTAGGGCTGATGCACCAGATAGAGGTCGATATACCCGAGATCAAGCTTTCTTAAAGAACGGGCAATGCCCTTCTTTGCCGCTTCATATCCATGGTCCTGCAGCCAGAGTTTGCTGGTGATAAATATCTCTTCCCTGGGAATGCCGCTGTCCCGGACTGCCTTTCCGACATCTTCTTCGTTAAAGTAAGCGGCTGCAGTATCGATGTGACGGTATCCCGCCTTCAATGCCTGCAGGACGGCTTCGTAAGTCGGTCCGTCGTTCGGAATCATAAACACGCCGAATCCCACTGCAGGGATCTGATTGCCATCATTTAATCTTACATATTCCATGCCGTAACCTCCTCAAATCTCTTTCTTCAGTATGTACTTGCGACGCTCCGGGTGATCCTCCAGACGCCGTCTGTTTTCTTCAGGCTGCATTTCTGCTGCAGGTGCCAGTTATGTCTGTCCCCGCCGAATACGGCTACAGCCACATAGGACTGCCCGGTAAGAACTGCTGTGTCCCCGCTGATCTCTACCGGCATGTTTTCATGCTCTGCAGAGAAGTAATTCAGCGTCCCGTTCAGGACTGCTTTGATAAAAGCCTGTTTCGGCTGCCGCATACCTGTCATGTGTACCAGGACAAAACTGTCGTCCAGGACTTCGTCCAGAATCCTTTCATCCTTGGAAATCATGCCTTCATACATGCGTATGTAAGCCTGCCTGATGGCTTCTGTATCTGCATTTTTCGGCATATCAGTTCCTCCCGGCTCTCTGGCCGTATACAGGCATCTGCAGCCGGTCAAGGAGTTCATCCATCCGGCGGATCTCCTCCGCTGTAAGGGTGATGTCCTTCGCCCCCAGGTTTTCCCTGATCCGCGCTTCCTTCCGACTGCCGGGGATCGGGATGATATAAGGCTTTTTACAGAGCATCCATGCCAGAGAGATCTGCCCTTTCGTGGTATTCTTTTCTGCCGCCTTGTCCTCCAAAAGCTCCATCAGCTCCTGTGCGGCCTTGAATCCTTCTTCCGTGTACTGCGGCATAAAGCTTCTGAAATCCAGTCCCTTTTCAAAGGTGGATGCTGCATTGTACTGCCCGGTCAGGAATCCGTTGCCAAGCGGAGAGAATGCAACATAGGAGATCTGCAGTTCTTCCAGGACAGGAAACAGCTTCTCATGTTCCCTCGCCAGCATGGAATACCGGTTCTGTACTGCTGTCACAGGGCACACGGCATGTGCTCTTCTTAAGTATTCTTCGGTGGTCTCAGATATGCCCCAGCTCAGGATCTTGCCTTCTTTGATCAGCTCCGTCATCACTTCCGCAACCGTCTCGGGCTCGATCTTCGGATCGATCCTGTGCTGATAGTAAAGGTCGATATGATCTGTCCCAAGCTTCTTAAGACTTCCCTCCACGGACCGTCTGATCGTTTCCGGCCGGGAATCCATCTGAAGCCCGGCCGGACTGTGCTGCACGCCGACCTTTACATAGCGCATTGCGCCGCCGAAATAATTCTCATCCGCTCTGGAAAAAAATGCGATCAGAGTCTTTGCCATGTCTGTATCCTCCGTTCTGTAAGCATTTTCTTTTGAATGTCTTTTTAAATATGGTGGTTTATCTTTCTGTTGGCCTTATTTTCGCACATTTGCATCGTTATATCCAATCGAAAAGACCTATAGTTGATTTGATTTTTGAATAGCGAGATTTGCGCATGAATACCAAACAGATTGGCTTCTGTATCGAACTTGCGCATGCGGAAGACACTTTGCGTTCCACAAAGGAAGAACTCCGGCAGATCAATCGCATCATCCAATGGCCAGGGACTATCGGGCTTCTGTTGGACTCCCTGGTCTGGTATCTTCTTTATCAAATGATCTGGATAGCATTATCAGATGCTGACGTCATTCCTGGTGTGGGGACGGTTCTGTGTTTTCTGCTGTTCCTGTCTGCCGCCATCTGCCGCCCGAACCTGCTCTTTCTTTTCCTGGAGAGCACCGAGGACAGATTTCCTCTCTGATCTGCCGGGTTTTCCTGCCGTGCGGTCGTCTGAAACCGCATGTCCTTCTTTCCCTGTTCCAGGTACTGACTGCTTTTCCTGCAGCATTCCGGAAGTTTCTTCCTGCGCAGGATCGATGTCCTGCATTTTCGGGCTCCAGGCACCGATTCCTAAATCCTGTTCCCGGTATTTTTCTGCGGCTTTCCGCTGGTTCCGTGTTCGCTCTTTACTATCGGAGTTCTCACTATGGTCACGGTTGTTGGAAGTTTCACCGGGTTCAGCATTCTCAGCGCGGTAATTCCGAATATTTGTATAATCTTCCTGCCTGGAACCATTTTCTTTCTGATCTCCCAAATAGGGAGATTCTCTGGGTTCTTCTTTTTCTGGATAGGGAGTATTGCTATAGGACTTGAATGGCTCCTGTTTTCCGGAATTCTCTGCTTCCCGCTCTCTGAGATCCCGGCTTCGGTGAAACCGTCTGCTACCCGTATTTCGACTGTTTGATCGTGAACTGGAGACATTGTCATTCAGGATCGCATGACCTTTCCGCCTGCCGGAATCCGATCTGCCATCAAAGGTGATCTCCCTTGTGCTCCCTTCTGAAGTCCTGGTCTTTTCGCCAGTACGGACATTTTCCTCTACAAGGCCTGTCCGCTCCATCTTTGCCACAGTCCGATCCTTCGCCCGATACCGCATCCCTGCCATCGGCTTGATCACCTCCTTGAAATTTCAGAAAAAAAGACCGCCTGCATAATATGCAAAACGGTCTTTTATCCTACGCAATATAATTATTGATGCTAATTTGCTTTCTCTAAATATGGACAAACAAAGTGGAATATCCTCTCTTTAAGATTGTAAAGGTTCAATCATCAGAGGTGGTTCATTCATTGAGTTAATACGACGGTGATTATCCTGGATCTCGTCTTTGTGAAGATTCACCCATTTAACAACAAGTGCTGCCTTATCCTCCGGAAAGTAATCGCTTATTTCTCTTGTGCCTCCACAAAAATCGACAACCATTTCTTCAGACTGATACTTTGCATGAACAGATGGGATGCAAAGCATGTAATTCATGTCTATGCTTATTCCTGCAAACTTGCAGATTACTTGTTTACGAAATGGATCTGGTTGTCTTATAGTCTTTTCGAAGTCTAGAATTTCCACTACAATCACCTCCATAAATCCTGATATATTGAACTCTTTTCATACGAATACATCTTACACGGATACCTGATTATTGTAAATCGGAAACTTTTGTCGTCATCAATGCATAGAGCTTGGTGTTCCTGTCGAACCAATCCTTGAAGGGAATGATGATGTTCCCGTAGAAGAGAAGGCCCTCGCCTTCTCCGGAATTGGTGACGTAGGAGAGCTGATACGGGGAGATATTCAGCTGTTTCGCAAGAATCTGGCGGTCACCTGCGGCCTGGTTCAGCATGTACAGAAAATCCGAGTTCTCAAAGATGTTTTCGATCTCCCGGGAGGCCAGGAGATCCTTCACGTTCTGTGTTATGCCGGTCGGGATCCCGCCCCATTTACGGAACCTCTTCCAGATCTCTACCGAATAGGCTGCTGTCTGTTCCTCCTTC
>JBGUNJ010000228.1:0-26698 GCA_045117315.1 Lachnospiraceae bacterium | reverse complement strand
GCAGACCACGTTTGTGTCCGGATCCTGGTCAAAGACATAGATCAGAGCCCAGGGACCGCCGTCCTGATAGGTCCCGCTGTTCTGGCGGGCATCCTCATTATAGACGACCTCCTGACATATCCTGTCTTTGTAATAGACCAGCCTGTCGTAATCGCTCAGGCCCGCATTGTCGGCATCGTTGACAATAGACTGCGCAAACACGGAAGCCGCACAGGCAGCTCCGGTTTTGGATGTATCAACAGAATATTCATCATCCAGCCTGTATTTCTCCTCAACACGCATGCCGAAGGTGATTGTACTGTTTTTGAGCTGAACAAGACCTTCCCAGCTGTCCCCGTATCCGGATGCGCTTGTACTGTAGGCAAGACCGCCGGGGTAGGTGATCCCCCCTCTCTGCCAATACAGCTCATAAGGGCAGTCCGCCCAAAGTCTCTGAAAAATCCCGTGGGCATTATAGGTCAGCATGCTGTCGAGTGCATCAGCTATATCCGGATTCCACTCAGCGGCCCCGTCGACCCTGCGGTAGATATAGTCCAGACCGAGGTCCTCTGCTGTATACTCTTTAGTCGCATCGATTCCCAGATCCGCCAGAGGGATCTCAACCAGGCCGGAATCCCTCTGCCCATCGGCGATTTCCAGCGCTGCGGCCTTCAGGGCATCGTAGATCACCCTGTCCTGCCCGGTCAGCTGTTCTCCCGTGTTCTTCTGTCCTCTGTTTGAAGTGCCGGACCGGGCACCGGACTGCGCCTCCTCTGTCGCTTCTTCAAAAACAGTTTCCGCATACTCCTCAAAGAGCTGGTCGTTGTCCCCGTGCTCGACGTCTGTCTCCTCCCGGACCTCTTCCACTGTTTCTGTCACAGTTTCCGTCTCAGGCAGAGCGCCGTCTTCCGGCGTCTCCGAAACACTTTCCTCTTCAGCCGGTCCCTGCTCTCCGTCCTCCGGTGTGGGTTCTGAAAGAGCATTCTCATCAGCAGTTTCCGAAATAACGTCTTCTTCTGTCACTTCTGTAACGCCGTCTTCTTCAGCCACTTCCGAAAGTCCGTCCTCAGCCGGTATCCCGTCCGCAGTATCTCCTGCGGGCAGCTCCTGGAAAACATCCTCATCCGGGATCATGCCTTCCTGCGGGGCCTCTCCTGTGCCGGCTTCTTCGGTGCCGGTTTCTTCTATTCCGGCTTCTTCTATTCCGGCTTCCTCTATGTTGTTTTCTTCTATATTGTTTTCTTCTGTGCCGGTTTCTTCAATGTTGCTTTCCTCTGTGCCGTTCTCCCCCTGGTCTGTGCTTTCTTCCCCGGGGATCCCGGAAATGGAGTTTTCCTCTGTATTCAGGCTGACCTCCGGCAAGGCAATGCCGGCGCCGGCTTCTGTAAGGCCAGTTTCTTCCGACGTCGATGAATCCTGAGCCTCCTCTGTCATCTCAGGCTCAGCAGCCAGCACCGCAAAACCCGTTCCCGGCACAGCGGCCAGGGTTATGGCGGCGGCAAGCACAAGAGCCTGGAATCTCTTTCTGTTTTTATGCATGATAGTCCTCCGTGATTGTTATATGTAGTATTCGGTGCGCAGGACTCGCGGGCGAGTCCTGCGTCCCCGTTGACATGCATCGGCTTATTGTGCTGCCGTCACTTCACGGTAACTTTGCACGTCACTTTCTTGTTACTACCGTCTGTGGCGGTCGCCGTAATCGTTGCAGTTCCCTTTTTGATTCCCTTCACGACACCCTTGGAGGTGACGGTCGCCACCGCCTTGTTGCTGGTCGTCCACTTGAGGGTCTTGTTGTTGGCATTGGAAGGAGATACCGTGACTTTCAGGGTCGCAGTCTTTCCTTTTGTCACGGTCAGTGCTGTCATATTAATCTTAAGACCTGTGACAAGCTGCTTCACAGTGACCTTGCAGACTGCTTTTATCCCACTGCCGTCTTTCGCCGTCGCCGTGATCGTCGCAGTGCCTCTCTTGATACCTTTCACGACACCCGTGGAGGTGACCGT
The DNA here is from genome assembly GCA_045117315.1 of Lachnospiraceae bacterium. Classification (GTDB taxonomy): domain Bacteria; phylum Bacillota; class Clostridia; order Lachnospirales; family Lachnospiraceae; genus CAG-791. Next base: position 24,716 of record JBGUNJ010000228.1, on the reverse strand, counting down.
TGCCACCGCTTTGTTGCTGGTCGTCCACTTGACTGCCTTGTTGTTGGCACTTGCCGGTGCGGCTGTCGCTTTCAGTGTGAAGGTCCTTCCTCTGTTCAGGGTAAGGGCGGTCTTGTTGAGGGTGATCTTTGTCACAGGCTGCTTGACGGTGACCTTGCAGGATGCGGAGACCCCGCTGCCGTCCTTCGCCGTCGCCGTGATGGTCGCGGTTCCCTTGGCGACTGCCTTGACAAGTCCCTTCGTGTCTACTGTGGCGATCTTTGTGTTGCTGCTCTTCCAGGTCACCGCCTTGTTGTTGGCGCTGTCGGGAGCAGCTGTCGCTGTCAGGGTGGAGGTCTTTCCCTTCATCAGACTCAGGGCAGTATTATTCAGGGTGATCTTTGTCACGGGCTGTTTGACGGTGACCGTGCAGGATGCTGAGATTCCGCTGCCGTCCTTCGTCGTCGCCGTGATCGTCGCGGTGCCCTTTGCGACTGCCTTGACATTGCCCTTTGCATCAACCGTGGCAGCTTTCGTGTTGCTGCTCTTCCAGCTTACACTCTTGTCTGTTGCGTCCTCCGGCAGTACGGAAGCCTTCAGCACAGCGGTCGCCCCTTTATTCAGGGTGAGCGCGCTCTTAGAAAGCGTCAGTCTTTCAACAAACTTTCCCCAGACTGCAGTTAAAGTAGTGTCACGTTCAGGGACGAAGGACTTTAAGTCATTTTCGGCAATAAAAGAACCATCAGGCAGGCTCCAGCCTGTAAAGATCAGGTTTTCATCATCAGCTTCCGGAATCTGGAAATTGAGATATTCGGTGGATTGATTGCTATTCTCATTCGTGTACTTCCAGGCATAAAATAAATTACCGCCTCCCGTTTCGCAATAATAAGGATCTATGTAATGTTTTTTCTCTGCTGCCTCAAAAAGAGAAACGCCCTTAGGAAAATAGAATGTAAGAGGATTGCAGTTTTTGTAAGAGACAATATAATCGTACACGGGATCCAACTGTTCATCAGTCCCGACACATATTTCATCATCGTATGGTATCCGGAAGTATCCGACGCCATCTCCGGCATCAAAAGTAAGTTGTAACGCGTCCGCCCATTTTGCAGTCAAAGTTATATCTTTGTCCGGTACATAATAGCGCTGATCCTCCAGCGGTTCTTCCTTTCCTTCTTCAGTCCACCCCAGGAATAATCTGCTGTTATCAGGATATTTTGCTTCCAGATGTCCAAAGTATAAACTGCTGCCCTTGGCCACTTTGTTGACACGATAATAGCCCCCATAATTCAGCTCTCCTCCTGCCGGGTCAAAAGTCACCGTATAATAGTCAGACCACACAGCATAAAGAGTCTCGTTACCGGTGGGTTCATAATAAAAAGCGTCCTCAACAAATGTTCCGTCTTCGAGCGTCCAGCCTCCGAAAACTTTATCCTCCTGCGTCACCGGTTCTTTACCAAAACAAGCCCAGTCTCCTTTTTTAATCTTTTTCGAAATTCGTGTTTCTCCGTCCGGGAATGTCCCGCCGTTGGCATCGAAAATGACTGTCCAGGTGTTTTCGTCCGGGTCATCCTGAGGCTTGTCCTTCCAGGCAGGAACAAAAGTGACATTATAGGGAATGCTGGTCTTCCCATCCTGATCAATTGTAATCTTGTTTGTGCTTCCCTCCCGGCACCAGCCGTCAAAGACCTTAGTCTCATCATCGGCAGCGGGGATCTCTTCGGGAACCAGTACCTTGTTGTCCCGGTCCGCGTCCACCCGTACCGACAGGTCTCCGTTGGGGAAGCGGCCGCCGTCTGCTCTGAAAATGGCATGGCAGGTCCAGATTGCATAGACTGTGCAGTCCTCTGTCGGTGTAAAGCTGTAGTTGTCCTCCAGAAGCGTTCCGTTCTGCTCCAGGCTCCAGCCGCCGAAGTCATGCGGCGAATAATCCACGGGATAGTGGGCAGAATCCGGATAGAGTTCCATTGCCTCTCCCTGCCGGATATATTTAACATAAGAATCGGTATCTGTCTTTACAGACCCGGAATGATCGTCAAAGACTGATGTTCCGCTTCTGCCAAAGCGGTAATTGACTGTAACCGTATAGAAGTGGTCATAGACGGCATAGAGAGTGCAGTCTTCCTGAATCTCATAGGAAGTGGCATATCGGTCAAGAATGAGCCCGCCATCGGGCTCCAGGCTCCAGCCGACCAGAATCAGGGAAGGATCTGCAGGGGTGATCTGTGAACGGATAAGTTCCACCCTTCCTCCTTCACCGACTCTTGCGTGCCAGATACTTTCTCCGTTGACATAACGGCCTTCCACTCTGTCATATTTATCGACATTGAAATGACCGCTGCCCAGGTCGACAGTGACCAGGTGGGCTTTGCCCCACACGGCATAAAGCGTGCAGTCATTTTCGGGGAAATACCGGCCGGCTTCATCGGATACGATATCCCCGTCTTTTTCCAGGCTCCAGCCTGTCAGCTGCATGGAGGAATCGTCATGTCTGATACTGGAGTCTCTGAAGTCCACACCGTATCCGCATCTCACCTTGACGACTCTCTCCCTGAGACCGCTTTCATACTCAAGTGTGTCTCCGTTCCAGAAAGCGGATGTATAAGATCCCCCGTTCAGATCCAGAGTGACAGAATATGCATCCTCCCAGATTGCGTAAAGTGTGCAATCCTGTTGGGGCACATAGCTGTAGGACGTCAGCGAAGAGACAGCGACACTGCCGCCGGGTTCCAGGCTCCAGCCCGCGATCGCCTTATGAGGATCATCGATCCAGGCAGCGCTCAGGGATAATTTCAGACTCTCACCCTTCTTGATCTTTTTCACAAAAGAAGAGGGATTGACGACATTTTCCTGTTTTCCGTCATCAAACTGGGTGCCCGGCAGATACCCTCCGTTGCAGTCAATGGTGATCGTCCAGGTATCCTCCTGGGGATCCTCCGGCTGGCCGGATCCTTTGTCGGTCCAGACCGGGATCAGAGTGCAGTCCTGTGTGATCTGTATCTTTCCTTCCGGGCTGACTTCGACCGGGCTTCCGCCCTCTGTCATAGTCCAGCCGCCGAAGGTCTTGTTCTCGTCATCGCAGACAGGAATCATGCCCGGGATGTCGACGAGGCCATTCTCATCCGCCATAACGCGGACAGAAGCCGAACCGTCCTCAAAAGACCCTCCCCGGGGCTCGAAGCAGGCAGATTTGGTCCATACCGCATACAGCGTACAATCCTCTGTCGGCGTGTATCCGGTCTTTGTCCCGACAATCTCCCCTTCCGGCTCCAGACTCCATCCTATAAAGGCGCGGTCGGGGTCTGAAGAATAATAGATCCTGTTTTCTTCAAATTCGAGAGCTTGTCCCTTTTTGACCTCCCACACGAAGGAAGCGGGGGAAGTGACATCCTGTCCCAGGGCATCATCATGAACCAGGGCCAGGTAATTGCCGCCGTTCATGTCCATGGTGACGACGTAGACCTGCTCCCAGACTGCGTAGAGAGTGACATTTTTGTCTGTCTTATAGTTCTCTGTCTTCCCGATCACGGGTTCGCCGTCCGCCGTCAGGCTCCAGCCCCTGAAGCGCATGGACGGATCGCTGTGGAGAATAGTCTCATTGGAACCGAAAGAGGCTCCGAAACCGACATCCTCGCGGGAGAAGGAGGCAGGATCCTCCACGTAGCCTTCCGCCTGAGCGTCCCAGAATCTTCCCTGGAAGGAACCTCCGTTGGCGTCAAAGGTGACCAGAGTCTTTCCGCCGTCGACATTTACGGTGCAGAATGCCCTGGCGCCGCCTCCGTCAGCGGCACAGGCCTTGACGGTCGTCGTTCCTCTGCGCACGCCCGTCACCGCACCGTTTCCATCGACCGTTGCCGTCACCTCGTCATCGCTCTTCCAGGTGATCTCTTTTGTCAGGGCATCCTCAGGCAGGATAGAGGTCACATTGAGCTGTGCAGTCTCCCCGATCTCCAGATCCAGGGTTGACTTATCCAGAGTGATAGTCTCCATCTTGATGTCCCGCCAGTCCGGATTCAATGTGCGTGTATAATCGATGTGGACCCTGCCGTCAACAACTTCGACATCGTCTGTGCTGTCAGACCAGATCCAGCGGTAAAACTTCCATCCGGGCGTCCCGCTGATGGGATCTTCGGGCAAAGTCACCCATCCGTCCCTGTCAGCATAGACAGTCTTTCCGAGGCTGCCGTCCGGAAAGTGATCCTTGTGCTCATCATCTGTGAAAACAAAGGCAATATGGCTGGTCCAGTTCGCGTACAGCGTACAGTCACCGGTCGGGGTATAGCTGGTCCCGGTCCCGACGATCTCCCCGCCGGGCTCCAGGCTCCATCCCAGAAAATCATGCTGATGTTCGCCTCCGATATAAAGGCTTCCCTGCATGAATTCGACGGCCTCGCCCTTCTTTACCTTCTTGACAAAAGAAGAAGCGTCCCTCACATAATCCCCGATGGCATCGTCAAAGACGTCGCCGTGATAGACTCCGCCGTACCCTCCGTCCATCTCCACTGTGACAGTGTAGTATTCTTCCTGCGGATCTTCCGGCGGATCCTCCGGCGTGTCCTCCTCCGGCTCCAGGTCCAGTGGTTCCGTCTGTGTCACCTGGTCAGGATCCACTGTTCCACTCTGTGCTGAAATTCCCGCATCACTTCCCCTCTGTCCGCTCTGGACAGCAAAAACAGGCCCCTGTATGGAGCCCGTCAGAAGAATGACAGCGAGCAGCATTGCAAGCCTGCTCTTGATTTTGTTCATCTCCGTCCTCCTCTTGTGTCAATGTCAGAATAACCCTTTTACTCCTGCCTTTATTGTTATCTATAAAAACGGTTGTCTGTGTTGACTATACCTTACCATAATCCGCCTTACACTGCCACGAAATTGTTCTTTTTCATCATTTCGCATAGATAAAACTGCAAAAAAGCACTGCGGCAAAGCCTGCAGCAAAACTGCGAAAGAGTCCGCAGAAAAACCTTGGTGATGTACCCGCGGACGACCTCTCCGGCCGGGGCTTTACGCGCCGTTTCGACAGATCTTCGAAAGGACAGAGTGCCCGGAAAGTGCTGAACGTCAAAAGGCGCACAGCCGCGTTTTCCGCTTCTGTGCGCCTCGTGTCCTTTTATATTGTCCTTTTATGGTCTGATGGAATCCGCCGTGGTCACTTCACTGCGGATTCCGGCTCTCCTCTGCAGTTTTTTACAGCTGAGGGTTTCAGCCCGCCGCTCGTGCCTTCAGCCCCGACGTTCCCGGCTCTGCCAGGGCAGGCTGCAGGCTTCCGCTGCCTCTTATGCGTTTAGCCCTCGATTGTGATGGTCTTCTTCTCAGGAATCTTGGCTGCCTCCTTCTTCGGAACCTGCAGTCTGAGGACACCATCCTCGAATTTCGCCTTGATCTCCTCCTCTGTGACATTGTTGCCGACGAAGAAGCTTCTCTGCATGGAGCCGGCATAGCGCTCCTGGCGGATCACTCTGCCCTTGTCATTCTTCTCGTCCTTGTCCAGGCCCTTGGTTGCCGCGACGGTCAGCGTGCCCTTCTCCAGGGTCAGCGTGATCTCATCTTTCTTGAAGCCGGGGAGGTCAATGTCGATCTCGAACTGGTTATCTTTCTCATGTACATCCGTCTTCATCAGGCGCGCGGCATTCTTGCCGTACAGCTTCCTGTTAACATCGTCGAAACCGAAGTCCCTGAATGTCGGGAAACGGAAGTCCATGAAGTCATCAAAAAGGTTCTCACCAAAAATACTAGGATATAACATGATCTTTACCTCCTATATACAAACAAAATAGTTAATGAACAAAATCTCTGGAACAAAGGGAACGGATTGAAAAGAATATTCCGTCTCTGGATTTCCGCGCCGGCCTGCTCTCAAAATCCTTTTGGCATCCGTGCGGCCTCTGTTTTTTCTTCTCTGTTTCTCTTGTTCTATATGTGTTATAACACTCATTGTTAGCACTGTCAAGGGGTGAGTGCTAATTTTTTTAAAATTTTTTTCAAATCCTGTGCACAGCATACTGGAAGGCGCCGGTACAAAGACATCAGCAATGGAAAACGCAGAATCATTCAGCTCTTCGCATGAAGGTATCAGCAGCGGAAAACGCTGGATCATTCAGTTCTTCGCATGAAGGTATCAGCAGCGGAAAGCGCTGGATCATTCAGTTCTTCGCATGAAGGTATCAGCAACGGAAAGCGCTGGATCTCATTCAGGTTTTCTAATTGAGATTTGCTGATCCAGGTTTTCTATTCAGAAGGCAATAAAAAAGAAAAGCTAAAAAAGCCGTAAAACAAGGCAAAAACATCGTTGACAAGTCAACATAAAAAGACTATGATTGGCGCACGTTGATAAATCAACAAAGTTCAAAAGCGTCGTAGCGACGATCTTTCTCGTAGCGACGATATTTTAATCGCAATGCTGCACAGGCGCCGCATAATCCGCAGATTCCACAGAGGGATTCACTTCCGGGTCAATCTCCTCCCGGGTTTCCCGCGGACTGCGCCTTAACCGCTTTATTTTTCAATCACTTTAGCTTTATCGCTTTAGTCATTAACCGCTTAGTCTTCAGTCGTTTTAATTTTTAATCGTTTTAATTTTTAATCGTTTTAGTTTTTATTCGTTTTAATTTTTAATTGTTTTAATCGATAATTGTTTTAATATGGAGAGGAAAAAAAATGTCTATTCGAATCATCACAGACTCTACTGTTGACGCTGACGAGTCTTATACTAATAAGTTTTCAGTTGTGCCGCTCACAGTATCTTTCGGGGAAAAGGATTACAGTGACGGCGTCGATCTCAGCAAGCAGGAATTTTACAGGATGCTGGAGACCGGCAATGTGCTGCCCAAGACCAGCCAGGCTCCTCCGGACACTTTCGCCCGGATCTTCCGGGAACTGAGCGACAGGGGTGAGGAGGCAGTCGTGATCACTGTCTCCTCCAGACTGTCCGGCACCTTCCAGAGCGCCCTGCTCGCGGCACAGGACTTCCCGAATGTCCGGGTCGTCGACAGCCGCAACGTATCGATCGGATCCGGTGTCCTCGCCGAATATGCTCAGCAGTGCATCGAGCAGGGAATGGAACTGGACGAACTGACGCAGCATCTGATCCAAAAGAGAGATGAAGTCTGCCTTCTGGCACGTCTTGACACGCTGGAGTATCTTAAAAAGGGAGGCAGGATTTCCAAAACGACCGCCTTCGCCGGAGGCGTCCTCAACATCAAACCCGTCATAACCGTCAAAGACGGCGATGTCGTTTTTCTCGGCAAAGCCAGAGGATCACGCAAGGCCAATAATTTCCTGGTCGAGCAGATCAATCTGAACGGAATCGACTACACAAAGCCTGTCCTTCTGGGCTACACCGGCACATCCGACGAGATGCTCCGCGAATACATCGCCGAGAGCCGCGGTCTCTGGGAAGGAAAAATCGACCGGCTCTGCTGCGAGCAGCTCTGCAGCGTCATCGGCACACATGCCGGCCCCGGCGGCGTGGCGATCGCCTTCTTCCGGTCTTCCGTCAACGCACAGTAAAGCAGGTTTGCGGTCAGGAGCATAGCTCAAAGGCTCATATGATCAAAGCGATTTGGTGCTTTGCGCATCCTGCGCTCCCGCAAACTGCGCAGCGGTTTGTCAGCGCCTTGATCAGACTCCCTCACCCGGGGATGAGCCTGCGGGAAAAGGCGATTCCGCGCACCAGTCACCATTGTCATTTCACACAAAAGGAATCTGAATCATGATCGGAAGTTTTGAACATTTTACAATGGATATTTTCAGCATATCCAGGTCATGGAACCGGCTTGCAAACGGAGAAATGAAAAAATACGGGCTGCGGGGCGCCTATGCCCTGTATCTGGTGGTCATAGGCAGCAGCGACGGGCAGATTACGGCTGCCAGGCTGGCGGAACTGTGCCGTCGGGACAAAGCCGATGTCTCCCGCGCAATCGCTTCTTTTCAGGAAAAAGGAATACTGGAGCCCTATGGGGATTCCAGATACCGGGCTTCCCTGACCCTCACTGAGGAGGGCAAAAAGCTCACCGCCCAGATCAGGCAGCGGGCCGCGGAAGTCATTCAGGAAGCCGGACAGGGAATCTCGGAAGAGATGCGCGACAATATGTACCGCTGCCTCGATATCATAGCCGGGAACATGCAGGAGATCTGCGAAAAGAAAGACCGTTCCTCCCGGCAGACACAGGAGTAAAAGCTTTAAAGGCCTTAAATAAAGTCTTAAAGAAGGCTCAAAAAAGACTTTGAAAAGGATTTAATAAAGACTTTGAAAAGGATTTAATAAAGACTTTGAAAAAGACTTAGAAGAAGACATAAGAAACGACTTAGTGAACGACTTTTAAAAAACAAGGGACAAAACGGCAAAAAACAGACGCTGATGGCCTGATCCCACAAGACGGGATCAGTACTTTCACAGCGTCTGTTTTTATCTTATCTTAAAAGTCTTATAAGTTTTTGATCTTAAGTCCGCGGGACATCACATGCTTTTATATTAAGAAGATGCCCGCGGTGCACTTTTAAATTTTGAAAAGAAGCCCGCGGAACAACATAAGTTTTTGAGCTTAAGCTTGCGGAACATCACATGTTTTTGCGCAGAAGTTCGCGGAACACAGTGCTGACACCATGATCAGGCAGGTTTTCGACCGCCTGCATGGCTTTTTGAGCGTACTTCTTCATATCAGCCGAAGCGCGGGACAGGCCTCCGGAATCAACCACAAGAGCCTTCAGTTCCTCTTCCTCCTTAGTCCCGAAGCTGCCTTTTTTCGCCAGCTGCATGAGACGATTGATCCGGGAGCGGAACTGCTCTTCCTGCATGGCATAGATCACCGGAAGGGTATAGATACCTTCCCGAAAGTCTACCTGAGTGGGTTTTCCTTCTTCGGCGGCAGTGGAAACAAAATCCAGCAGATCATCGCGGATCTGGAACATGTATCCGAAGTTGAGGCCCAGCTGCTCAAGCTGTGACGTCACCTCATCGCTGCATCCGCTCTCGACAGCCCCCGCGACACAGGCCAGCCTGCACAGAGCTGCCGTCTTTCCATAGATATTGCTCATATACTGTTCCACTGTGATGTCTTCGCGTCCGCGGTATTCCATCTGTCCGAGTTCTCCCAGACACATAGCCTCGACAGTGTCCCCGAAATAAGCGCCGACCCGCATAAATCCATCCCGGAAGAGACTCTGGACGATCCGGCTCAGAATCAGGTCTCCCGCATAGACAGCCATATCCTTGCCGTATTTGGACTGTGTAGTCGGCATCCCCCGCCGCATCGGAGCGTCATCGACGATATCATCATGGATCAGTGAAGCCATGTGGACCAGCTCCACCAGCGCCCCCAGCCGGCACAGGCGATTGCGGCTGCCCCGGAACTCACTCCCGTAGCGGCTCGCCATCAAAAGAAGACGGGGACGCAGACGCTTGCCCCTGGATTTTTCCATATCGCGCAAAATCTGTCCGACAGCACTCCCGTATCCGGGGTCGCGCAGATAGCCTGACAGATATTCTTCCACCTGCTCCAAATCCTGCTGAAGTTCTATTTCTTCATATCGATTCATCTGCTCCCCCCACTGAAGCGTTCTTCTGCGAATATTTTTGCGAATATTTTTTCTGCAAATATTTTCTGCGAATATTTTTTGCGAATATTCTTCTGCAAATGCATTTCTGCAAATTCGCACATGCCAAAGTCATTAATGCCCGCTCAATAAGTCAGCCATGAATCTCAAAAAGTTCCAAAAATTCAGCGGCCGCCCAATGAGTCAGCCATGAAGCCTTTCCCCACATTTATTATGTTACACACCTTGCCTTAACCCGGAAAACACGGGATAAGGCTCGATTCCGGTGCAGAAAACACCTGTAAGTATTTTACTATGTAAACTAATTTGCATAAAGCATTTATCCCGTTTAAGCGGCCGGATTTTGCACTATTGAGCATGCATTTTTCACTTTGCGGCGCGCAGCGGTGCGGGCTTTCATCATATGAATCTGTGAGATATGCTCATAACCACAAGAGTGCAAAACGCTTCGACATGTTTAAAAGTGTGATAAAATAATCATATCTATTCCCTGAAAAACAAATACCGACCGGAGTCATAATATGGATATGAATAATAAAAATGATCCGTCCGGACAGCCCGAAGGAGGTTTGGACGCACAGCTTCGGGAAGCTGCGGATACAACCCGGACGGAGAGGCTTACCGGAAAGACCGCTGATACAGCGCAGTCGGGCAAACTGCCCGGAGAAGGCCCCGATACAACCCGGACGGAGGATCTGTTTGAGGAAGTAATGGAGGCAGTGCAGCCCGAGGATATGCTTGGGGAAGGACCGGATACAATGGAGGGGGAGGATCTGCTTCAGGAAGCCCTGGAGCAGGAAGAGGCCAAAAGCCGCCAGCTCTTTGAAGAGATGCCGGTCGCCAAAGCCCTGGCCGTGATGGCCGTGCCCACAGTGATCTCGCAGCTGATCGTACTGGTCCACAACATGGCGGACACTTTTTATATAGGGCGGACCAACAATCCCTATATGGTGGCAGGCGCCGCCCTGATCCTGCCTATTTTCAATGTCTGCATCGCGGTCGCCAATATAGCGGGGACAGGGGGCGGCACCCTGATCGCCCGGCTGATGGGCGCGGACCAGCCGGGAAAGGCCCGCAGGGTCGCTTCCTTCAGCGTCTGGTTTTCCGTCTTTACGGGACTCCTGTTCGCGATCCTGACCGGAATCTTCATGCGCCCGCTCCTGCTGGCTCTGGGGGCCAGCGACCAGACCTTTGAATTCGCGCGGCAGTACTGCTTCACTGTCATCGTGATCGGTGCGACACCTACGATCGCCGCGATGACCATGGGCAATCTGCTGCGCAACACAGGCTGCTCAAAGCAGGCCGGGTTTGCGATTTCGATGGGCGCAGTGATCAATATCATTCTGGATCCGATCTTCATGTTCGTCCTGCTTCCGCCCGGAAACGAAATTCTGGGCGCCGGGATCGCCACTACTCTGGCCAATACGATCACCTGCACCTATTTCATTATCCTGATCATCCGCCTGAATAACCCGATCCTGCATTTTTCGCTCCTGGAGGGACTGCCTGAGGCAGCCCTCATGGCTTCCTTTTTCGGGGTCGGCATTCCGGCCGCCATGGGTCCCTTCCTCTTTGATCTGGATTACATCGTGCTGGACCGCCTGATGGCCGCCCACAGCGACATAGCCCTGGCAGCCATCGGCATCGTGCTCAAAGTGGAGCGCCTTCCTCTCAACGTCGGCATCGGCCTCTGCCTGGGAATGGTTCCTCTGGCCGCCTACAATTATTCCGCGGGAAATCTCCCCCGGATGGACGCCGTCCTGAGAGCTGCCCGCAACACGGGCATAGCCATCAGCATCGGCAGCATTGCGCTCTACGAACTTTTCGCCCCCTTCCTGATGCGGTTTTTCATCGATGACGCGGCTACCGTGGCCCTGGGTTCCGATTTCCTCCGCATCCGTGTGCTGGCCACCATCATGATGTTCCTCAGTTTCATTTACGTCTACTTTTTCCAGGCCCTGGGCCGGGGACGAACCGCGCTGTTCCTGGTGGTCATGCGGTGGCTTATGATCAATATCCCCATGCTCTTCCTCATGGATCTGGTCTTCGGCCTCTACGGGCTGGCCTGGTCCCAGCTGGTGAGCGATGTCATTGTGGCATTCCTGTCCTGGCTGATCTACCGGTCTTACCGCAGAAAGCACATAGAGCCGGTGCTGCAATGAAGCAAACAGGGTTGAGGCAGCTATGCCGCCCTCTGCCCCTCCTGCAGGCTTCCGTTCGCCATCAGGCGAAAGATACCTTATCCGATAAAAAATGCCCGTCTGGAATCGCATTCACCGGTTCCAAACGGGCATATATCTCTTTTTCAGTATTTTTTGTTATTTTTCTTATTTACGGGCGGAGATCCTGAGACTTCTCAGATAGTCCTTCTGTTCAGGACTGACCCGGAAACTTTCCACTGCCTTCTGAATCGTTCTGTTGTGAGTCCAGGTATCCAGACGGCGGTCCTCGATGTAAGGCAGGGCGGCATCGTACTGCTTTGCCAGGGCCGTGGCAAAATACCAGGCGATCATCATATTGATATAATATTCCTCAGAGCGGACTCCTGCCGCCAGATCAAGAAAGGCGGGATCAAAATCCTCATCCAGAAAATGGCTCATGAGCATACCCAGGCCGAAGCGGACCGTGTATGTCCTGTCCGAGGCAATCCATCTCCGGATTTCCCCTAACAGTTCCTGCCTGTGCCGCTTGAAAACCCGCGGGGACAGCTGATCGCAGGTCGCCCAGTTGTCCACATAGGGAAGAAATCGATCGACCTCCTCCAGGCATGTCCTATAGTCCTTTATTCCGGAAATCATAAAAGCATGCAGCTGGTTTTCATCAAAATACCGGTGGGGGAGGTCCCGCAGAAAGTCATCCGCGCCCTCTCTCTTCAAGAGCTGCCCGGCATACTTGCGCAGCACGGGGGTCCTCACGCCGATCACCTGCTCAGGGGCAACAGTCGGGATCAGCTTTACCTGAAAGTCACGATATTCAGTATCACAGAGCCGGAACAGCTCCTCTCGGATCTCATCTCTGATCATAGACTTCCCTCTGCTTCGTCCCTGCCGTCAGGCTGCGGAAATATATTTCTTTTCTCTTTCTTCACTGCCGTCAGGTTATGGAAATATTATTCCTTTTCCCCGGCATCCTTGCCGTCAGCCTGGTCAGTCTCTGCTGCATCATCTGCTGCTTCCTCAGGAGCGCTTTCTTCTGTATCCTCTACTACATCCGTCAGGGCATCCTCAACTGCGCCCGCGCCTTCCTGGGCGGCCTGCTGCTGTTGCAGCATCTGCAGCTGCTCGGGGGTCAGAGTCATCATACCATCGGTGGAAAAGCCAGACGCCATATCTGTCGCTCCCAGATCAGCCACTTCGGGCTCCACGGGCTCGACGCCGATCGTTCCCATACCTACTCCCCAGTGAAAAGAAGCCCAGACTGACAATCCTACAATGATCGCTACAAAGATTGCAAAGACAATTGCCCAGAGCTTATAGTTGATCTTCAATTCACTTTTTTTCTTTTTGTTTTTGATTTTGACCGTATTGGACATTCTGGTCTCTTCCTCCGTTTACATATAAAAATCTTCTGTTACAAAAAAATTTACAAAAAAATTGTTCTGTGATGTATCAGCGGCGGACAGCGCCTCTCCCTGTCCGCCGGTTTAAGCGCCGCTTCGGCAGGAAATGTATCCGCGAATGGACAAGAAACGCATCCGCGAACGACTATGGTCGGCCGGTGGCCGGGCACTGTATCGATCAGCCGCGTTCTGTTCCCAAAACATACGCAAACGCCATTATATCATAAAAGAGAAAATGCAGAAACAATGTTTTTCAGGCTTTTCGCGGCTTTTTTGAGCTTTTTTTGATGTCTTTGCCTTCCGCAGCAATAGGATAGAGGCGGCCATGCCGCCCTTTACCCTCCCGCAGGCTTCCGTTCGCCATCAGGTGAAAGTTTCCTTGCGGGCGCCCTTCGATAAAAAAAAGGCAGCCACCATGCCCGGCCTGACGGCGGCGTATAGCGGCTGACCTCACCATTCATTTTAATGTCTTTACTATTAAGTCTTTACTCTTATGTACTTACTCTGATGTCTTTACTATTTTGTCTTTGATTTTTCGCGTCCGGTTATTTGTCCGGCTATTTGACTATTCCCAGATTGCTGAACGGCCAGACGCAGAAAACAAGTTCTCCTACGATCTGATCCTCCGCCACGCATCCTACAGACGCACTTCGCGAATCCACCGAGACGCTTCGGTGATCCCCCAGAACAAAAATACGGTTCTCCGGCACCTGGTATGGAAGTTCAATGGTGCATTCTCCGAGTGCCTTTTCAAAAACATAAGGCTCATCGAGAAGCTCACCGTTTACATAGACATTTCCTTCCTCGTCAATGTCCACCCAGTCGCCCGCATTGGCAATGTAGCGCTTGACCAGGATTCGGTTGTTGTAATAGAAGGCAACGATGTCTCCCTGCTTGAGGTTTTTCACCTTGCGGGAGATCACGATGTCGCCGTCCGTCAGTGTCGGAGTCATCGAAGCTCCGTAAATCTGCAGAACGGGCATCCAGAGCGTAGCGACCAGGATTGCGACCGCAGCCACAGTGACCAGAGTAAATATGGTGCTCCGCAGGACACGCCTGTAACGGATCTTGTGGCGCTCCCTCTGAAGTTCTCCCTCCAGTTCTTTCAGCGGAGGCCGCTGCAGCGGCTTCTGCGATTTCTGTGATTTCCGCGGCTTCGCGGAATTTGCGGAGCCGCTCTTGGCGGGTTCCTTGCTGCTTACTTCAGCATGAGCGCTCTGATCTGCCTCCCCGACTGCCTCTGCTCCCTCAACATTATTCAGTTCTGCCTCTTTCAGGGAATCAACTGCTGTCTGAACTGCAGTGTCTTTGTTATCAGTTTCGCCCATATATTACTCCTCATCTTCCGTTCACGATTGATTCCAGACGCGCTATTACCGCCTCAAAAGAAGCGATGCGGTCAAGGTCTTCATGGCATCTCTTCAATTCTTCACTCAGGCGTTCGTTCTCCGCCCGGAGACGATCCGCCTCCTTCGTTTCATCGATCAGAAGTTCCAGAAGCTCCGTCCTTGTCAGTTTTTTAATATCATCTTCGGAATTGCGCTTGTTCTCCGTCTTTTCCTTAGGAGCTTTCCTGCCCCCGCCGAACAGCTTTCCGAAGGATGAATTCTTTTCAGTGGTATTCTTTTCGCTTGCAGTCTTTTCTGTTGTATTATTCTCTGTTCCCATCCGCGCTTTCCTTTCTGCGCTTATCCATTCCCGTCAAGCCAGGGTCTGCCCGCGCTTTTTCTGCGTGTTGAAGCAGGTATAAATATGCCCCGCTCCATTTTTAAACCCGGCAGCCGGCCCGGAATCCCGGTACCCGTTCTGCTGTTTCAGCGGAAAAACACTTTAAGACAGTATCATCACGTTAATCTAAGTATAAAGCAATGCCCGTCTAAGAAAGCGTCAAAATACAGCTGTTTTTCTTACTCTCGGGTTACTATTCACAGTCCCTTCGGAACTGTGACAGTAACTTGCGTCTGCCCATTCCAAATGCTCTTTGAGCATGGGCAAACGCCGTTATACCCGGGTTTTTGCATGAAAAACCCATGCAAAAACACCTCGAACGCGGAGGCTGTGAATAGATAACACTCTCGGGCCAATATATACCATTTCACCGGTACGGAAGAACCTCCCACCCGTATTTTCCACCCTGCCGCGCAGAAAATTACGCTCCGGGAAAATTACCGCGGGCCGCCGGTCCGCGCCGAAAAACTATTACTGCGTGCGATCCCCGCTCTCCATCTCAAATTTGGGCATCAGGCGGAGCTTGTGCAGATTCAGCATATGCAGACGGTCGATGCGGGCTTTCTTTTCCGGATCGTCGCACTCGCCGGTCAGGACATAGTGGTCCAGCATTTTGTAGGTGAAGCCCAGCTTATCCTCGTCGCTCATTCCGCTCAGGCCGTCCGAAGGTGTCTTTCTGACAAGCTGCCCGGGCAGACCCAGGCAATCGCCCACCTGCAGGACTTCGTGCACCAGAAGCTCGGAAAGAGGGCTGAAATCACCTGCCGCATCGCCGTATTTGGTCGAGTAGCCCACATAATCCTCCGAGGCATTGCAGGTATTGACAACACGTCCGCCGTTGGGCAGATTCTGCGCAACCGCATAAAGAGTCGTCATGCGGATCCTGGGCGGCATATTGATCTTGGCCTCGCGGGCCATCTCTGTCTTTCCGCAGATCTGCTGAAGCTTCTCGTTCTCCTCAAGAGTCTTTTCCAGTGCGTCCGCTGCCGCTCCGATATTGATCTCCACATAAGGGATCTGCAGAGTGTCTACCAGCAGCTGGCTGTCCGAAATATCCGGCTGCACACCGCGGGGCATCAGAACACCCACGACACGGTCTTTTCCGAGCGCCTCAACGCACAGAGCCGCAGCCACACTGGAATCCTTGCCTCCGGAAATGCCGATCACCGCGCTGCAGGACGGTCCGTTTGCCGCAAAATAATCGCGGATCCACTGCACAATTTTATCTTTTGTCTGTTCAGGATTTTTCAGCATATCTCTCTCCTATTCCTTATGCAAATCAATGTAGTTTCCTTAGCGCTTCCTTTTTCAGTTACTTATAAGATTCCTTTTCCAGTTTCTTATGAGATTTCTTTTCCAGTTCCTTTTGCGCTTCCTTTTTCAGTTCCTTATGCAATCCAATGGTACTCAGCCCTTTGTATGTATTGGCTTTTGTAGAAATCAGTATACCACTATTCCGTGTAATTTCCGACTGGCATTATCAAAAACGGTGTGAAAAATGTGTAAACACCGAAAAAGAGACTGCACAGAGCAGGCGCTTCCCCATTGGTTACGATTGCTGTTGACAGCCCGCTTTAACTGTATTAATATGCTTAATACAGTTAATACAATCGTTCTTTACTTCCACTATAACGCAGATGTTCTGACCGCTCCCCGCCTGCATCTGGCAGGGCACAGCTGTACGAATCCACCCATCCACCTGATGAGACCGCTCCCCGCCTGCATCCGGCAGGGCGCGAAATCGCTGTTTTCGCAACTGCTCCAAAGAGCACCTGCCCTGCTTCTGTCTGGCAGGGGCGCGAAGAACATCCCGGCTTTGAGAGAGGAGGCCTTCTTTGAACTTCATCAATTACCAGGACGGACGTCCAATCTATGAGCAGATCATGGAGCGCTACAAACTGCTCATTCTCAAGGGCGTCATGTCCCCGGATGAACAGATGCCCTCTGTCCGCAAGCTTTCCATGGAGCTTTCCACGAACCCCAACACTGTACAGAGAGCCTACACAGAGCTGGAGCGCCAGGGCTTTCTCTATTCTGTACGGGGTCGCGGAAGCTTTGTCAGCGGCGGAGCGGGACTCCACGCTCAAAAACGGGAAGAAATAAAGAAAAAACTGACAGACCTGCTGCGGGAAGCAGAGGAAATCGGACTGAATCCCTCTGAGCTGCTGGAGGAAAGCGGCTGGGCAGGTTCCGGTCAGCAAAATCACTGATCGCGGCCTTATTGCCTGCTACAGGACTGCTGCAGACGGCTGCCATCTTTTCCTCTTCTGCTGCAGGACTGCTGCAGACGGCTGCCATCTTTTCCTCTTCCGCTGCGGCACTGCGCGGGAAAGCTGCACCTTTTCCTATCTCATTGTGAAGCCGCACGGAAAGCGGCACTTTTTCCTTTCCATTGCGGTACCGCTCAGGAAAGCAGCCTCATTTTTACGACAATTTATAAGGAGATCAATCACATGATCAAACTTGAAAACATCCATAAAACCTTCGGGAAATATCCCGCCATAAGCGATGTTTCCCTGAATATCGAAGACAGTCAGGTCTTCGGACTGGTCGGCACAAACGGCGCCGGCAAGAGCACTATGCTGCGCATGATCAGCGGCGTCCTGAGGCAGGATTCCGGTGAGATCACCCTGGACGGACAGCCTGTCTACGACAGTCCGGATATCAAGCAGCAGATTTTCTTCATCCCGGACGACCCCTTCTTTTTTCCGAACGGAAACGCCGCGGATATGTGCAGTTACTACAGGACCGTCTATCAGCACTTCAATCCCGTCCTCTTTGAAAAAATGCTCGGTGATTTCAGCCTGGATGCCAAGAGACCCGTCCGCAACTATTCCCGCGGAATGAAGAAGCAGCTTGCCATCCTCTGCGGAATATGTTCCGGCGCCCGGTATCTTCTGTGCGACGAGACCTTTGACGGACTGGACCCGGTCATGCGACAAGCCGTGAAGAGCATCTTTGCCGACCACATGTCCCGCCGGGGTCTGACACCGGTGATCGCCTCCCACAATCTGCGGGAGCTGGAGGATATCTGCGACCACGTCGGCCTCCTGCACAAGGGCGGACTGATCCTCTCGCGCGATCTGGAGGACATGAGACTGAGACTGCAGCGGATCCAGTGCGTCTTCGCGAAAGACAACGGCGAAGCCCAGGCTCTGGCCAGGCTGGAGGTCCTAAACAGCAGCACCAGAGGCAGGCTGCACATGCTGACCGTGAGGGCTTCCCGCGAAGAAGTGCTGTCCTGTTTTGAAAAAATAGACACCGTCTTTTTTGAAATACTCCCTCTCACCCTGGAGGAGATCTTTATCAGTGAAACGGAGGTAGCTGGATATGACATCAAAAACATCATTCTCGGCTGACGCCCGGCAAACCACGGAAAACAATGCACTTTTTACCGCCGAAACAGAATCCGGCGGAGACAAAGGCACATTTTCCCCGAACCAGGGCAAAGGCGGCAATGAAGACACATTTTCCTCGAACCAGGGCAGGGGTGCTAATGAAGGCACATTTCCCCCGAACCAGGGCAGGGACGGCAATGAAGACACATTTTCCCCGAACCAGGGCAAAGGCGGCAATAGCAGCGGCGCATACTTTTACACGAATAACACCGGCTTTTTCGCCAGACAGCAGGAGCTGTTCAAGCGCAGGCTGTGGCCGGCCGCCCTCACCTTTCTGGGCTTCCTTCTCTACAATGTGATCGGACTTGCGACTGTCCTGTCCGCCGCGAATCAGGACGCAATCGAAGAGCGCATGTCCGCCGCAGAGCGGGCCGTCCTTTTCCGGGATGTCCTGAAAGACATGCTGGGGTACAACAACGTCTCCGTCCTCATCATCCTGGTCCCTGTTGCCGCCGTGCTGGCGATCGAGGGTTTTTCCTGGATGGACGACCGACGCCAGGTGGATTTTTATGAGAGCCAGCCCCTCTCGCGCGGGAAAAGATTCCTGGACATCTGCGTCAGCAGCTTCCTGTATTTCTTTTTCTCCTATGTGATCACAATGGAAGCCGGCCTCCTCATCGCAGGTGTTTTCCACGGACTGACAAGGGCTGTCCTGGCGGAAATAGCCTGGAACTCAGTCTGTGCCGTCGCCCTGTTTCTGTCCGTGTACGGCCTGGCAATCCTGGCTTCCATGCTGACCGGAAACATGATCGTGACCTGGCTGGCTTTCCTGGTGCTGATCCTGTACGGTCCCATTTTCAAAGCTGTCCTGGGCGGATACTGCAGTGAATATCTGACGACCTACGGCGGAAGCCCGGGCGGGCTGTCCTGCGTCGATTTCCTGAATCCGGTCGTCCGGTACTTCGATTCGGCTCCCTTTGATCTGAAAATGCCCCTGCTGCTGGTCGGAATCGCCGCTCTGTATTTTGTCCTGGCCCGGCTCAGCTATCGCATCCGCAAAAACGAGATGGCAGGCACTCCGGTGGTGTTCGCCCCTGTCAGGACTGTAGTGCGGATCGCCATGTCTGTGATCGTCGGACTTGTGATCGGACTCTTCTTCACTTCCGTGAGGAATTCGATCTTCATCATTCTGGTGTGGATACTCCTTTTTACCGTGATCACCGCCTGCATCATGCAGATCATTTACGACCTCGATTTCCGGGCTCTGTTCCGCAGGCCTCTGGAGATCCTGGCGTCCATGGCGATCGTCCTGCTGATCTTCCTCCTCTTCCTCTTCGACGCCGCCGGATACGACAGATTCGTCCCGGACCCGGACAAGGTGGAGGACGCCGCATTGTACTGCACCGATACCGCTATCGTGCATATCAGCGACGAAGGCAAATACGATGACGACAACTCTTTCCCTGACAAATACATGCATCTGACCAATGTCGAAGATGTCATCGCCATCGCAAAATACGGTCAGGAATACACCCGGCTCATAAAAGGAAAGCCTGTACTCTTCCCCTCCGGAAAGCCGTCCGGCGGCAGCGTCGAAAACGGAGCCGGCACCGGCCTTCCTGCAGACGACACCGGCAGCATTGGAACCGGCACCGGCCTGCCCGCAGACGACACCGGCAGCATTGGAACCGGCACCGGCCTGCCCGCCGGCCAAACCGGAAAAAACACTGTCTGGAATTTCAAGGTCCTCTACAGGATGAAAAACGGGGAAAAAATATCCCGCACCTTTATGATTCCCTCCAGGGTCGATCCCGCCATGATGGATGCGGTGACCGGGACAAAAGAATACCGCGAGGGCACCAGCAACATTTATCACGACAAATATATGCGGGAGGCCCTGAGCGAATCCGCGAAGATCCAGCTTTACTACACCAATGGCAGCGACTACCTGTCCGGTCCCTTCATAGACCGGGATGACTACGAGGAATTCCGCAATGCCTATATCCGGGATCTTGAGCAGTATTCCTACAGCTTCGCGAGACAGAACCGCCCGGTCGGAAGCATAGGGATCAGCGTTCCAATGGGCAGCGAACGGGATGATCTCCCTGCAGTCAGCTACAGCGTTTACCCCTCCTACAGCCACACGATCGCCTTTCTGAAAAAGAAAGACTGCTGGCTGGAGCCCCTGGACCTCTCGAAAATCCCGACCGGGGATTATGACAGCCTCACACCGGACCAGCAGAAACTGATCGACACTCTGGACATCAGCGTACTCGGCAGCACCTTCAATCCCTACTACTGATCACTGACATTTCCAGGCTGAAAAGTAACCCCCGACAAAACCAAAAAGCGGGAAAAGGATCCGCATTACGACAGACCAAAAAGCACGAAGGAAATCTGCACCTGCAGTCCCTTCGTGCTTTTTGATTGATCATTTCACGAAACCATGAGAAACAAACTGTGAAGGATGAGGCCGCCTTTTACTTCATGCGCCGGTTCCCGCCTCTCTTTCATGCCGTAATTGGATTTCTCCCTTCTGCTGCCTGTGCCACTCGCGCATGTCCACAGGTTTCACCTTGCGGTAATCCGAAAAAACTATCGGCGCCAGTGCAACATCTGACGGGAGTTCCGACCCGTCAAAGCCCGCGCAGGCCATACCCGCGCTGAGCGCTCCCTGCAGTCCGTTTCCGGCGTCTTCGACGACCAGGCAGTCAGCGGGGTCGACACTCAGTTTTTTTGCGGCAAGCAAAAAGACATCCGGTGCCGGTTTTCCGTTTTCGCAGTCTTCCGATGTCGCTATTTCCTCAACGAATTCTTCGATTCCCAACAGCTTCAGATTTTGACGGACAATCCTGACCAGAGAACCGGTCGCCACCGCGATCCTGATCTTCTCCGCCTGCAGCGCCTCCATCAGTTCCCTCACACCGGGAAATGCCTTTACACCATTTTTTTCAATATAGATATCATATTCCGCCCAGTGGAGCCTCTCCAGTTCCTTAGATACAGCCTCGTTGGACGACATGCCCCATCTGCGGGCCAGAGACATCACAGTCTCTCTGTCCAGTTCGTCCAGAATCATAGGCCACATCTGCTGGTCAGGAATCCCGCAGTATTTCATATATTCATCCATGGACTGGTCATATCCAAGTTCCCTCTTCAGAATCTCAGAGATCACGATATAATGAATAATCTCGGAATCGAGAAGAGTGCCGTCCATGTCAAAAATCACAGCTCTAAGCATTGAATATCCTTTCCGCTTTACAGCAGGTGGCGCGTTTTAACATCTTACTGATTCCGACTGACCGAGCTGTTTTTTCCTGTTTTCCTGCCATGAGTTCCTGATGGGCATATCTCCCGGCAGGCAGATTTCCCGACGAGCAAATCTCCCGTAGGCAGATTCCCCGATGGGCAGATCTCCCGACAGGCAGATCTCCCGGCAGGCAGATTTCCTGATGAACAGATGGCATTTTTATTCCCTGCAGGGGACCACTCTTCTTTTAATCTGCCTCGCTGTCTGTATTTCTTCTCCCTTTGGAGAGGAGGAAAGCCTTGTCGCCCTCTTTCAGTACAAGATCATCCCAGGGGCTCATCACCGCGCCTGCGCGCTTGATCATAACAAAATAACTCTGGCGTGAAATATCGACATCGCGGATCTTTGTGCCGTTCCAAGGGTGATTTTTTCGGAGGGTGATTTCTTTGATAGAGACGGGCATTTCATTTCCTGCCGCTTCCGCTCCCAGCGTAATCAGATCCCCTGCAATGAGTACCACATCCCCGTTCGGTATGATCAGCTTGTCCCCCCTCTGAATGGCCGCGATCACACATCCCTGCGGAAGACCCAGATTTCTCAAGGCTTTGCCGACCCAGAAATCATGCCGGTTAAGAACAAAGCGAACAAAGCGGATGTTCTGCTCTATGCCGTAATCTCCCAGCTTTTTAAACTGGGAATACTGTTCGAC
Organism: Lachnospiraceae bacterium; assembly: GCA_045117315.1. Classification (GTDB taxonomy): domain Bacteria; phylum Bacillota; class Clostridia; order Lachnospirales; family Lachnospiraceae; genus CAG-791. The sequence goes on along the minus strand of JBGUNJ010000228.1, from coordinate 2,601 downwards.
AAATCCCGCGGAAATAATACCTGTTGGAATAGCGACCATGCCGACGCCCAGGAAAGTGATGATAATGCTGAAAACCCGTCCCAGCGTGGTGACCGGATAAATGTCCCCGTATCCCACGGTAAGCAGCGTTGAGGCCGACCACCAGATCCCGGAGAAGGCATTCCGGAAGACCTCCGGCTGCGCCTCGTGCTCCAGGCTGTACATACAGAGGCTGGATGCCAGCATGAGGGTGAGAATAATAAATACCGAAGACAGCAGCTGCTGTTTTTTGCTGACAATGACTTCCGTGATGACATTGAGCGAATCATAATAGGCATTGATCCTGAACAGCCTGAAGATTCTGGCCACCCGGAACATGCGGAAGACCGCCAGCCCCGACGGGAAAAACCAGGGCAGGTAATAAGGCAGAAAGGACAGGAGGTCGATAATGCCGGCAGCTGAAAAGACATAGCGGATGAGAGAATCCCTCTCGTTCGACTCAGGATACAGATAATTGGCAGTGATCAGCCTCAGCACGTAATCAATTCCGAAGAACAGGACCGTAGCCTGCTCAATCGTCAATAACAGGCCGCCATATACGGCGGTAATATTATCGTAAGTGAGCAGGATGCTGGCCGCCAGATTGAGGACCAGGGCTCCTGTGCTGATCACATCATAAGCCTGATTGACTGGCTCATCGACCACGCCGACTGAGACCATCCTGAATAGTTTTTCTCTGGAAAAAGGTTCTGTTTTTTTCATCTCTTTTGGTTTTTAAGCTTATTTCACAGACTCATTTGCAGGAAACCGTATATCACAGCTGACATTCTCATCTGAAAATTCACCGGCAGAAGCGGACCAGAATGTGATTCCTATGAGAATCGATCTTACGGAATCTCATTAGAAAATTCACCGACAAGGCGGACCAGAATATCCACACAGGTGTCCATTTCCTCCGCGACTGCGTGTTCATAAAAGCCGTGATAGGCATATCCTCCTGTCCCCAGATTGGGGCAGGGAAGTCCGCGGAAGGAAAGCTGAGCTCCGTCTGTCCCGCCTCTCACCGGTTCGGATAAAGGTTCAAGGCCGGCTTTGCGGATCGCGCGCGCGGCAGCCTCCACGACTTCCGGACACTTTTCGATCACCTCAGCCATGTTGCGGTACTGGTCCATGATCCGGCATTGGATCGTCCCCTCACCGTACTTGCTGTTGAGAGCCTGGACAATGCCAAGCATTTTCTGCTTTCTTTTTTCGAACAGTTCCGTGTCATGATCCCGGAGGATATAGTCGGAGGAAGCCTCGCTCACACTTCCCCGCATACCGGTCAGATGATAGAACCCCTCCCTGCCTTCTGTTTTCTCCGGTACCTGATCGGTGGGAAGCATTGAATCTGCTTCCATGATCACTTTCATGGCGTTGATCATCTTTCCTTTTGCGCAGCCGGGGTGTACGGAAATACCGTGGGCAGTCAGATGCGCCGCAGCTGCGTTAAAAGTCTCATATTCCAGTTCCGCGGGCGCTGAACCGTCAACAGTGTAGGCAAGATCCGCACCGAATTTTTCCAGATCCAGAAGAGCCGCACCATGGCCAATCTCCTCGTCAGGAGTAAAACAGACACAGATCCTTCCGTGAGGAATTTTTTCTTTGATCATACGCTGGCACATTGTCATAATCTCAGCAATTCCCGCCTTGTCATCAGCCCCCAGAACAGACGTCCCGTCAGTCGTGATGATGGTCTTGCCGACGCAATCCTTTAAATGAGGAAAAAGGTCCGGATCCAGCACACGTCCGGAATCTCCCAATATGATCCTGCCGCCGTCATAATTTTCAATTACCTGAGGATGGGTGTCCGTTCCCCCGCAGTCCTCAACAGTATCCAGATGAGCGATAAAGCCGATTGCCCTGCACTTCTCATATCCAGGCGACGCAGGCAGAAACCCGTATGTATAGGCGTGCTGATCAACCGAAACATCTGAAAATCCCAACTCCTTCATCTCCTCCGCGAGAAGATTGGCCAGTGAAAACTGGCCCTGTCCAGTCGGTGTACCTTCCCCACTTTCGTGGCTTGTCGTATTGACCGCGGCATATTTCAATAAACGCTCAAATGCTCTCATAATGATTCTCTCCACCGGACTGATGCCTGATGTAAATGCTGCATTATACTCAACTGTCAGTCCCAATACATACAAACGCCCCTGTCAAAGACCAGCTTTAATCCAATATAATTCCGTTCCACTTTACCATAACCCGGATGTTTTCCGGCATGGTCCCGTTCTTTTGCGTCACAGTTCGTCTCTGCTCAGGCATGATCCCACTCTAATGATGATAGCATCAGTCTGGTATTTCATACAAATAAAAAAACCAGGCAAACAAAAATCAATCAAAAATACCAGACAAACAAAAATACCGGACAAACAAAAAACCGGAATTCCTGATTTCTCAAGAATTCCGGTACAGAGGTGCCAACCAGATTTGAACTGGTGATCAAGGTGTTGCAGACCTTTGCCTTACCGCTTGGCTATGGCACCATATGAATGACTCCGACGGGAATCGAACCCGTGTTACCGCCGTGAAAGGGCGATGTCTTAACCTCTTGACCACGGAGCCGAATACCTGCAGATG
>JBGUNJ010000227.1:0-3194 GCA_045117315.1 Lachnospiraceae bacterium | reverse complement strand
ACCCGTGACTTCAGTCGTGGGATACGCGCGCAAAAAGGGAAACTCGCTTCATCGTGGGTACAATCCCGCGATGAAGAATAAACGCTCCGACACACCGAAGGTGTGTTGGATGCAGCACGGATGCGATGCGGAAGATGTTGACATGTCTTTGAAAAACAAGACAGGTCAACCCGCATCCGGCGCGCAAGACTCGCGAGCGAGTCTTGAATTTCACTTCAGCAAATCAGCAAATCATTTCTCCTCAAAACGTAACCACTGTAAAAGTTTTTGCGTGAATAGAATTACCCCCGCGGCTTCCGCGTGGGAATCAGGATCGGATTACACCTTGAAAATTTAAAAACAGAAAAAACGCCGGCACATCCCGTGATAAAAACAGTGTACTGATGCAGATAAAATGCAAATTAAAAACGGATGCAGAAAAAAGCCTTTTGATCAGCAGGCTGCGCGGTTATCAGAAAGGAGGCTGAAGCGAGGTACAGGGCAGTTATTATCAGATGATTCACTGTATGGGATCCATGATCCCGGAAGGAGGATTGTTCGAATGATGCAATACGGAAATGACAAAATGAACGGGGTGGCAGCAGAAGCCAAAGCAGACACGGAGATGGAATCTGATTTCATCGAGTCCGGTGAATTTTTCGGAAGCAGTGAGCCTCTTGTCTGGCGTTTGGGAAGAGACGGAGTACTCGTAATCTCGGGACTCGGCAAGGTTCCGGATTTCTCCTGCGGCAGAAATCCGGCTCCGCCCTGGGAGGACAAAAAGGACCTGATCCGGGAACTCGTGATCAGGGAGGGTGTCGATGAGATCGGGATCCGGGCTTTTGCGGGCTGTAAGAATCTGAAAAAAATCAGTCTTCCCGAAACGCTGTGCCGAATCGGCGCGTATGCCTTTGCCGACTGTGCTCTTCTGGACCAGGTGGTGGTTCCTGAGAACGTCCGCCTCTGCCATATTTACGAGGATGTGGACAGTATGGGGGACCGGGAAGAGCTGCGCTTTGGCATAGGTTCTTTTTACAGAACGCCCTGGGCAATAAACCGGTGGGGAGATTATTATATAAGCGGGGGAATCCTGTACGCGTGTTTTTCCGATGACAGTCATCTGGAGCTTCCGGCCGGGGTTGGCACCATCAACAAATTTGCCTTTGCTTCTGTGGACGCGGAGACTGTCACCATTCCGGACACCGTGACCTCTGTCAGGGATTACGCTTTTTCCTCTTCTCATCTGAAATACGTCACCATACCGGAATCTGTCGCAAGGGACAGAATCGGCGACTATGCTTTTGCGGGAACGGAACTGAGCCGGGTGGAGTTTCCGGCAGGCTGGAAAGAAGTCCGGCGGGTATTGATCGATCAGCTGCTCCGCCGTCCGGCTCAAGGGGAGCCGGACGATCTGATCAGGCTTCCCGGCGTTTATGAGATCACCCTGAAAACAGACAGAAGATACGATCCTTTCAGGAAGATCATGGTTCGGAAGAAAAAGCCCAAAAAGAACCGGAAAAATCCTGCAGCCGGTCCGGAATGCATCTACGGAAATCTCTCTCTGCTCCCGGGAGTCAGCCTCCACAGAAGAATCCTCCAGGGCAGTTTTCTGATGGGGATTCTCTATGATGACACATCGATACAGGGCGCATTGGCATTTTACTGGAACAAGGACCAGCGCTGCCCGGTACTTTGTGAGATCCTTCCCTCTTTCAGAGAGGATGAGAGCGGCCGCTTTATATGGGAAGCAGAGTGGGTCGCTCTGAATGAGGATGAAGACAACACTATTGAGTATGTTTTTGCTCAGGTCTCCGGGCCAGGCATCGAAGGAGAAAACGTCATACGGGCTTCTGTTTCAGATACCATGCAGGAGTGGTTCTGGCTGAGCGGGGATGGTTATCAGGAGCAATGCTCCTGCGGAGACGGACCGGAGATAAATCTGCTCAATAACTGGATGAAACAGCATCCTGACCTGTCCGCTGCCTGCCCGGAAGAAGAGTGAAAAATAATACCGATGCATTGTTTTTCACTCCGGATGTTTGTGCCGCGGGGCGGCACAAACATCCTGTAAGCCTTCACCGTTTTCGCCTGCGCGAAAACGGTGAAGGCTGCCGCTTTGGCGAGCTTATCGTTGGCGATGCCTTCGCACTCACGTGCTCCGGCATGCTGCGAAGAGTGAACTATAAACATGAACACAGAAAGGAGACGGTGAAATACGATGATGAACAGGGCAGGACTGATCGAGTCCTTTAAAGACACACAGCGGGTGATTCGGACAAATGAAGACCTCCGCGATCAGACCCTGAAAACACGGGCGGGAACACTTCTTTACCTGGGCGGCTATGAGGCCATGGATCCCACAGTAAAAACGGAAATTCCTGTAATCGAGATCATCGAAGATACATCATTCCACTGTGCTCAGGCCTATACGGGCGGCGACGATCGGGTCGCTGTACTTAATTTCGCAAACGCATACAGCCCGGGCGGAGGAGTGACAAGTGGTGCAATGGCACAGGAGGAATGCCTGTGCCGCAGCAGCAGCCTTTACGCCGCCCTGACCATCCCGTATCTGCTGAAAAATTACTATAAATGGAATAGCAGGAATACAGGCGATATGGGCACGGATGCGGTGATCTATTCCCCCGGGGTGACTGTTTTTAAAACGGATGACGTGATCCCGCAGTATATGGATCAATGGTTTGCAGTGGATGTGCTGACCTGCGCGGCACCCTATTACGATCCCGATAAAAGGAAGCCCGTATCCATGGAGAAGCTGGAAGAAGTCTTCCGCAACAGAATCCGGAACATCCTCGAAGTGGCAGCAGCCAGAGACGTGGATATCCTCGTTCTGGGCGCCTTCGGCTGCGGCGCTTTCAATAATCCTCCGGACCTGGTGGCCGGTGTTTTCCGGGATCTTCTTATGGACAGGGGATACGGCAGGTTTTTCAAAAAAACAGTCTTCGCGATCAAGAAAAATAACGAGAAAAATACAAACCTGTCCGCCTTTCAGAAGGCCTTCCAACCCTGATGTGCATGCGGATAACCATGGCCGGCAGGGGGGACGCGCTGTTTCGATCAGAAGAACAAAAAGGACAATAAGAATAATAAGATGTCGGGGTCAAAAGGTGGTTAAAGATAATCCGTCTCGTCAATATGCACAAACACCTTGGACACGCTCTCGCTCAATCCTCGCTGGCAGCGGTACTAAGGGCGCT
>JBGUNJ010000226.1:0-6483 GCA_045117315.1 Lachnospiraceae bacterium | reverse complement strand
GCGTTCGCCCCATTCGCGAAGCGAATTCAGCATGGGCGAACGCAAGTTACTATTCACGCCCTCGATAGGGCGTGAATAGTAACGTTTTCGCGCAGGCGAAAACGGTGAAGAATCAAAGGATGTCTGCGTCGCTCCGCGGCAAAAACATCCGGAGTGAAAAAGATCGTATCTACGATGGTTTTCACTTTTTCAACATCAAGTGACATGCAGAAAGGAGAAGTTATGAAAAGGAAACGCAAAGCGTGCCTTCGGAAGCCAGTGTCCTGGCTTTTGGCATTTGCCCTTGTCCTGGGGCTGGCCATCCCGCAGGCGACTGTCTTCGCAGGTGAGCCGGACAATACGGATGGTGTCCCTGCACAGTTTGAGCAAGTATACGAACCGGAGGCCGGTTCATTTTCAGAAGATCCCTACTCTTCAGGAGAGGTGTTTGACAGCCCTGATACCGGGCAGTCTCAGGAACAGACCGCAAATGAAGGAGTTGATGAATGGGTTCTTCCCGGAGTGAATCCGGAGCAGAATCCTTCATCCGCAGCATCCCCGTCAGCCGATGACGCTTCTGATGGAGATGCTTCTGATGGAGAGACTTCCTATGAAGAAGGTTCCCTTGAAAATGAAGACGGTTCCCTTGAAGACGGATCCCTGCAGGATCCTTCTCCTGCGGATGAGGCCTCTTTCGATGAAGTGATACCCGCAGAGGAAGGTGATGAGCAGGTTCAGGAGGATGTTCCTGCTGCAGAGGGCGAATCCCTTGCTGATCCTGCCGGGGAGGGTTCCGAAGAGCAGGGAGATTCGGATGTCGTGTCAGAACCTGCAGAAGACCTTCCTGCCGGATCGGAAGACGTTTCCAATGAGCCCCTTCTCCCTGAGGAGGGTGGGGACACGGATGTTCCCTCCGGGACCCCGGAGGACGAAAATCTGTCAGTTCTGCCGGATGACGGGTCAGTCGTTTCGGATGCGGCAGGACAGGCAGAGACTGCTGCAGGAGAACAGGCAGCGGCAGAAGGAGCTGAGGGAGACCCCTCTCTTCCTGCAGCGCCTGAGGCCCAGTATCGTGACGGAACGTATGAGGGCTCAGGAAACGGGCGCAATGGCGAGATCGTCATGGCAGTCACCATCGAAGGGGGCAGGATCGCAAATATTGAAGCTGTCTCCCATAGTGAAACCGAAGAGTACTGGAACGAAGCAGTTAAAATGACGGATGCCATGATCGAAGCCCAGGCGGCGGATGTCGATATGGTCACCGGCGCAACCCTGTCTTCGCAAGGCATACTTCAGGCGGTAAAGAGCGCGCTGGACCAGGCGCTTGTGCCTGAAAATGCCGAGGCTTTCGAATCCGGAAGCGGTACAGAATCTAATCCGTTTATTATCATGACTGCAGACCAGCTGGCTGCCTTCGCGGTTTCCGTTGACGAAGGTACGACCTACGAAAGCCAGTATATCCGTCTGGGATCGGATATCGATCTTTCCGCCATCGAGACCTGGAACCCGATCGGTGCCGAGAGCAAGCCGTCCACCTGCAAGGACAAACTCTTTAACGGCGATTTCGACGGCGCGGGATTCATGATTTCCGGTCTTTCCATTACAGGGCCTCACCCGGAGTGGGAAAACATAGGCCTTTTCTCCACGCTCAATATCTCCGCAAACGTCCATGATCTCACACTGGCGGATTTCGGCATCGTGGTCTCCACGGATGCGACCATGCGTGCAGGCTCTCTTGCCGGCGATACTCTGGGAAATAACAGCGGAATCGGTGCAGTCGTTGATTCTGTTTCTGCAAAGGGAATGGTCAACGTCCAGGCGGATAATGATTCCATGCTCTTTGCGGGCGGTCTGTTCGGCCGCGCGATGGCAGGTACTGTCATCAGCAACAGCTGGACGGATGTTTCCGTCACGGCAGAGGCGAAGGGAGCCGGTTATCCCAGCGCCTACGCAGGCGGCCTGGTCGGTATGGGCGGCAATAACATGGCGGTCGTCAACTCAGCCGCCTTCGGACAGGTATGGGGCAGCACTCCTCAGGGAGACACGCTCGTAGGCTATGCCGGCGGCCTTGTCGGCATGTATCCCGGCAAGCTGTGGAACAGCTATGCGACCGGCGACATCACCTATGACCGCCTTGCTTCCAGCCAGCATACCTGGGCAGGCGCGCTTGCGGGACAGGTGACGACAAAAGCCTCCGTCGATCACGTCTATCACGCCTCCGACAGCGCCATCACACTGGATGCCTGGGAGGGAGACTCTTATACAGCACAGGCACTGACCGGCGCGTCCGGAAGCTCCACGAAGACCACAAGCTTTCTGACCATAGAGCCCGCAGGCACATACCCCCTCGCGGAAATGGCCGACGCTTCCTTCGCGGATACACTCAATGCAAATATGCAGAATATCTTTAATCAGATGAAAGATGCCAGCCTGACAGACGTCTTCACACTCAGGACCTGGGTGGTCTCCGATGGAAGAGTTGTCCCTGCGGGTGATCTGTGGTACAACGACCAGCCCGATACCGGCGTGTTTGCTTCAGGAACAGGCACGGAAAGTGATCCTTATATCATTGAGACAGCAGATCAGATGTCAGCATTTGCCGCATCCCTGGGAGAAAAGCTCAATTACAGCGGTTACTATATCGCTCTGGGCGCGGACATTGATCTGTCCGGAGCAGACTGGACTCCTGTAGGTCTGGGCCAATACGGTTTCGCCGGCACCTTTGACGGAATGGGATATACGATCAGAGGCATGCATCTGGGAACCGCCGACACACCGGCCGCCATGGACGGGGACCAGCCCTATTTTGCCCTGTTCGGCGTGCTGGAGCGCACCGCTGTCGTCAAAAACGTGCATCTGACAGAGGTCTTTGTCAATGCGACCTGCCCCGTCTCCTCCTATGTGGCCGGTATCGCGGGCTACATGGCCAGCGAGCAGGACGATTCCCGCGCCGGCGCCTGGATCGACAACTGCCATGTCAGCGGACAGATCACGACTGTCCAGGATGACGGAAACCTGTTTATCGGCGGCATCGCCGCTTACCAGTATAAGGGCGCGATCACAAACTGCAGTACGGGCATGGATCTGTCCGGAACGGTACTCGGGGAGGCCCTGGCTGAGGTCGGCGGTATCGCCGCCCTCGTGAACAGAGGCCTTGTAGCCAACAGCTATGCCCTGTGCAATGTCTACGGCAGCGGAAACCGCGAAAACGGCCTGGAGGGCATGGCTGTGGTCAGCTCCCTGGTCGCCGTGGATGCAGGCGACGTCGTCGGCTGCTACAGCTCCGGAAACAACACGACAAAAGAATTCTCCAACTACGCGGGCATGGTATCCGGCTGGGTCACAGGCATCGGCAAGGCATACAGCTGCTGGTATAACAATGAATCCGTCATGACTGTCAACGGAGCCGCTGTCAATCCTCCCGAAACCATCGGCACAAAGGTCCCTGCAGGTGTATCTGAGGACCAGATGGTCTATACCGGAGGCATCGTGGATGACCTCAACGGCTATACAGCCGGGACCTATGCCTCCGTCGCGGATGCGCTCAATGATAAATTTGCCGCATATCCGATTGAGATCACTCAGTACGGTATTCCCGCTGACGCCCTCACCAAATGGACCTTTACAGACCAGACAGTCACCTTCTCCGGTGAGAAACAGGCTATAACTTATGTCCAGCCGGAAGCCGAACAGTATGTAAAGCCGGAAGCCACGCTCCGGAACGGAGTCTGGTATGGACGGAGCCAGGACAAGACGACCGTTGTCAGAATCACGGTCTCCGAAGGCGCTGTGACAGAAACAGAAGTGCTCAGCGGCGAAGGATCAGGGGAAGCCTATGAGGCTGCCCTGGAAACCGCAAAAACAAAAGGAACCTACGGAGACTTCAGCCACTATGAAGCGGCAGATCCCTCCAGATTCGGAGGCGGCAAAGGAACCCAGGATTCCCCTTATCTGATCAAAAACGCAGAACAGCTCCAGTACCTTGCCCTGTCCATCAATGAAGACACGGACTGGGAAGGCGTCTGGTTCAGGCAGACTGAAGACATCTCCCTCGAACGCATCGACTGGATCCCGATCGGCTGGGCGCTGGAAGCGGAGATCAACAACCAGGAGGAAACTGTCTGCGCGTATCCTTTCCGCGGCTGCTTTGACGGCAGCGGATATACCATCAGCGGACTGACCATCGGCTCCGCCGAAGCACCTTCCGGACTGATGACGACAGGACTTTTCGGACTGACCTCCGGTGAGTACACGACCAACGAAGCTCCGACAGACGATGTGCGCCGTGTCGTCCTGAAAGATATCCACCTCAGAGATGCCGCGGTCTACGCGGATGTCCGTTACCAGCTCTACGCGGGCACCCTGGCAGGATCCTGCCAGTACGGCATTGAAATCGACAGCTGCGACGCTACAGGATCGGTCCAGGCTGTGACAGCGGACAGCCACTGCCGCGCAGGCGGCCTGATCGCCAGCGGGCTTCGCGGAAAGATCACCAACAGCTGGACAGATGTGACCGTCAACGCCTATACCGATACCGGCAGGGCATACGGAGCCGGCATCGTGGCCGCCTCCAACCGCCTGACGATCGTCAATGTCTATTCACTGGGCGATGTATACGGCGGCTCCACCAGCAGCAACATGACCTTCCTCGGAGGTATTGACGGCATGGAAGGCGGCGTCCATCTCAACTGCTATTCTTCAGGAAACATTACATCGAGCAAAGCGACATCCGGGATCGGCGCCATCAACGGACTCGTCGGCGGCATCAGCGTCAACAAAGCCTGCTATTACAACAGTGACAGCACGCTTACCGCGGCGGGCAATCCGGTAGAACTCAAGGCAAGCGGAGCCAATTACTCCAATGTGACCGATGAAGCATTTCCCAAGACAAATGCGGAGATCACTGGTGAAGAGTTCGCGCAGCTGCTCAACGCCAATGCCGCAGGCATTGCCCAACTCCTCGACGAAGTCAGACAGGGACTGGATCTCGAGAGACACGCGCTCTACTACACCGGGGACGGTTCCGACCTCGCCCGCTGGGCCGTGATCGACGGTGCCGTCCGGTTTGCACCCTCAATCCAGGAGATCACCGTCTCCTCACCTGTCTACAATGTAACCTTCGGTGCCAGGCCCTTCAGCATCGGCGCAAAGGCAAAGACACCTCTTACTTATGTATCCGACAATGAGTCCGTCGCAGCTGTAGATGCAGACGGCAAAGTAACAGTGGGTAACGCGGGAACCGCCAGGATCACCATCAGCTCCCCAGCCAACACACAGTACGGCGCAGCCGAAAATGTCATCGTGACCGTCAATGTCGCAAAAGCCGCGAGCAGTGTCACATTGAAAGCAAAAACCGTGACATACAACGGAAAGGCTGCAGCAATCGGAAAAGCGACCGTAAAAGGAAGCACCGGAAAGGTCACCTATAAATACTACAGTGATTCCAAGTGCGCCACACAGGTCAAATCAGCGGTGAACGCAGGCACCTATTATGCAAAGGCTTTCGTGGCGGCAGACAAAAACTACAAGAGCGCTTCCAGTAAAGCCGTCAAGCTGACCATCTCCAAGGCAGCCTCCAAAGTCACCCTGAAAAACAGAACGGTGACCTATAACGGAAAGGCTGCCGCGATCGGAAAAGCGACCGTAAAAGGAAGCACCGGAAAGATCACCTATAAATACTACAGTGATTCCAAGTGCAAAAAGGCTGTCAAAGCACATACCAATGCGGGAACGTATTATGTAAAAGCAGTCGTCGCGGCGGACAAGAACTACAAAGCCGCCACCAGCAACACGGCTAAGCTCGTTATCAAAAAGGCCGCACAGAAGATCAAGACCATCACTACCCAGGCGACCGTATCCGCTTCAAAGCTGCAAAAAGCCGCACAGACCGTCAAGATCAGGACAACGATCGCCGGAAAAGGCAAAATCACCTACACAAAGACTTACGGAAGCAGCTCGATCAAAGTCAGCAAGACAGGCGCGATCACAGTCGCTAAAGGACTGAAAAAAGGCACTTACACGATCAAAGTAAAAGTTGCTATAGCAGGCACCGCAAACTACAATTCTGCTGCAGGCGTAAGAGCGATCAAGATCATCGTGAAGTAATGAAAGCCGCTGCAAGATCATCGTAAAGTGATGAAGAACGCTGCACAATCATCGTAAAGTGATAAAGACCGCTGCACAATCATCGTGAATCGATGAAGAACGCTGCACAATTATCCTGAGGTGATGAACATCCCTTCAGGATCATGAAAAAAGGGGGGCTGCTGCACAGCCGGGAATTTCTTATTCTCAGCCGATGCAGCAGCCCCTGTCTTTACATCCCGTCGGGCGGGGATGCATGATATTTTTTCATCCTGTCGGGCGGGATGCATGATATTGTTTCTAATCATTTTATGATGTCGGGGTCAAAAGGTAGTTAAAGATAATCCGTCTCGTCAATATGCACAAACACCTTGGACACGCTCTCGCTCAATCCTCGCTGGCAGCGGTACTAAGGGCGCT
>JBGUNJ010000225.1:0-3557 GCA_045117315.1 Lachnospiraceae bacterium | reverse complement strand
GTATCAGGATGTCCAGCGGCTGAGAGACCGGGGCCTGATCCGGGAGGATGTCGATCCTATGGGCGGTATTGTGCCGGATGAAAAGCTTGGTGCCGGGGATATGAAGAATATCCAGGTCGTAGGTGAAATCCACTGCGGCGAGGCCAACGATGCCATTGAGAATATCACGGAGAGTTATCTGCTCCCGGTGAGCCTGGTGGGCAATGGTGAGCATATTATGCTCCGGGCAAGGGGCTGCAGCATGACAAAGCGCGGGATCTTTCCGGATGATCTGCTGATCATCCGTCCGGTCGAAGCATACGAGCCGCGGGTGAATGAAGTGGTGGCGGTTTCCATCGGCGGGGAAGAGGCGTGTGCCAAGGTCATCCGGAAGAAGGAAGACGGGCAGCTTTATTACTGTGCCGACTCCGATGAGACGGATGAATACGGCCGGGAGTTCCCCGATTACCGGCTGGAAGACGGTGTCGTATTCGGTGTGATTGACTATGTCTTTCACGATCCGATGGCTTATTAAATGAGAGTTTGCTATGATCGGGGCACAAATTAAAATTCCGGAGAATTTCCGCTATAAGGAAGCTCTCCTGAAGGGCCCGCCGCAGCATGAGCCGTATGATGATTTCCGGATAAAGCATCCGCCTATGCCACTGAGTAAGCGTGCCAAGATTTTTTCTCCTTTTGCTGCGCTCAGGGGCTTTGACAGGGAGATTGTGGCAAAACAGGTGGAATATGAAGAGAAGCATATCCTTTCCGAAGGAGAGATCGAGGAGCTCAACCGCAGGCTGTCCATCCTCCGGAACCTGACATGGAACAGCCGCCTGGTCAGGGCGAATCCGATCCGGGTTTCCGTCACCTGGTTCAGGCCGTGTGAGGACAGGCATCATGAGGCTTACGGATCCGGCGGCCGGTATGTCACGGATACCGGCACGGTCCGGCAGGTGAATCAGGAATATATCCGCATCGATGATTTGAAGATCGACCTGAAGGATATTCTGGTTCTGGAGAGCGATGCTGCGGTTGACGGGCATTCTGTCTTTGCAGAGGAATAAAGAATAATCAGGGAGGAGCAGGGGTGCATTATGGCCAGCTATATTGCCATCGACATGAAGAGCTTCTATGCCTCCGTGGAGTGCGTCAGCCGCGGGCTGGATCCGCTGACTGCAAATCTGCTGGTGGCGGATGAAACCCGCAGCGATCAGACGATCTGTCTGGCAGTGTCCCCAAGCCTGAAAGCAAAAGGGGTTCCGAGCAGGCCGCGCCTCTTTGAGGCAAAGCAGGCAATCCGGCTCTGGGAGGCAAAGAACCGCCGGCATCTGAATTATGTGATCGCCATGCCCAGAATGGCGGAATATGAGCGTGTATCCTCACGGATCTATTCCGTTTTTCTCCGTTATGCCGGGGAAGAGCATATCCACGTCTACAGCATTGACGAGAGCTTTATCTATTGTGACCCTTATCTCTCTGCTTATCAGGAAGAGGCGGAGGCTTTGGGGATTCATCCGGCAAGGCTCATGGCCATGACGATGGTCCGCGCTGTGCTGGATGTGACGGGCATCACCGCAACGGTCGGCATCGGCACGAATCTGTACCTGGCCAAGGTGGCGATGGATATCGTGGCCAAGAAGGCGCCGGCGGACGAAAACGGCGTCCGCATTGCAGAGCTGGATGAGTTGAGCTACCGATGCCTGCTCTGGGATCACACACCGCTGACGGACTTCTGGCAGGTCGGGCCGGGAAAGGCCTCGCGGCTGATGCAGCGCAGGCTCTATACGATGGGTGATGTTGCAGTCCGGTCTCAAACGGATGAGGAATGGTTTTACCGCACCTTCGGTATCGACGGGGAGATCCTGATCGACCATGCCTGGGGCAGGGAGCCTGTCACGATGCAGGACATTAAGGGATACCATACCGATTGCAACAGCCTGTCCAACGGGCAGGTGCTCCCGCGGCCTTATGAGTATGAGGAGGCGAGAAACGTCTTTCTCGAGATGGTCGACGTGCTTTGTGCCGACATGTATGAGAAGCATGTGGCGGCTCGTGTTTTCACCTGGTGGGTGTCGTATGACTGGAAGAGCCTGGAAAAGGTGCCGAATTATAACGGGCGGGTAACGCTGGATTTCTACGGCAGGCCGCACCCCGTGCACAGCAACGGGACGGCACGTCTGCGCCTGAAGACCAACAATGCCCGCCTGGCGGCGGAAGCACTTGTCGTCCAGTTCGATGCGAAGTGCGACCATCGCCTCCTTTTCCGGCGGCTCGGTGTCTGCGCTGCGGATGTTGAGCCGGAGACGGATACGCTCCAGCTGGACCTGTTTACGGATTATACCGCACTGGAACGGGAGAGAAAGATCCAGAGGGCTATGCTCGATGTGCGAGTAAAGTACGGGCCGAATGCGCTTTTTACCGGCAAAAATCTGATGGAGGGTGCAACCACGCTGGAGAGAAATCAGCAGATCGGCGGGCACAGGGCATGAAAGAGGTGCCCCGCGAATGTCTCCATTTGACGAGTTGGAAATGGTGAATTGCCCTTCTGAATTTGTATTGAATGTTTGGAGGTATATAGATGGAAAAGCAGTCCGGAAACAGTAGAGAAAAAGGCAAAGGTTTTCGCCCCGGGGTGGATAACGACAAGATTGTCGAACAGCTTGTTGCTATTACAGAGCAGGGAGAAAATCACGCGAAAGTAAAACGCAAAAAAGATGGCAGCCTGTGTATCAGCGCTGTAAGCGAGAAAATGATAAGTTGATATTGTACCGTCGGCGAATAGGCGTCGGCGAAGGGCCAATCGGGGTCGACAGATAAGTTTCTGCAAAATGCAGGGGTTTGTCTGTTGGCCCCGATTTTTTTTGTTTCGGGCAGTAAACCTATAAGAATCCTATAGGTTTTCCTGATATAACGGGTTTGTCTTGAGGGAGGAGGTGAAAATGTGACGGTTTACGAGAGACGTGAAGAGATACTGGATTATCTTGCGGCAAACAGATGTACAACAGCTCCGGAGCTGGCTGCGATGTTCTTTGTCTCTGTTCAGACAATCTGGATCGATCTCCGTGAACTCTCACATGATTACCCTCTTGAGATCATTCCCGGAAGAGGGGGAGGCGTCCAGGTAATGGAAGGCCGTTACATCTATCGCGGGAAGTTTACCCCGGAGGAGGAGAAACTGATGAGGCGCCTGCATTCACTGCTGCAGGGTGAAGACAGGCAGATCATGGCAGGCATCCTCCGGAAGTATTCTCACTCCTGTGCCGAACCTGCGAAAAAAGAAAGGAGGCCATGATGCATGGCTGCAAGGGATAAGGAACGGTATTACTGGCTGAAGCTGAAGAGGGATTTCTTCAAGCGGCATGACATCCGTGTGATTGAGGACATGCCGAACGGCAAGGAATATGTCCTCTTCTATCTCAAGCTGATGGTGGAAGCAATCGACCACGAAGGAGCTCTCCGCTTTTCGGATACGATCCCGTATTCCGAGGGCATGCTCTCCAGTGTCACCAATACCAATGTGGATATTGTCCGCTCCGCACTCCGGCTCTTCATGGAGCTGGGTATGGTGGAGCTGC
>JBGUNJ010000224.1:0-12717 GCA_045117315.1 Lachnospiraceae bacterium | reverse complement strand
GAAATAATCTGTTGAAAAAGTTGTTGAAAAAGTTATTGAAAATAATCTGTTGAAAAAGTTATTAAAATAATTTATTGAAAATTATTTGTTGAAATAATTTATGAAAAAAGCTGATTAAAAAAACTCATTGTAGAGCAAATAAAAAAGGCCTGAAGCAGGGCGCGGCTTTGATCATGTTTGTCTGTCAACGGAGGTTACAGAGACAGGTATGGATATAAATATACTTCATCTGCTGGAAGGGGCGGATCAGGCCCGGGGGCTTGCGGTCGTCATCGATGTCTTCCGTGCTTTTTCACTGGAATGCTATCTGTTCTCCAGAGGCGTCCGGAAAATATATGCCGTCGGAAGAGAAAAAACGGCATGGGATCTGAAAGGTCAGAACCCGGAATATGTCATGGCCGGCGAGCGGGGAGGCGTCATCCTGCCCGGTTTCGACTATGGCAATTCCCCGTCCCAGACAGAGAATGCCGATTTTCAGGACAAGGTCCTGATCCATACTACCAGTGCCGGAACACAGGGACTTGTACATACCTGCGCCGCCAGTGCTGACGAAATACTCACGGGCAGCCTGGTCAATGCCTCCGCCATTGCCTCCTATATTAAAAAAAGGAAGCCAGGAACGGTCTCCCTGGTCTGTATGGGCAATTCGGGAATCGCTCCCGCTCCGGAAGATGAACTCTGTGCCCGCTATATCAAAAGTATCCTTACAGGAGAACCTATTGAGATGGGTCCTGAGATCCTTTCCCTTGTCAACGAACCCACGGTCGCCAAATTTTTTGACACCAGATGGAAAGAAGTGTTTCCTGTGAAGGATCTGATCATGTGCCTCGAATATGACAGATTTCCTTTTGTCCTCAAAGCCAGACAGTGCAGCGAGGATATTTTCGAGATCACCCGTGTCGATCTGCATTGAACATACTGCCGGCGCGCAGGCAGAGAAATCTATGCCGGTTTTTAGACTGGTGAACCGATGCCTTTTTTTGTTCATAAGATAATGCAATAATTCAGCCTGCGAAATGACTTAGGAAATGTGAGCTATGACACCTGCTGAGAACAGAATTTTTTACAGACGCATGTTTCAACTGGCCCTGCCCATTGGCCTGCAGCACCTGATGCTGGCCTCCGTGGCGGCAGCGGATGCCATGATGCTTGGCCGCGTCGCCCAGGCTGAGATGACTGCCGTCTCTATGGCGACCCAGATTCAATTTATTCAGAACGTTTTTCTTTATGCGGTTACAACCGCAGGGGCTATACTTGGTGCCCAGTACTATGGAAAAGGGGATCGTGAGACCCTGCGGGACCTCTTTCATCTCATGCTGCGTTATGGAGGACTGGTGTCAATCATCTTTTTTATCTCCTGCGAGTTCTTTCCGGGCATATTGATGCATTTTTTTACATCGGACCCCGAACTGGTCCGGATCGGCATCGACTACCTGCGGATCGCGGGCTGGTCCTATCTCATGACCGGTATTTCCCAATGCTATCTGATGATCATGAAGGTCACGGACTACGTAAAGGAATGCGCCGCCATAAGCTCTGGTGCAGTCCTTTTGAATATCATCTTTAACGCTTTCCTGATCTTCGGGCTCCTGGGCCTGCCGGCTATGGGCGCACGCGGCGCGGCCCTGGCGACTACCCTGGCAAGGATGCTGGAACTGCTGGTATGCCTGCTGATTTTCACCGGAGAGGACTATATCCGGCCAGTCTGGACGCGGATATTCTCGGGCAGCAGGGCTCTCACCATGGACTTCGCCAGGCAGGCACTTCCCCTGCTGGGCGGTAACCTGATGTGGGGCGTTGGCCTGACTTCCTATACTGCCATCATCGGCCACGTGGGCTCGGATGCCGCCGCGGCCAATGCGGTCTCGTCTGTGGTCAGAGATCTCGTCTGCTGTGGCTGCAACGGTATCGGTACTGCTGCCGGGATCATGGTGGGAAATGAACTGGGTGCCGGAAAGCTGGATCTGGGTAAACGCTACGGCATCAAACTCAGGAATGTCGCCTGGGTCATCGGCCTCGGATCCACAGCCCTGGTGCTGGCCGTGACGCCTTTTGTGGTCCGCTTTGTCATCCTCACCGATGAAGCCTGCGCTTGCCTGACCGGCATGATGGTCATCATGGCCGTCTACATGATCGGCCGCAGCGTCAATACCGTCACCATCAACGGCGTCCTGGACGGAGGCGGGGACACCATGTTCGACATGTACAGCCTGGCTGTCAGCATGTGGTGCATTGCCATTCCCCTGGCCTTTGCGGGTGCCTTCTTCTTTCACTGGCCGGTCCTTTTCGTCTACGCCTGTACATGCCTGGACGAAGTAGGCAAGATCCCCTGGGTCATGCGCCGCTTTAACAAATTTTACTGGGTACAGGACCTGACGAGGGAAAGAGAGTAGAGGCTGCTGACAGCCCTTTAAGATATGGACCTGAAATAAATTGATTGAAAACCGCGAATGATACGAAAATGATCTGTTCAGGACATCATGAGCCACATTCTATCGGGAGAACAGTGATTATAAAAAAGAAAAAATCGAAATAGTCATTTTCTAAAGAGTATCTAAATGTTTATTTTTAACGTGTAATATCCGTAACAATATAACAAACAGGTATGGGATAGGAGCGTTAAAAGAAAACAGACCACCGACTACGCTGCTTTTCACTTTCAGCAGTGGCCACAGAATGGAGGCTTTTCATGAAACAGATCAAGTTAGGAAAAACCGGCATCGTTGTTCCCCAGAACGGATTCGGCGCCCTTCCCATCCAGCGTGTCCCCAAGGAGGAGGCTGTCAGGCTCCTGCGCAAAGCCTATACCGGAGGCATGCGCTTTTTTGACACTGCGAGGGGCTACACCGACAGCGAGGAGAAGCTGGGAGAGGCCTTCGGCACGGGCTTTGTCAAAAGAGATGAGATTATCATCACCAGTAAGACCCACGCAAAGACTCCGGAGGTCTTTTGGAAGGATCTGGAGACTTCTCTGGGACTTTTGAAGACAGACTATATCGATGTTTACCAGCTCCACAACGTGCAGCAGTGCTATAAGCCCGGTGACGGAACCGGCATGTATGAATGTCTTCTGGAAGCCAAAGCACGGGGCAAGATCCGCCATATCGGTGCCACTGCCCATAAGCTGCAAGTGGCAAAGGAGATCATCAAGAGCGGTCTCTACGAGACCCTGCAGTACCCTTACAGCTTCCTCAGCATAGACAAGGAGACCGAGATGATGAAGGACTGCCTGGCAGCGGGCATGGGCTTTATCTGCATGAAAGCCCTTGCAGGCGGCCTGATCACAAGGTCCGACGCCGCCATGGCTTTCGTCAGCCAGTACGACATCATCCCCATCTGGGGTATCCAGCGGGAGAAGGAGCTGGATGAGTGGCTCTCCTATATGGACAATACACCGGAGCTTACCCCTGAGATGAAGGACTATATCGCCAGGGAACACAATGAACTCAGCGGTGATTTCTGCCGCGGCTGCGGCTACTGCATGCCCTGCACGGTGGATATCAAGATCAACAACTGCAACCGCATGAGCCTGCTCCTGCGCCGTGCCCCTTCCAAAAAATGGCTGTCCGAGGAGTGGCAGGCCAATATGAAGCAGATTGAAGACTGCGTCTTCTGCGGCCAGTGCCTGCCCAAATGTCCATATGAACTGGATATACCATCGCTTCTAACCAAAAACTATGAGGACTACAAAAAGGTCCTGGCGGGCGAGATTTCTGTCTCCTGAAAACTGCAAAAAATCTGGCGGACGGGCTCTTCGTATCCTGAGAATAAAAACTGCAAACAGATCCTGGAGGGTGAGAGTTCTGTTTCCTGAAAACTGTAAAAGATCCTGCAAGTTCACTTTCAAGTGAACTTGCAGGATCTTTTAGCAATACGCAGACAGCGTATTCAGTGCCCGCATATAAATTCGACGATCTCACCTAAGGTCTCGTCGCTGTAATGAAGGCCGTCTTCGATAAATCCTGTTGAACCTTCTGTGATTTCGGGGACGGTAGTAAACTCTACGGAACACTCCTTCAAAAGTGCACTGCTGTTTATTTCTGTACGGAGTTTTTCGTTATAATCATCGATATAGCGGTTGTATTCATCAGCAGGTGTACGATACAGAACATCTCCACTGCCGCCGTCAAAGCCTATGACTATGATCTCGGGCCGGGAAACCCTGCCTTCGTTCTCAAAGGACAAATCAGCCAGCATTTCAGCTGTCTCGACCGCAGCGGCAATATAATCGTCATTGTCATTCTCGATGTAATCATAATCATTTACAGTAGCAAAGAAATAGATCCTGCATTTACCACAGCTTTTGATCTGTTCCTGAAAGCAGTGTTCCACATCAGATAAGATCTCCCCGGTCATGGCGGGCGGCTCGGCTCCTCTCAAATAGTGCCCGGCCCACACGGCATAATCCGCAAAATCATCCGCTCCTGTCCGCTGCTGGTAAATCCCCAGCTGACAGCAGCGGCTGTCCCCAATCACAATCCTGCCGGATGTATATGCCGGTTCATCGGGCAGGGTGTGGAAATAATCCTGATTGATTCCGTCAACTCCCATGGGCACCAGTATATTACTGGGATAACCCACTTCTCTTGCCCACTCCTGATAATCTTCCGGAACAGTGAACTCTGCCAGAGTTGTATATTCATCATCGGTCCGGGCTGTCATCTCAGATGCAGCCCGGGCTGTAGTTTCTGATGAATTTTGAACCGTATCCCCGTAGGAGGCAGGGACTACATTCTCAGAAACCGCATACGCAGCATTTTTAGATCCAGCCTGCGCCGCATCTTCGGTCACCGCCTGAGCAGCGCTTTCGGATCCAGCCTGCGCCGCCTCATCGCTTAGAGCCAGAGTATCGTTTTCGGAGACAGGCTGTACAGCCTCTTCGGTTACTGTCTGACCACTATCTTTTTGGGACGATGTACATCCAGATACGCTGACAACGACAGTCAGCAGGCTGATAATAACTATTAGAATTACAGGAAAATTCTTATTCATTGCTGTCTCTTCCTCGATGTATGCACAATAAAAGGGATCCGTTTATCATCTTATGATACGGCACATATAAACCATTTTCAACTTTGCGCCGTACACAGGTCGGTCAGGGACAGAAAGCGTCACAACCGAATCCGCCCTGGAAAGCGTCACAACCGGATCTGTCCTGAAAAGGCGAATGACCTGCTTTATGTATTCTTTCCTCTTGTCCGATAATAGGAAAATAGTTGGATAAAACATAATAGTGATATGCTAAGATTGTATCAGCATTTTTTATCCCGCTTATTGTTGATACGGTAACTGCCATGCAACAGATTATTTAACAGATTATATAAAAGATTCTTTAGGGAAGGAACCAGAGCCGGCCAGGAACATTTTGGCTGCGCGGAAATGATTTTCAAATTGTAAATATGACCTGGCTTAGAATGTTTTTATAAATGAAATAGCAGATTGTATAGATGAAATATAAGATTGTATAAATGAAATATCAGAAGGATCATCTGTTTTTTTGATAAGCAAGGGAAGGTGATAAAAAATCATATATATTTTCAGGATTGTAACCGGTCGTCTTAAAAGCTGCATTGAAAAGGAGGGAGCGATGAAAAGCGAAAGAGTAAAAAGGAGCAGCCATACTATCAGAGTGTCTGTCGTATTGCTGCTGGTGGCTGCGGTCATGAGTGCCGTAATGTCCTTTGCGGTTCCGCAGAAAGTCTATGCCTATCAGACCACTCTTTACAAGTATTCTGTAAAGGTGAAGTCCGGATATCTGGCACTTCGGACAGCAAAAAAATTCGATAAGAAAAATGAGATAGGACAGCTTTATACCGGGGACATAGTTATTACGTGCCCCACAAATGGTGATGAGAGTGAATATCGATATGTCTATTCCCCGCTTCTTCGCAAGCACGGGTATGTAAATGGCGATTATTTATCTTACGAAGGGGTGTATGAGGGGGAGGAGATGTATGCCCGGGTCGAAACCGGATATCTTGCACTTCGCAATGCCAAAAAGTTTGACAAGAAAAATGAGATTGGAAAACTGAATACCGGAGATCCAGTCATCATTCTTGACGACAATGATTCCGAATACTGGACTGTTTATGCGCCTACTCTTTCTAAGACTGGTTATGTGAACCGCAACTATCTTGTATATAACTTTAGGGCATCTTCAAATCATGGAAAGACATTGGATTTTCCTTATAGCAGCAATGCTCAATGGAGTGAGACTTCCGACAACAGAATAAAAATGCGCGTTCAAGTCATCAATCGTTCTAATACCAAAACGGTCTCTTCTTTTACACTCTTATATTATGCTGAGGATAAAGACGGAGTCTTTGTTACCGACGGGTACTGGCTTCAGGAAGCTATAGAGTATAAGAGAGTTGATCCCGGAGAGATTGTCTATACTGATTATTTAAGCTTTCCACAGGCAGACAAAATCAAAAAAGCATATGTGGAAATAAAAGAAGTCGGATTCACGGACGGCACCACGATTGAGTATAACGGTGATGAGCGTCCTTACGCCACGTGGACTTTAAAATGAGAATTCATAAATTAAATTGAAACTCAAAATGAAGTGATCAAATGGCTCAAATTTAAATGGAAAATTGTAACACTTCACAGAAAAATAATTTTGTGAAGTCTTAACAGAAAAATAATTATATAAACTCTCAGCAGAAAAAGGGATTAAGAAAAACATTTAAAAAGAAGCCGGGGTTGTTGCATTAGCTGAAAAGTTCAGCTAGGCAATAGCCCCTTAAATCGTGTTTTTTGGGGTGCGGGATGCCAGCGATCGCTGCCATCCCGCTGTTTTGACGACTTTTGCGCGCACTTTAACAGACATCTTACGATGTCTGACAAAGTGCTCCGCCAGTAGGTTTGACCTTCCAAAAATTATCCGGTTTTTTTCAGAGGAAAGAGGTGTGTTCCCGTCCTCCCTGACTGGATCTTATGATGCAGTTTGTTAATGTTATGGGCGATCGCGACCAGGATACTCTGTGCCAGGACATTCGTGTTTCCACGGTACAGGTACTGCCTGAAATTCATATCTTCCTTCACGGTCGCAAAAGAGCCTTCCACCTGTATGCTTCGATTCATCCTGAGCTGGATCCCCCTGTCGCTGAGGATACGTTCAAGGTCTTCTTTTCTTTTTTTCTCTTTGATCTTCGATACATACAGGACTTTGTTTCGTTCCTCCATCGGTGTTTTGCAGTTGTTCCCTTTGATGCATTTTTCTTTGTAAGGGCACCCCTTGCAGTCATCGCACCGGTAGATCGTTACAGTACTTCTGTATCCGCTCGCGCTCCTGCTGGTCCGTGTGCCGGTGACATGCAGTTGTTTTCCATTTTTGCAGGTGTACACGTCCATGTCGGCATCATAATCCATGTTTTCATGGCGGCCGGTATCGGTCCGGTATTTCCTGGTCTTTGAGATCTCATAGTTTGATGGTTTGATATTGGAGAGCTGTCCGTTTTCTTCAATGAACAGATAGTTCTCCTCGCTTTCATAGCCTGCGTCGGCCACAATCTCCAGGTATTTGTAGCGCAGGTTTTCTTCCATATCCTGCAGGAACGGCCTGAGGGTCAGTGTGTCTGTAGGACGGGCACTGATGCCTGCCCAGACTATATATTCAGAATCTACTGCATGCTGGAGGTTATAGGCAGGCTTGAGCTGTCTGTTGAGCATGGCATCTTCTTTGAGCCTCATAAAGGTCGCGTCGTGGTCTGTCTTTGAATAACTGTTCCGTTCCCCGCATATGTGGATCTTCTGGATATATCCCTTCAGTCGGTCTATGTATTCCTCCAACTGTTCGACAGATCTCTGGAGGGGGGATTTTCTCTTTCCGCTCCCGTACACGAATTCGATCCCTTCATCCACTTTTACCCTGTATAATGACCTGCGGAGTCTTTTCAGGGTCTTCAGGCTGATCCTGTCATGGTAAACGATATGCAGGCCATAAGAAGCCTCACATTCCGCAACAAGGGAAGTGATCTTTTCCATCATTTTTGCGAGATTTTTTGTAACAGCCTTTTTCCAGACAAAAGTGTACTTGTTCGCGTTCGCTTCGATCTTAGTGCCGTCGATAAAGACAGTCTCTGAGCCCACTTCTCCCAGGCGGCGCAGAAGCCATGTCGTTTCCGCCATCATCTTTTTTGAGCACTGGGAAAAATGAAGGGAATGGAACCGCGCTATCGTTGCGTGGTCAGGAGCAGGCTTTCCCTCCAGCAGATACATGAAGTTTATGTTCTGCCGGCAGGCTTTTTCAATGTCCCTGCTGGAAAAGATGCGGTTCATGTTCGCATAAACAATGATCTTGAACAGCTGCTTTGGTGTCGCCTGATTTTTCCGGATCCTGTCATAAGTTGCATTCAGTTCCGAAAGATCCATGCCCTCCACACACGCACTCAGAAGGCGCACCGGGTCATCTGCCGGGATCATTGGCTCCAGATCGATTGGAAGTTTTATTTGATAATAATTTCTGGACAGGGTATAATCTCCCTGTAAAATGTTGAGTAGTCGCATACTTATATTTTACAGGATGGGTCAGGCTTTTCGAAGTCTGTCCCATTTTTTTAATAAAAAAATCCGGCCGAAGCCGGATTTTTTCCGATTTTGAAGAGGGGTTATCGTTTTGAGTACTTTTTTCTAAATGCGACAGCCCCTTTGCAATCACTTGAAATATCAGGAATTCAGGGTGACCCTACTGAGTGTGTATATTATGTTATTTGCACCTATTGTGCATCCAGGAAGAAATTGCTGTCGATGAGGCTGATGGCGCCCGGGATCGTGGATTTCCCCACGGTGAGGATCAGGTCGGCCTCTTCCTGCGTCTGTACCGGCACAGCGCCCTGGGCTTTGAACAGGATGTCGAGATATTCCTGCACATAGAAGCTGGCGTCGTGGTCCCTGTCCAGATGGGAAGCGAAGACTCTGGTAAAGGGCTTTCCCACGAAACGGACATATCGGTTCAGGACGTCGATATAGCCGTAGTTCAAAAAGCGGACATCCTGCATGAGGTCGTGGGTGAAAAAGCAGTTCGCCGGGTCGTAGAGCCGGACATTCTCTTTGTACTTTTTGACCGCCATGAGTCCGACAAAGCACTCGTCGATATCGCGGAATCCATTATGTCCGTCGAACAGGTCCACATTCAGGGTGATATAGCGCAGGTTCCGACTGAGATCGATGTCGATGTACTCCGCGGCATCACTGTGGGTGATGTCGCCGGAATGGAAGAGGCCTCTCTCGCGGAAGCCGGCGTTCCAGCCCACGTGGAACCAGGAAAGCAGATCCGGTTTTCCCACTGGGTAATCCGCTGCGCTGGCGTGCAGGTCAATATCCACACGTCTTTCGTCATTCCAGTAGACAAAAAACCGTACGCGCCTTGCTTCTTCAGGAATCCGCCAGGCGAAACCGCTGCGGACGTATGTGCCGTCCTGCGATTTATCCGTGGTCTGCATCAGGGAATGGGCGAGGTCGAAGGGACCGGGATCCAGCCACACCTTCCTGCCTTTAAGCGGCGTCGTGACGGTCTCCAGGTGTGCCCGGAGGACCCGTTCGAGGATCCGCTTCCTGGCGGGAATGGAGTGCAGGGCACGGACGCGCCTTTCAAACCGGGCGGCGGCCTTTTCCTTCTCGGCGTCTTCTTCCTCCTCAATGGCTATGAGGGCGGAAGGTGCCGAAGCCCGGAGAAGAGCGTACTTTTCCTCGATCTGTGCCAGCCTTTTCCTGTGGGAAGCCTCTAGTTCCTCCATCTTTCGGGCACTGGCTTCGCGCAGGGCGAGGGTCTCAGCACCTGCCCTCTCCCGGAGCAGATCATATTTTTTTATGATATCCGCTTTAATCTCCTCTACTTTGTTTTCGGAGAGTGTCATTTGAATGTGCCCGTCGATTCCGGCCTGGACAGCAGACAGTTTTTCCTGCATCCGCCTCTTGTCCGATTCCAGCGAGGCAATCAGGCGCTGCGCGTTTTCCGCACACCTGCCGGTTCCCTCTCTGCCGTCCTTATTGGCGCGGACGGTGCCTTCCAGAAACAGGATTCGCTGCTGTATTTTCCGGATGCTCTTTTCGAGCGCCAGCGCCCTGTTCTTCTGACCCTGTATAAGAATGGCGATGTGATGCTCCAGATTCTCAATGGTTTTTGAGATTTCCTTCCGGCACTTCCGAGAGAGCACGGGTTCGGACCACTCGTGGAGCTTCGCGGACAGCTGATCCCGGCACTCATTCACGGCGCGGTCATAGCGCCATCTCTCTGATCTGAGCTCGTATTCGTACGGTTCCCGGATATAGACGTACGGCCGTTTTCTCTGGAGGAAGCGATCTTCAATCTCGCGGAAGGCTTTTTCCTCTTCCTTCAGGATTCCTTCTTCCGTTTCGACACGTACAGTATGCAGGAGCTTTACCAGCATCTGGGTACTGAGTTTTTCCGCCTGCGCGCAGAGAAGGCCGGCAATCTCCTCCTCATCGTAGCCCAGGGAGAGGATCCACTGCAGCATACGGAGCACGACTCCGGGACGCTTTGCCACAAAGGCCAGCGCGCCTTCCTCATGCCCTGTGAGTATCCGCTTTGCCGTTCCCTCCCAGGAGTGGAGAGATCCCGCCCGCAGGTCGGCAACCGCCTTTTTATGGGCGGCACTCCGGGAATAGATGTTGTAGTCGAGGTGCCGGAGGATCAACAGATTCCGCTCCCTCTTTGTATTGGACAGGATCAGGTTCCCCCGAAGATCCGATGCGGGATAGCTTTCAAGGAGGCGTACCAGCATGCGCTTCTGGGCGGTGCGCAGATGGTACCTGTTTTTTTTGAGCAGGATGGCGGCGTTGTTGAGCACGTCACCCGTGTGCTGGCAGAGGTGGCTGAGGATCCGGACCGCCTCTTTCCCGGGCATTTTCGCGACAATATCAGGAAATAAAAGCTGCAGATTCTCCTTGAAAAGGATCTTCATACCGTCGAAGGTCTTCTCCGAAACGTGTGGAAGGGACATCAGTACAAGTTCCTTCTCCGGGATCGTCAGTCGTTCGCGCCTTCCGAGGATGCGTCTGAGGCACAGCCCACGGCTGTCCTCCTCCCATACAAGTTCCAGGACCGTGTCCTCCAGGATCCGGTCGTCTCTTTCCGTTTTGGGAGTGGAAACCACATCCGGGAGCCAGCCTTTGCTGACTTTCTGTCCAGTCAGCCATTCCAGTCCATAGGTGGAATAATAGTGCATCATCTGGTGGAGCCTGAACTGCGCCTCATCAATTTCCATCACCTGGATGGGAAAATCCGGGTACATAGGCGTCGCCTTCACCTCTGGGACGAGCTCCTTAACCTGCTGGTAAAACTCTTGCATGGAGCTGCTCGCGGCGAGCATCCCGATATCCTGCGGACGCAGGGTGAAGCCCAGCGCGTGCAGGTTTTCATTCACAGTCAGAGCCTGCAGCAGAGTCTCGTCAGTGATCCTGTCCGGATCCCCCTTCTCGCAGGTGACCATATGCATTGTGCTTAAAAGAAGCTTATGATAAGAAAGCTCCATTTTTTCTATATTAGATTTGTTCTGTTAAAAATCTCCGTTTTGTTCTAAAAAATAATCAGACAGAAAACCAATGGGCAGACTATCCGATGACAAACATCCGGTGGCTTTTGCGTCCCATTCTCAGGGATGCATTAGGAATTACAATAGACAATAGAAGTACGTCATCTGAGAAAACCACGCAGAACCGTCTGCCCATTGGTTTTCTGTCTGATTACTTGTTCTCAGGAATTACCGCAATTCTCAGTGGTTCTGCCGCATTCCGCAGTATTCTTTGGCAGAATACCTGCTTTTTTGCGGTAAAACACTATCATTTGCGGAAGAAACATTCCATTGCAGCAAATTGCAGTTCGTTTCGTCGCCGGGGCCCGGCCGTGTAAGGGGCAGGACTCCGTGTCGGGTTCGACGCAGTGCGTCAGGCCGCAGGATCTCAGCCGTGTAAGGGCGGAACCGCAGCGTCTTCCGGCAGCGATTATTGTTTAGACTGGAAAGGAAACCTTCTTATTCGCCGCCTATGAGGAACTTTTCAAGACTCGTTTGCGAGTCTTGCGCGCGAATCCCATGACTGAAGTCACTGATATTGCGCGATAAAGAATAAAAAGTCCTCCTGCTCCTCTCCAGTGGACAGGCCGTGTCTCCGGCCGCGCCTGCCCGGCCTCCAAGCCCTCCCGCCCCGATGTTTCCGGGGCTCCCGTCATGCGGGAGATCTTCCGCTCTGTGCGGAAGCGGGTGAGAACCCGTCAGGCGCTGCGCCATAAGCGGCGCCGCGTTGTTCCCAAAGGTTCTCAGAAGGCAGTCGATCGCCGCCACCCGCGGGCTTATACGGATGGCGGAATGGCTGCACAGAACAGCCATTCTCTGCTCAGCTCTTTTAAGCACATGCGCATTTTTCAGCACATGATCATTTTCCGGCACTTGAGTTCGCTTTACCCTGAGGCTGCGCATGCATTATGCACACGTCGGTTCTCAAGGCGCATATTCTCATCAAGCATATGCGTTGTCTCATCAAGCATATGCGCTGGAACGAGTCACTGTTTTCTTCCTGTATGCACTTGTCAAGGTTTAGGGCCGCTGGTTTGAGCGGGGATGCCCTCGCGAGAGGGTCCTGAACTTCGGGGAGCAGCTCCCCTGTTCTGCTATACAGTATACCCATTGCGTAATTGACCGTAAATGAACACAGAAAATATTTTTTTGTTCCTGTTTTCACCAGGTTTAAGGGATT
>JBGUNJ010000223.1:0-13146 GCA_045117315.1 Lachnospiraceae bacterium | reverse complement strand
GGGTTTTTAATTGTTCACGTGTAGTATCCATACTGGAATACTGTCGCAGGTCCGCCCAGTTGTCAAGCGTATACCTGGCGATCTTTCTGGAGTCCGCAGGATCGGACTTGACTTTCCGGATGGTGTTGTTCCCGAAATTTTTGATCAGATGTGCGTTTACAACGCTGACAAAGATCCCTTGATCGGACAAGGTACGCAGTAATGGCTCGTGATATCGGCCTGTAGATTCCATCACCACTTTAGTGTCACCATCCAGGGAAAGGATGTAATCTGTGAGTTTTTTTAACTCGCTTGAAGAATGAGTCACATCAAAAGGTTTCCTGACTACTCTGCCACCCGGCTGAAGGACCGTCACGGTGCTCTTTCCCTTTGAAGCATCAATACCGACTGCGTTGTACATAAGTTTACCTCCCGGTTATGAATTGCATGGAGCCAGCGGTTTTCCATTGCTTATTCAATCTCCTGGATGTCATACGGACATACTTAAGGCAGTCCAACCTGCTTAAACCGAACAGCTGCGAATGGAAGGCTGGCTGACTGGCTATTCAGCGGACACCAAATGGTCCAAGTAACGCTTCGTCATGCCAATGCCCGTCCATTATACAGCTTGGGCAATGGAACGGTCAGTCCTTTCTGGCAGAGAGGTATCTGACCACCATGGGATACTGTCTCCCGGACAGTGAACCAAACTGATCCATTGGCTTGCTTGTCTGGCACAGTCGGCGTTGCGCATAGTCAAGTGCGGCCCTGCGCTTCGCGCACCCCCGCACCCCACCCCTGTATCTCCCTTTGATATTTTGGATGGCTATAAACTCATACGGGGTCACTTTGTAACTGTGGGGAGAACAGCAATCTCCTTACAAAACCATAATAGGAGTAACTTGCGTTCGCCCATGCTGAATTCGCTTCGCGAATGGGGCGAACGCCGTTCCACTCGGGTTTTTGCGCTGAAAATCGCGCAAAAACGTCTCGAATTCGAGGGGGTCTGTACTGTAACATCTTTTTACATCAGAGCTGTGTCATCACAAAAATATCGTAGATCGCCCTGACGGCCGTCTCAAAATCACGATTTTCCACGCCGATGATGATATTGAGCTCCGAAGAGCCCTGGTCGATCATACTCACGTTGACATGGGCGTGGGCAAGAGCAGAGAAAATACGGCCGGCTGTGCCGCGCATGGATTTCATTCCCCTTCCCACGACCGCGATCAGCGCCAGATCGGATTCGATCTCTACGGAATCCGGCTTTGCCAGGCGATGAATGGCGGAAACGACCTTCTGTTCCTTCTCAATGAACTCATCTTCATGGACGACAACTGTCATGGTATCGATTCCGGAAGGCATGTGTTCGAAGGAAATATCGTTGTCCTCGAATGCCTGCAGGACTTTTCTGCCGAAGCCGATCTCTGAGTTCATCATGTCCTTGGTGATCAGAACCGCGCAGAAATCCTTTCTGCCGGCGATTCCGGTGATGACATAGCCGGATTTCTGGGCAGTGCTCTCGACGATCCATGTGCCCGCGTCTTCAGGGCAGTTGGTGTTTCTGATATTGATCGGGATCCCCTGCCTGCGCACCGGGAAGATCGCCTCGTCGTGCAGAACGGATGCCCCCATATAGGAGAGCTCGCGCAGTTCACGGTAAGTGATGGTCTCGATCTTGGCGGGGTTTTTGATGATATGGGGATCGGCGACCAGGAAGCCGGACACGTCGGTCCAATTCTCGTAAACATCCGCGTGACAGGCTCCCGCCACGATGGAACCGGTTATGTCTGAACCTCCCCTTGAAAAGGTTTTGACATTTCCTTCAAAACCGCGGCCGTAAAAGCCGGGCACGACAGCGTATTCCACATGAGCCAGGTGTTTAGCGGTCTCGCGAAGGGTCTTTTTGTAATTCAAAGCTCCCTCGTCATCAAAATAAACCATATCAATGGGATCGACAAACTCGAATCCCAGATAGGCGGCCATGATCCTGCCGTTCAGGTGCTCTCCCCTGGAAGCCGCGTAATCGGCATCGGGAGTCTCAGTCATATGTTTTTCTATTTCATCGAACTGTTCATCCAGGCTGAATCCTTCCAGACCCAGTCCCTCAATGATCTCATCAAAGCGGCTTTTGATCATGGACAGAGTCCCGGAGAAATCCTCTCCTGCAATTGCCTCATCAGCCATCTGATAGAGCAGATCGGTCACCTTGATATCTTCAGGAAACCGTTTTCCGGGCGCGGACGGGATCACATATCTTCTTTCCTTGTCCGCATGGATGATCGCACCGACTTTTTTGAACTGTTCCGAATTTGCCAGAGAACTGCCGCCGAATTTAACTACTTTCATTTTTAACAACCTCAGATACTGCGGGCCCCGAAGACAGGTCCGCGAGTTTAACAATTATAAGCGTTTAACAATAATAATATAACAATTCAAGACTCGCCCGCGGATATTGCGCGATGAAGAATAAAAATGTCGTCCCGGTGCAGGCCCCGTATATTTTTACGCAGCATGCGGTCGTTCGCGGTCCGCACAATATTTCCGTAACGATTCTTCTATTATTATTGATTTACTCTTTTTTTTCAACAGTCAAACAGACGCCCGACCAGGTTCAGGCGTCTGTTTAGAGTTTAATACAATCAATCAGGGCCTGCAGTCTTATCCCAGTATGCGGATTGCACTGCGGACATCGGAAAGCTGCTTCAGCAGCTCCGCAAAAGCCGCCTCCGTCACAGGAGCGGTCACAAAGGCGAAATCGTCTTCCGGACCGAATCCGGGTGCCGGCTCTTTACATCCTTTGAACAGTTCCAGGGCTTTTTCTTTCTCGGAAAGAGCGACGCGCACGAAAAAGCGGCCGGTTTTCTGTCCGGGATCCGAGAGTTCCATGACCTCGTCAGTCCAGCGGACAGGAATGTTCTGTCCGATGTTCATGGCGCAGTCCACCATGTCGGAGACAACCGCGCTGGCGGTAGGGAACTTGCCGGCTCCTCTTCCGTAGAACATGACATTGTCAAGCAGATTGCCGTGTACGAACACCGCATTGAAGACGCCTTCCACACCGTGAAGGGGGTGGGACGCGGGAACCATATAGGGAGCGGTACGGACATAGAAGGTTCCGGCCTTCTCGTCGCGCTCGCTGACGCCCAGGAGCTTGATCGTCCTGCCTATTTTGCGGGCATAAGCCACATCCGTCATGGAAATATGGCTGATTCCCTCACAGGGGATATCTTCGTACCGGACAGTCTTTCCGCACATCAGGGATGAGAGGATCGCGATCTTGCGGCAGGCGTCGTGTCCCTCGATATCCGCCTCTGGATTCTTCTCGGCATATCCCTTGTTCTGTGCCTCTTTCAAAACTTCTTCAAAGGAGATGTCCTCGTGCTCCATCCTGGTCATCATGTAGTTGGTCGTCCCGTTCAGGATTCCGATGATATGCGTGATGGATTCGGGAGCAAGGGAGACGTTCATGGGCCGGATGATCGGAATGCCGCCGCCGACACTTGCCTCGAAAAGGTAAGAGCAGTGATTTTCAGCAGCTATTTTCAGCAGCTCCGGTCCATGGGCTGCCACGAGTTCTTTATTGGAGGTGCAGACACTGATTCCCTTCTCAAGAGCCTTCTTTGAGAATGTATAAGCGG
Source organism: Lachnospiraceae bacterium (assembly GCA_045117315.1). Classification (GTDB taxonomy): domain Bacteria; phylum Bacillota; class Clostridia; order Lachnospirales; family Lachnospiraceae; genus CAG-791. The sequence goes on along the minus strand of JBGUNJ010000223.1, from coordinate 9,526 downwards.
GCTCTTTTCCTCCCATCGTCTCGCAGATCACTTTGATCTCAGGATCTTCGAGAATGATGTTAAAATCATGGACTACCCGGTCATTATAGGGGCTGTCGGGAAAATCACGGAGGTCCAGAATATATTTGACTTCCAGACCTTCGGGAAGACGCCTGTTCACCGATTCTCTGTTGATATCGATCAGCTCGACGACACCGCTTCCGACTGTTCCAAATCCCAACACAGCTGCTTTAATCATTTTTGCCATTCCTTTCCTTATTGCTTCAGGCATAGCGCGCCGCAAAAAAAACAGCGGCAATATCCTTTTTTCCTGTCATTTATTCATTAGTTCCGTTCCGGTTCAGCGCCGTATACCGTACAGTGTAACACACCTTCCCGGTGACGTATACCGCGCCTTTTTGGCAGCGGTTTTTACCTGTTCAGGCAGTTTTTATACCGCTTTATGCCGCATCAGTGCCGTCACCGGCCTGTCACACGCACCCGCAGCACGCCGCTTCTGGATGTGATCCGGTCGATGATGGTCTTCACGTTATCCGCGTTCTCCAGCATCTGCATGCTGATACTGACAACGGCAGTTCCATCCACGGGGATCGCCTGATGAATCGTGAGTATGTTGGCCCCGCACAGGGCAATGGTCTGCAGCAAATCCGACAGAATACCTGCCCGGTCACTGACCTCGCATACTATTGTCAGCATTGATCCCGGAATATTGTTGTGAAACTCTTCCACAGCATCTTTGAATTTGTAGAAAGAGCTTCTGGCTACTCCAACCCTTTCAACCGCTTCGTTGACCGTCCGGGCTTCCCCGGTAGAAAGAAGCCTGTTGGCTTCGGCCACTTTCTTCAGGACCGAAGGCATGGCAGATTCATGCACAATGTAATAGGAAGTGCCCTCCATAATATATCTCCGCTCTCCTTTTTACCAGATAAGGTGATTGAGCACAAATCAGATTGCGGGGAAACTGTTTATACGCCCCGCCGTCCGTCTCTTGCGGACATTTGTACGTGCACGATGGATATATTAACACGGTGAGAGCATGATTGCAAGTGGATAGCCGGCTTTTACAGCACTTTTATGAGCTTTTTGGAGCCATTTTCATAAAACAGGCTTTTGTAAGCCTTTTATAAGATGTTTTCATGAAACAGGCTTTTTATAATCCTTTTTTGAGCCGGCGGCGGATCATATCCGCTATGAGGACAAGAGCTGTCAGGACAGAGACCGCCAAAGCCGGAACAAAGCCGGGCGGCAGATAGGTGAAGCGGATCTCATGAGTCCCCTGCGGCACAAAGACTGCTGTCAGACCGAAATTCGCGCGTTCCACCTCTGCAGGCTTTCCGTCCACAGTCGCGGAAAAGCCCTTGTCGTAGGGGACGGAGAACAGGACCAGATTGTCGGTTTCCATCTTAGCGGTGGCATGGAAGCCGTTCCTGTCAGTGGCAAACTCCGTACATGCCGAAGCGGCCCTCTGGTCACACCACTCTGTAAATTCCGAGTAGGGCATTTTTTCGGTATAGAGCTCCTGGTCCTCAGTCATCAGGTAACCGTATTTTTCCGCCATTTCGTCAGACAGGATCAGGTCCTTTACGAGTACCCGGTCCGAGACCTCTCCGTTATCCAGCAGGTCGTAATCGTCCTCGGTCATGTAATAGTCAAAAACAATTCCCATGGGAATGTAGTTTTCCGTCTCGTAAACGTTATAGCCGTTTTCCGTGTTGATCAGGCGGTATCCTTTGATCCCGCCCTCATCGGTGTAGCTGCTGTCGGAATTGACCAGAGCATTCTCCAGATAATAACGCACGGACATGACAGCTCTGGCACCGATCCGCTCAAAGGGAAGTGTGGATTCCACGGTCCTGATCATGCCGATCCCCCGGTACCACTTAAAGATGGAAGGATGTACCGTACTCTCAAAGCAGTGCATGGTGGGAATTCCCCATACCATCTCATAGTTGGTCGAAGTGCTGTCTGTCTCCACTCTGGAAAAAGGAGATGGAACCCAGGCATCCATAGCGGAATCTCCCAGGATAGTGCCGGTTTCCTTTGCCTCTTCCGCCAGCCTGAGATATTCTTCGTCACTCTTTGCTTTTTTCTTCTTTTCATCCGCCTTTTGATCCTCCAGGGATTTTTCCCCGCCCGGAAGGATATCAGGCCGGTCTGCATCAGGAACAAATCCGGAATCTACATCTGTCCCATGGACGGACTCTTCTGAGTCTTCCTCCTCTGTCTGTTCCGTTTCCTCGAAAGACGGACGCAGCGAAAACATCTGCAGCTTCCATTTTTCAAATCCTTTATAGGAAATCAGAGAACTGCCGTTTTTCACCACAGCCATAGTGGAGATCACGCAGCAGGACATAGTCAGCAGCAGGCACACAAAGCCCGGTACAAGGAGGGGCTTTTCCCTTTCTTTCAGGCTGGAGCCGGCGTCCTCCTCCTTGCGGTGAAGCTCTGATGAAGCAGCTGAACTGTCATCCCCATTGCCGGCGGAAAGAGTTTCTGAAGCAGGTGAACTTTCGCCCTCCTTGCTGCGGGAGAGTTCTTCCGCAGGAGCAGCTGTCTTTTCAAGGTCCCCCTGCATGAGTTTTTCTGAAGCAGCTGAGCTGTGGTTCCCCTCTCTGTGAGAGCTTTCTTCTGAAAAGGCAGGCTCAGCAGCGACAGGATTCTCATCTTCCTTGCCGGAATCACCGGATTCTGAGGCGACATGCGATGATTCTGAGGCGACATGCGGTGATTCTGAGGCGACATGCGATGATTCTGAGGCGACATGCGATAGAGAGAGATCCGTCTCTGTCTCTTCGGGGACTGTCCTCATTTCGTCCGGAGTAATCAATGCAGGAAACAGGTCGATGAACTTCCGTTTGATCAGTATGACAACAAGCAGGACGGCAGCGCACAGAAGGGTTGCTTTTATTTCCGTGTTCAAAAGTTTCCTGTTGTCACATATTTTGGTAAAACTCCATTTTCCGTCCTCGTAGACAGGCAGAAAGCACATAAGGATTAAAAGTCCCGTGAAGGCAAGGGAAAGGGCAGCCCCTTTGGAAAAAGCGGAGCACTCCCTTTCTTCCAGCACCTCCGCGGTCATGCAGGCGCAGAGAAGGACCGGCATATAGAACCAGCGCGCGTAAAAGTTTTCGTTCAGCGCCGAGAACACTGAGCAGAGGACGGGTACGAATGCCATCACTGCCAGCACAGTCAGGAGTGTTTTTTTCCAGCTGTGACGGCGAAGCATGTGGAAGGCAAAGACTCCTGCCATGGCGAAGCAGGGCAGGTAAAAGGCCAGTGACCCGTTCCTGATATAATCACTGGAAAAAAGCGTGCCGCGGGCGATCAGATCCGGCACCATGAAAAAGGATTTCAATATAGCCAGAGGGGTCGTCGAATCGGGGTAAACCACCAGGTCATAGCCATCGAGAAATTCGGATATGCGGGAATTGCCCATGACTCCGCTGACAGACTGCACCAGGAAAAAGGCGGCCAAAAGCAGGCCCGCGGCCGCGGCTGCGGCAATCTGTAGTACCTGTGCCAGGGCTGACAGTATCCCTTCCGCCCGCACGCTCCTGATCCCCCAGCGCACAATGTAATACAGGACCAGAAAGACCACTTGTCCGAAGAAGAAATAATAGTTGATCACGGACATGAGGGCTGTCATAAGGATGAAGCCATACAGACCCTTTCCTGCTCTTCCGCCTTCACTCCTGCCCTCTCTCCTGCCCTCGACAAAGCGGTCAAAGCACAGGAGGTATAAAGGGAAAAAGGCAGTCGCGTCATGGAAATGCTGGAAGACAATATTGCAGGCCTGAAAGCCGGAAAAGGCATAGAGATAAGCCCCCAGAGCAGCTGCCCGGTCTGTCCTTGTCTGTGTCCTGATCCAGGCATAGGCAGTGACAGAGGCGGTACCGCACTTGAGAGCCATCAAAAAGGGCATCATATAGGGAAGCCATGCCTCCGGAAAGGGAATGGTCAGCCAGAAAAAGGGACTCCCCCAGAGGTAGAAGGAAAAGGTTCCTCCCATATTGCCGCCCAGGTCCACCAGAGGGTTCCAGAACAGACGCCCCTGGCGCACCGCGCGATGAGCGAAGATCAGGAAAGGAACCTGTTGGACATTATAATCTCCGTAATAAAAGAACAGGCCGTCATGGGTAATTAAAAAAGGAAGGACTGCAAGAAAATAGATCAGCATTCCCCCCAAAAAAACTGCCGCAGGCACTATTCTGTTTCTGTTTTCATTCATGGTTTTCATATACACTGTTGATCCGCTGTCTGTCCCTTTGCTGTCGGCAGCCGGGCATTCTCCCTCTCAGGATAAATCCTGCGCCGGGCAAGTCATAATCCGTGCCTGGCGGACAGGGACTGTTCCCGGTCAGGCGGCAGGCAGGCTGTGCTCCTGATCCGGCCCACAGCCTGCATTCATTTTCCTGATTTTATTTCTCTGAATTAGTTTCCCGGTTTTATATCCCGGGTCTTATTTTCCGGTTCTATTTCCCCGGCTTTATTTCCCGTGTCTTATTTTCCGGTTTTATTTCCCCGGCTAATATCCCGGGCCTTATTTTCCGGTTCTATTTCCCCGGCTTTATTTCCCGGGTCTTTGTCTTATCTGATCTCCCTGATCTTATTTCCTTGATCTTTTATCCGGACGCGGGTCTGTTTCGGGCATCTGGTAGGATTTCATTCTTGCGAAGACCATATCATAACCGTCATTCCCGTAGCTGAGCGAGCGGTTGACGCGGCTGATGGTCGCAGTCGATGCGCCGGTTTTCTCCGCGATCTTGAGATAAGTATCTTTGCGCTTGAGCATGGAGGCCACTTCGAACCTCTGAGAGAGCGACAACAGTTCATTTACCGTACACAGATCCTCAAAAAACTGAAAGCACTCCTCTTCGTCTTCGAGTGTCAGTATTGCCTCAAAGAGATGTTTGACAGCTTCTGTCCGGATTTTATTGTTCATGTATACCCCCAAAGAGTGTCTGTTAAAAAGCCGACAGGATCCCGACCTGTCCTGAAATGATTTGTCAGGCAGTTCATGCAGAACGAAAACAATGAAATCAGCATCCTGAAGACACTGCTTTCATCTTTACATTGAGCCGCTTTTGTCTATCACTATATTAGCATTTTAAAACTGTGAAGTAAAGAAGTAACGGGAGACACATTTTCCTCCGGTTTATTTCATGTTACATCTGATTCATTTATTCTACCGGTCAGCTATTGACTTTGCAGTCCGGTTGAAACACCACTTTTGTTGTGCGTTTGAGTCGCTTTACAGGGGCTGTTTTGTGCTTTAGTGACCGTATCCGTGATACTGTATTTATGTACATCTGAAAAGCCATACACAAGGCAAAAACAGCTTTACTTTTGATTTCACTTGTGCTATTTTTAATCTGTTGCACAAAAAAGAAAATGACATGCATTTTTTTTTGTGCATTTTACGCATTTTTATTATTTTGTTTTGGAGGTGCCAGCAATGAGTAAAGGAACTGTCAAGTGGTTCAACAATCAAAAGGGATTTGGATTCATTTCCGATGCTGAGGGCAATGATGTATTCGTACACTTCAGCGGTATCAACCAGGAAGGTTTCAAGTCTCTGGAAGAGGGCGAAGCAGTCGAATATGATGTGATCCAGGGTCAGAAAGGACCTCAGGCTGTTAACGTCACCAAGCTTTGATTCAGAAGTCTTTGCAAACATTCTGATTTTCTGAAATGTTGAACAATGTCTATTAATCTGGACTGCTTTGACGGTCCCCAGGCAGACCAAATGTCTTCAGTGGGATTAATTCTGACATAAATAATGACCTGGTAAACCGGCACGAAGAAATGATCCGGTAAATTGACCAGGCAAATATGGTAAAGACAGTAAAACCGGCACAGAAATCTGTGCCGGTTTTTTCGTTTTGTATTTAAAAGCTTTCCGCGGCCGCGGCGAGCTCATAAAGGTCCAGGTCTCCTCCGAAGATCTTCAGCGCGCTGCCGACTGTTACATCGAGGCTGCCCCCGGAAAGATCCGCAATCCTGGCCAGGTCCTGCGCCCCCCGTATTCCTCCGGCATATGTGACCGGAAAATTGTAATGGCGGCAGAATGACCCGAGGATCTCCACGAGTTCATCCTGGATCCCGCCTCTCTTCCCTTCAACATCCGCGGCATGGATGAGGAACTCATCGCAATGCCTGCTCAGTTCTGACAGGTTTTCCTCAGTGACAGCCCACCTGGTAAAACGCTGCCAGCGGTCTGTGACCACCGCGAAAGTTCCGTCTTCTCTCTTTCTGCAGCTGAGATCCAGGACCAGTCTTTCTTTTCCTGCCGCCTCTTCCATTTGGCGCAGCCTGTCCTCGTCAAGAGTTCCCTCTCTGAACACATAAGAAGTGACGATCACGTGGGAAGCTCCCGCTGACAAATAGCTGCCAGCGTTTTGAGGATTGATCCCTCCGCCGATCTGCATTCCGCCGGGAAAGGCGGAAAGTGCTGACAGAGCCTGCAGGCGGTCTGCCTGGTAGGCCTCAGGATCAGACACAGCGCTGTCCAGCAGGATTATATGGCCTCCCTTCAGACCGGCTTCCCTGTAAAGGCCGGCATAATATGCCGCCCCATGGGCGGACACAAAATTTTCCCTGACAGAAGGGCCTTGTCCGATCGATCCCCCGACGATCTGCTTGACACGTCCCCCGTGGATATCAATACATGGACGGAGCTTCATATTTCCTCATTTCTCATCTGTTTCTTTTGGCGTTATATGAATGGTGGAGTCAGGACGGCTCAGGCAAGCACATCGTGCATGCTGTAAAGGCCTGCGGGTTTTCCGGCCAGGAACTTGGCCGCCTCCACAGCGCCCTTTCCGAAGACCGCGCGGCTGTAAGCCCTGTGGGAAAAGGTGATGACTTCGTCCTGGCCTGCGAAGATGACATCGTGGTCTCCGACGATCGTGCCGCCCCGGATGGCGGAGATTCCGATCTCTTTGACGGGCCGCTTCATGCGCCTTCCGCTGCGGTCATAAACATATTCATATTTTTCCTCCAGCGCGTCATTGATGCTGTCCGCCAGAGCAAGCGCTGTCCCGCTGGGGGAATCCACCTTCTGGTTGTGATGTTTTTCCACAACCTCAATATCAAAACCGGCCGCGGCAAGCTTTGGAGCTGCCTCTGCCAGGAGAGTCTGCAGCAGGTTTATGCCGACTGACATGTTGGCACTCTTCAGGACTGCCACCTTCTCCGCGGTCTTTTTCATGAGCCCGGTCTGCTCTTCGGAAAGCCCCGTCGTACAGAGGACCACGGGAATGTTCTTCTTTTCGCAAAAATCTAAGAGGGCGGGGACTGCTGACGAGTTGGAAAAATCGATCACGACATCCGCCTCTTCGGCACATTCGTCCAGGGATTTGTAGACCGGATAATCCGAGTATGCGGAACCGAAGGCGTCAACACCTGCGGTGATGCAGATCTCGGGGTCTCTGGAGACAATATCCGTGATCATATGTCCCATTTTTCCGCATGCTCCATGTAAAATCGCTTTAATCATTTTTTCTCCTCCCGGGTTTTATTGTCTGTACAAACAAATTTGCTGATTCAAATCATATCGAATTTAAACAGATTTAATATTTAATTCAGATCATATCGAATTTAAACAGATTTAATTCAAATCATATCGGATTTAAATAGATTTAATTCAAATCATATCGGATTTAAACAGAAAAAGGGCAGGTGCTCCATCACATTCATGTGACAAAAGCACCTGCCCCGTGTCACACTTCTCAGAGCAGTCCGAAAGCACGCATCGCGTCTTCGAGCTTTTTGGCATTAGGCTCTTCCATCTCGGTAAGAGGCATGCGGAGAGGTCCCACATTCATGCCCATCAGATTGCAGGCTTTTTTGACGGGGATCGGGTTGACCTCTGTAAAGAGGTTCTCGCACAGAGCAAGAGTATCCTTCTGGATCCTTGCAGCGCCTGCCACATCGCCCTTGAGGAACTTGTCGCACATGTCGTGGACAGCTTTGGGAGCAATGTTGGCGACAACGGAGATGACGCCGAGTCCGCCCATGGACATGAGCGGGACGACCTGGTCGTCATTTCCGGAGAAGAGTTCGATATTGCCGTCTGTCAGGGTCATGAGCTTGACGATCTGGCTGATATTGCCGCTCGCCTCTTTGATACCCACGATATTGGGAACGTCCCTGACCAGGCGTGCCACTGTCTCGGGATTGATGTTTCCTCCTGTGCGGCTGGGCACGTTGTAGAGGATGACAGGGCATCCGTTTGACGCTTCGGCGACAGTTGTAAAGTGCTTTACAAGACCGTTCTGTGTCGCCTTGTTGTAATAAGGATAAATGACCAGAAGTCCGTCAGCGCCGTAAGAGGCGATGTCCCTGGAGAGTTCGATTGCAGTCTGTGTGCAGTTGGAGCCGCTGCCCGCAATGACAGGGACACGCTTTTTGGTATAGTCGATGCAGAACTTGCAGACATCGAGATGCTCCTGTTCTGTCATGGTCGCGGCTTCACCGGTGGAGCCGCAGACGACGATGGCGTCGGTCCCGTTGGCAACATGGAAATCGATCAGGTCCGCAAAAGCGTCATAATTGACCGAATAGTCATCCTCCTTGAAAGGAGTCACGATTGCAACTGCAGATTTTGTAAAAACAGCCATTATTTCCTCCTGGTAAGATTCTATGTGGCACGCCGCAAAAACTCGCGAGAGTATTTCGCAGACGGGCGCAGTAACAGCATTATAGGTCAAACTTTTTGAAATACACTGTAGAGATCTGGGAGATCTCATCCACAAAGGCGCACAGTTCGTCGTTCATCACTCTTCCGGTAAAGATCACTTCTGTGTCCCCCCTGTGGTCAACAAGATCACAGAGTTCACTGACCGAGATGATATTGTTATCGATCACACCGAGGACTTCGTCCAGGATCAGGATGTCGCACTCTCCGGTTGCCAGAACTTTTCTGGCAAAACCGAGACTGTTTCTGATACTGGAGACGTCGCTTTCCTGTTGGTGAGAAGGGCGGTCATCAAAATCCACATCTGATTTTTCAAACCGGAAAATTTTGATCTCCGGTTCCATGCGTTTGCAGAATTCCGCTTCCGCCAGGCCCTTTCCCTTCAAAAACTGGATGACAACAACGGTTTTGCCGTCTGCCGCGGCATCTAGGGCGATCCCCATCGCAGCTGCTGTTTTCCCCTTTCCATCACCGGAAAAGACCGTGATTTTCCCTTTGTCCATTCGAATACCTCATCGCAGTATACACGCATGCGCAGACACGCGTAATATTTCGCTGACTGCTTCGAAATTACGTTTTCGGGCAACAATATTATGCTCCAGGTAAATATTATGATGTCGGGGTCAAAAAGTGGTAAAAGTAAATCCGTATCGTCAATATACACAAACACCTTGGACACGCTCTCGCTCAATCCTCGCTGGCAACGGTACTAAGGGCGCTAAAAACCAGCGCCCAAGTACCGGCCGCTCGCAATGGTCCTGCGGTCGTTTGTGTATATTGACGATACTCAGAGCCTTTTCCTGACTTTTGACCTTTACATCATATTAT
>JBGUNJ010000222.1:0-23135 GCA_045117315.1 Lachnospiraceae bacterium | reverse complement strand
AGAGAAAGAGCCGTAATTATGAAAGCATTACTTAGAAAGATCAGACAGATACTGAAAGACCGCAGGACGCGCAGATTCTTAACAAGAATCGTGAGCGGAGTTGCGGCTGTTGTCGTGTTTGTAACCACATATGCGCTTGTCCTTCCGGCGATCACCATGGAGAGCCAGGCTGCATGCGGGATTGAAGCCCACCAGCATGATGACAGCTGCTACACGGAGAATCTGATCTGCGGTCAGGAGGAGTCCGAAGGACATCATCACACAGATGACTGCTACACAGTGACCAGGGAGCTGGAATGCAAGCTGGAAGAACATAAGCATTCTTCGGAAGACGGCTGTTTTGATGAGGAAGGCAATCTCGTGTGTAAGCTGGAAGAGCATACACATTCAGATTCCTGTTATAAAGAGCACCGTGAACTGACGTGCGGACTTGAGGAAACCGAAGGGCACCACCACACGGATTCCTGTTATGAAAAGGTTCTGACCTGCGGGAAGGCAGTCCACACCCACTCGGCAGCGTGCTACAGAGCTGATCTGGAGATTGAGTCCGCGGCAGTGGCATCTACCGGCATGACAAGTGCCTCAGCTGTCCCTGATTTTTCCGATAATAAATACGATGCAGAAGATTCTAAGGACGATTCCATTGTAAGCGAATCCCCGGATGAAGAAACTGCGGATGAGGCGATCACCCCTGAAAACAATTCAGAAGATAAAACCGATGCTGATTCCGAAGCTGACATTAAGGACGAGAAGGCTGACCGCGACGGCATCAAAGCCGTATCCGATGATGCAAACAAGAACGATAAAAAAGATAAAAACAGCAACGAGGATGAGGAAGAAGCCGCTACTACCTTCTCGACAGGTTTTGCTGCAGATGAAGATGCGGAAAACGGGGATGCTTATATCCCAGAAAAAGATGCTCTGGATTTTAAAACTGTCCTGAACAGCCGCACCGGCATTTACTACCATCACGTGGCAGAAGATGAGGTAATAGAAGACAGTTCTGTTATTACGGACTGGACCAGAGTTGACGAAGACACGGAATTGAGTCCCGAGGACCTCATCCGCGTATACCTGAGCTACACACTCCCCAAAGACACCATCAACGCAACCAATGACATATCCAGATACCGCCTCCCGGATACACTTCATCTGACAGATGATCAGATTGAGGCGATCAACAGCTGTGAGAACGGTATTTCTGCGCAGTACATAGATTATGACAACCTTGAGGTTACCGACCCCGAGCGGCATACGGCTTATCTTGGTCTGGAATCTGTCGAAGGCAGCAGATGCCCCGATGAAGAACTGAAGGAGGACAGCCAGGAGTTTATAAGTGCTACTGTCAAAGCAGAGAAGATCTATAACGAAGACAATGGCGAATACGAAGGAACAGATCTGATTATCACCTTTAGCCCCTACGCTGTAGAAAAAAATGCGCACACTTATGATAAAGACGGGCAGCCGACCAGGGCCGGCGAAAAGCTCAAGGGCTGGCTCACACTGGATTTCAACCTCGGACAGGTGGCTCTCGGAGAACCGATCATCACCAGAACTGCCGTTGAGACATCCGATACTGACAGCGCGGACGGATCCATAGCGGAAAATGATTACATTGAGGAAGATCCTGCTGAGGATGACAACAGCGAAGAAGGCCTTAATACAGTTGAGTCCACAGAAAATGTTTCTGCAGCAGAAGGTGTCTCCGCAGAAGATTCCTCTACTGAGAAAAGCCATAATGCAGAGAATAACGCTGTAAGTGCTGAAAACAGCACGGATGGTGTATCCGAAGAAGCTGACAATGGACAGGTCCATCCCGCGGTCATAGAACACTCGGAACGCAGCGCTGATGTTGTATTCGTTGAAGAAGGATGGGATGAGAAGGGCGACAAGATCAACCGAATCAGCACGACTCTCACGGTCGTGGAAGAGACTGTAGTAAAGGCACAGGAGAATGATACTTTAGACGATAGCGCAGCAGATGATACTGCTGAGACCGCAGCAGAAGATGTCGGAGCGGGTGCTACAGAAGATGCTGCAAATCCGTCCGACAATGGCACAACAGCACAGGAAGCTTCGAAAGAAACTGCAGATGCCGGCCAGGTCATCATGCCCGCCATGAGCTTTAGTGATTCCATCAAAGTATCTACAGGCAAGCCTGCTGGAATCAGTGATAATACAGAAGGCACCCTTGCAGACGCTGCAGACTCACTTCCCGAAGAGGCAGAAGTTTCTGTGCGTGTGGAGGCTGATGAAGGCACCTTCCCGGCCGGTACTACGATGGTCCTGAATGCAGTCGACCAGTCTTCTATTGATGCTCTCGCGGAGACTCTTGCTGAGACCGTGGAAACCAGCGGCTCTTCTGGTGCTGATACATCCGAGGCCGATTCAGATAATCGAAAGGAAAAACAGGATAATACAGAAGACAAAAATACAGACCCGAACACAGAACAAAACAACACGAATACTAAAACTTATGGCTTCCAGGCTGTTGACATAACCTTCCTTGACAAGGACGGGAATGAAATCGAGCCTGCAAAGCCTGTTCGAGTTGCCCTGACTTCGGAAGTTGTCAAACAGGCCAGAGAAAAAGTGGATGAGTCTGCCATTGCAGACCCTGTTGTTGTCCACGTGGACAACGAAGGGAATGCGGAGCAGATGGATCTGGTATCTCCTGAGGAAGTAGAGCCGGCAAAAGGTAGGAGTGAGGAAGAACTGCTGAAGGAGGCCGGGACAGCAGCGGAATCTGCCGAGGCTGGTACTAATGAAATTGAAACTGGCGACAATACTTCTGATACAGAAGCCTCTGTTGATGATGCAGATGGTAAGAATGATCCTACTGACATTGCTAGTGAGAATGCTGACGATGCAGCCGGCGCCGACACGGAAAACAGCGATGTATCTAGCGATAATATATCCGACACTGCCGTTGACAATAACGATACTGCTGTCGATGTGGAAAATAAGGATGTTGATACAGTTGATGGCGCCGATTCTACCAAGAACAAAGATGCTGATATGGCTGGAGAGTCTGCTACAGTAGATGACACAGCACAGTCAGACGCAACTGCCGTTAAAGAAAATGGAGAAAGTGAAGATACAGCAGAATTCACCGCAGACTCTTTCTCGGTTTATGCCATTGTCTATACAGTTGAGCTGTACACCAATGTCATTACCGATTCGGGTGAGACATACAGAATCACTGTGACTTACGATGAGACTAGCGGTATTCCACAGAGTGCAGAACTGAAAGTCAAAGAGATTAAGGAAGGTGAAGAAGGATACGAAAAGTATTATATGGAGGCTGTCAAAGCAGCGTACGATTCTTCGGATGTAAATATTGATGAGATTAACAACGCAAATAATGATGTGAATCCGGAAGAATCTGCTAATGAGAATTCTTCAAAAAATGCTGCCACAGACGAAGTAGATTCAGTGGAAAAGCCTGTGAGTGAGAAGGCACATAGACCTGGTAAAGCGGATAAAACATATGCCCGTTTCTTTGATATCGAAATCTGGGCGGATGGACGAAAGATTGAGCCTACTGGAGATGTTTCTGTGTCCATCAGGCTTTTAGATGTTCCTGAAACAGATGACAGAAATGTTATTAAGATCGTCCATTTTAATAAAGATGACATTGAGATCATCCCCCACAATGCAGACAAGGATGGCACAGAAAGCGCCAATACAGCAGTAGACCGTAATAATAGGCAGACTGATCACGTTAGTAACAGTGCAATAGAGTTCAACTTCACTACGAGCTCTTTCTCAGTTTATTCAGTAGTATCCTATACGGTTGACTTTTACTGGGAGGTGAACGGTAAGCTGTACGAATTTAGCCTTCCGGGCGGTGGTTTTGTATCCTTACAGCAGCTGATTGAGGTGCTGGGCATAGCTAAGACACCCGACTCGAAAGATAAACCGGATGAACAAGAGGGAGTTGTTTATACTGAAGAAACAGAGACTGATATTAAAAAAGCCGATGAATCAGTAGAAGCAGCGACCGGCACTGCAGCAGAAAACGACTCAGAAGGAGCAGACGCACCGGAGAATAATATATCAGCAAATATAAATAACGGTACAGATAATGGCGGAGAAGAAAGCATCGTTTATGACAATGCTATGGAAGACAGACCGCTGACCCTCGAGGATGTAGTAGTCAGTGATGAAACCCGGAAATTCGTGGCAGATGTTGATACAGTGGAATTCTCTTCCCCGAAGCTTGTCTGGGTTGGAAAAGCTGACGAAGCCTCTACAGTCGGTGGGCTGAAGGAAGCCAATGAGCTGGAAGTTCAGTACAGCGCGGAACTGACCGCAGATCAGATTAAGAAGATCAATGACACAGAAGTCGAGTCTGGAGACTGGGCCCTTATCAGCATGCTTCCCTTTGAAAGCGAAGAAGCCTTGACCGTTTCTATGAGGACAGGGGAAGTGTTTACAATCAGGGTGACAGATGCAGTCAGTGATGCGCCCATGAATACAAATGGCACAGTGCAGACTATTTCAAATCCCTCCGGAACGACAATAGATCTGTTTGACTATTGGGTGGACGATGGTTTAAAGAATCATTCCGGACAAGCTGCATGGCCTGGATTCCATACTTCATGGGCCGGCAATTATTTTGACGATAAATATATTAGTTATGGTAATAACGATGGAGTTACATTATCTGGGGGTGGAGATAACATAGGTATTAATTCCAGAACCGGAGATTCTCATGGTCACGCTTTAAAATTTACACCCGCACAAGCCGGCACAGTAGTTGATGGTACATTAAATAATTGGAAACAAAAATCTATAGACAGCGCTGCAGTAGACGATCCTGACGATCTTACCGGTGGACTCAACAGCTGGACACATAATGCAACACCTAGACAAGGCATTGTAGAAAATGTATTAAATGACCAGGGATATCCCAAATTAACAACCAATGGCTCCCTGGGAACGAATGGTGAGGACCTTAATTATCTGTTTGACCATAACGCCCATGCTGGTAAAGAGTACATGGGTGAAGTCAACCAGTTACTCTACGTTGATCCCAATGGTTTTTACACATATGAAAGCCACGATTTTTCAGCAACATATAGCAATAAAACATTTACTCTAAGTCCCTGGACTGGATCTCCGAGTAATGAACAGCGTGGCTTCTGGCCTTTCGGATCTGAGAAATTCTGGGTTGGCGTTCATATGCAGACCAAGTTCTCCATGCCTAAGGAGGGAAGAGTACTCAATCCCAGAGGCGAATACAAAGACATGGTATTCGAATTCAAAGGCGATGATGATACATGGCTTTATGTAGATGACATTCTTGTTGGTGATGGTGGAGGGATCCATAACCAGACCCAGATATCTCTTAACTTCAGGGATGGTACGGTAACACTTTCAGGAAAACATGATTACCAGCCTGATTACAGGTCAGATTATGAAGAGACTCTGTATCTGTACGATATCTATAATGCCGCAGGAAAGGCAGGTAATTATAGCTGGGTCCAGGCAAAAGATGAGAACGGAAATCCAAAAGTGTACCCCAGCGGTCATTCAAAAGCCGGTCAGCCGGTTTTGACATTTGCGGACAATAGTGAACATACTTTTGATATGTTCTATTTGGAACGCGGCGGCGGAATGTCCAACCTTTATATTCACTATAATCTGGTGTCTACGACAGAGTTTTCAGCACATAAAGCATATGCCAACCTGCAGAGCACCGGCGGAAGATTAAACAGGGATGATTTTCAGTTTGAACTGGTCGGGTTTGATGGAGCGTATAGTGCAGATGGACAGTTAATTTCAGGTAAGGAAAATCAGACAGCGGTGATGCCTTCAAAAGGTTCCCAGAATGGAAACGGCACTGCAGCTAATCCCCAAAAAGTCCATTATAATGCCACAGATGAACAGCCCGGTTATACCTCACTTTTAATCGGTGTCACTGAAGACGGCAATGTAAATTTTGGAGATATCGAATTAGAAAATGCTGTATGGGAATCCAGAGTCGGTGAAACCTATCGATATATGGTTCGGGAGATTCCGGGCAATCTGAACACTATCTATGATGATAAGATTTATTATTTTACAGGAACTGTTGTATATGAAGACGGGAAATATAAACTGAAAAAAACCCGCTATCTGGATGAAGACTACACCACTCCGGATCCTGATACAGCGTTCAACAATTTCGTAAACGGACTGTCTCCGCTGACGCTGAAAGTGGTGAAAAAGTACAAGCCCAATGGTCAGACTGAAGTAACGCTGCCAGGCGCGCAATTTAGTCTGACACGTGCCGCAATGCAGAGTTTCGATCTGGATTCTAATGGAAAGGTTATTAATTGCAAATGGACAGCAAAAGAAGGCGAAACGCCTTTGACCGGAACAACCAGCAGCGATGGTACGCTTAACTTTAATACTTTAAAGGAGGGTTACTACATCCTGGAAGAAACTGCGGCACCTGCCGGATATCAGAAAGGAAGTACGTATAAATGGCTGGTCAAGCTGCAGAAACAGGAATCTGATGGCATTATTAAACTACTGCCGACTTTTATCGGACTGAATGAGGACGGAAGTGAGGTGGCAAACAGTTCAGATACTCTGACTGTTAATAATAATACTTCAACATACGAGATCCTGAACACACCGCACGAACCGATTCAGATTTCTGTTGAAAAGAAATGGCAGAATGCGGATATGTCTGTTCCTGAAGATGTAAATGATTACTCCGCGACGTTTACATTGAAGAGGTTAAAAACCGAAATTACTACTACAATTCAGACAACACCTGGCGAAAATGCAACTTTGAGAATAGGGTATTATCGAACTAATGGTTTTAATGGTTATCGTTATTATGAAAACCAAACTTATCAGTTTGCTGCCGGCTCTACAGCGACAGTTTCATATGACTATAATAATCAACATAATAACGGCTATAACAGTTATAACTGGCGTCGATACCGCGTTGTTTTAGATGATGGCACGATAGTTAAACGTAAAGATGGAAATAATGATGATATTGGCGATAGTGGAACTATAGAAGTAACAATGCCTGCAAACGGAAGGACTGTTAATGTATATTTTTGGGACAATTGGATTTGGCAAAACTATGGATCAGCATTTACCAGTCTTTCCGCAACCGGTTCACAAGCACAGCCAACTCAGGAAATATCCCAAACTGTATCCGAAGAAACGGAAGATCTTGGGTTCAGTGAAGAGATTACTATCAACGGAAATAATACGGGGCAATTTGAAAATACCCATGATAATGTCGACTCATCTTATGACTTTCCTATTATTAAAGAGGAAGGGAACAAAACATATATCTATAAATACTATATTGAAGAGACCAGTACCAATAAACCAGATAATAGCGGTAACTATGAAACTATTTATATCATTAACGGAAAGGAGATGTCAGAAACAGATTATCTGGCTCATAAAACGGATGATTTCCTGCAGGACGGCGGCACGCAGACCATTATCAACCGCAAGGTGATTGATATACCTGTTGAGAAACGCTGGCCTGATTATGAACAGAGCAGATACAAATGGGAAGCAGTCCTCCATATGGATTACCGGGAGGTACCATTGGATGGGTCCACCCCGTCATCATGGGCGGAATATCGTCTGAATCAGGATGATTATGATGACTATACCATTACATTAGGCACTACCCAGGGGCATACTACTTCCGGCACCTTTGCTAATCTCCCGATGTATTGTGTCAGCAACGACGGGAAAGCGTGTCGGAGAGAATACTCCGTAGTAGAAAAGTCATATACGGTATGGGAAAATGACACAATAGTCGCTTCGTTTGATGGGACAACCTACTACCCTGATGAAAACCATAAATACGCTTTATGGTATCAGCATGATGCAGGTGAGGATGACAATTATGGTGATGCCAGTTATCCGGGCGAGAATGATTACAACATTATGGTCTATAACATGCATGAGAACCGGACGACTCAAAAGGATATTGAATTAGATATTCATAAGGCCTGGGAAGATGCTGACGGCAATGTGATCGAAAATATTCCGGATAATTATAAAGCGACATTTGTATTGCGGCGCAACGTTCTTGTAGAGTACAGAAATTACGAAGGAATCGTCGACGGGCCTGATGCAATTCCGCGTGACGAGTGGGTCTGGGTAAAGCTTGATACCGGATATGGCAGCGGCCAGATCCTGCAGGTTCCCCCGGGAAGACATATGTTTATTCGAGGAAACCTTAAACCGGGAGCTGATCCTGAAGACATCATTTTTATTGATCCAGCTTCCAATCAATTTACAGGAAGTAAGGATGAGGATCCCCGATTTGTAAACTATAACCTGTTTAAAGTAGAGTTTGACGCACCTTCAGACTATACGGTTTATACACAAACCACACCATACATCGTCAGCTTATCAGCTGGTGCTGATAAAGTTGCCGGCGGACTGGATGGATTCTTCCTCTCTGATTCAAGCGACAGACAGAATATCGGAGTCGATCAGACATTCAGAAAAGAATTTGAACTCAGCAATGAAAATGGCTGGATCAAACATCTTCCTGAAGACCTTCCTGCTCCTGATCCGGATGATTCTCAAGCCAGTTTTGAGCATGATCATCAGCTGCCGGCAATAGAAGTCAGTATTTTGGACAGCGATGGAAATACTGCTAACACATATATTTACACCTATTTCTTTGAGGAAGTGAAATGTACGCCGGATAGTTTCTATGCAACGTTTACAGACAGCAATGGTAATTTGACAGGAGATAGCAAGCATCTGATATATACGGATGCGACTATTACAGCTACAAACAGACCTGTCGGATTTACTATCCTGAAAGTTGATGAGGTAAATCCTGACAAAAAATTACCCGGAGCAACGTTTTTGATGCGGAAACTTGACGGCAATCCTCCGCCTGCCCCTGCAATAGGAGGAACATTCGGCACGGATACTTCTATCACTTTTAATCCTGTCGAGACCGCAGCGCAATCAGGAACAGCATCATACGCAGGACTGACACCTGGTTACTATGAAGTGAAAGAAACCATTCCTCCGGAAGGATATATCCTGACAGAGCCTTTGATATTCTATATCCGGGTTAAGGAATTCGGAGAGATCACGCTGCTCAATAAAGTTGAAGATCAAAGTACAGGTTCTATCACCTGGGAAGAAGTTCCGGATAGCGAACCGCTCGGGAAGGTGTCATTTACTTCAAAGAAAACTGCTGACGGAAAAATAATCACTTATACAGTCAAAAATGAATCCGGTGCAGAACTGCCATCATCAGGAGGCTGTGGAACAAGCTTCTTCTATGTTCTTGGCAGCATACTTACGGCGACAGCGATCATGCTGCTCGGCAGAAAACGTCTTAAGCCGTAAGCAGTAAGCAATGTATTTGCGGGCTGCGCACCGGGGGCAAATCAAATGAAGTATCAGCTGATCCATGCAGCAGGTAAGATGAATAGCCCGATGGGATCATGACCTGCTTCCAGAAACAACAAATTCGGAAATCCCCGCCGCCCCGGGCGGCGGTGGGGATATCCGCACCATACTTTTGCGGCTGACCATATCTGTTTATGGGCTGCAGGCATCCGGGTATACCGGCAGTTTAAGCGATGCACAATTCATAAACCGATATTGTTGGGCACAAATGGATTTTTACATAATTCGTACAATAGTCCTACACTCAGAAACTACTTAAGAACTACTCAGGAACTACTTAAGAACTACTCAGGTACTATTCAGATACTGCGCAGGAGCTACTCAGAAGCTATTCAGATAGTGCACAGGAACTACTCAGAAGCTATTCAGATAGTGCGCAGGAACTATTCAGAAGCCACACTGAATCCTGATTGAGTAAGCCGACAGCGGTAACCCGGGGTTCTAAACCAGAATATCGGGTTTTCAGGCTCAATACATTTACGGAAATACCGCTTTTGTTTTACTTTCCAGGCTGCAGACTCCCTAATGGTTGGTTTACAGCCTACTTGTCGTCTTAAAGAGTAAAAATATTGCTGATGCAATATTTTTCACTCCCCCAAAATGAGCACTGAAAGACGGCAGTTTCGCTGATCGGACAGGAGAAACTGCCGACATGAAAATCGTGCCATTTATGCTGCAATATTTTTTCGTCACACACCTGTGAAACAGGAGTTGACGTCCCGATAGGGCGACAGTGTCGAACAGCGCTTCGAAATAGAGGTAATTATGAAAGCATTACTTAGAAAAATCAGACAAATACTAAGAGACCGCAGGACGCGCCGATTCTTGACAAGAGTCGTGAGCGGTATTGCGGCTATTGTCGTGTTTGTAACAACATATGCACTGGTGCTCCCGGCAATCACGATGGAGAGTCAGGCACAATGCGGAATCGAAGCGCACCAGCACGATGACAGCTGCTATACAGAGAATCTAATCTGCGGTCAGGAAGAGTCCGAAGGGCATCATCACACAGAAGACTGCTATACAGTGACCAGGAACCTGATCTGCACAATCGAGGAACATCAGCACTCTCCGGAAAACGGCTGCTTTGCGGAAGATGGCAGCCTGATCTGTACTCTCGATGAGCATACACATGCTGATGCATGTTATGAAGAGAGCAGGGAACTGACATGCGGCCTGGAGGAATCCGAGGGACACCATCACACAGATTCCTGTTATGAAAAGGTACTGACCTGCGGAAAGGAAGTCCACACCCACTCGGCGGCCTGCTACAAAGCTGATCCGGAGGTCGAGACCTCAGCCGTGGCATCGACCGGCATGACAAGCGCTGCCGCTGAAATCGAGGATGATAATGCCTATGAAGGCAGCATCGTGTCGCAGGCTGATGAAATCAGCGAAGTGAGTGACAGCTTCTCATCCGAATCAGGTGAGACCGGCTGGGACGACAGGAGCGAATCTGGAAACACATTCGAAGATTTTATATACGCGGGCGATACTGATACAAACATTACTGATGCGGACGATTCCGCGGATAACAGAAACAAAAATAACGATGATCATAAGGACACTGACGAGGAAGGGGAAGAAGCCGCTTCCTCCTTCTCGACCGGTTTTGCCGCAGGTGAAGATGCGGAAAACGGGGATGTCTATATCCCGGATAAAGATGCGCTGGATTTTTACACAGTCCTGAACGGGAAAACAGGCATTTATTACCATCACGTGGAAGAGGATGAGGATCTGGAGGACAGTTCTGCCATTACAGACTGGACCAGAGCTGACGGGGACACAGAACTGAATCCCGGGGATATCATCCGTGTGTACCTGAGCTATACGCTCCCCAAAGATACCATCAACGCGACCAACGACATATCCAGATACCGTCTCCCGGATGCTCTTCATCTGACAGATGATCAGATCGAAGCGATCAACAGATGTGAAAACGGCATTTCCCTGCAGTATATAGATTATGGGAATCTTGAGATCACAGATCCTGAACGTCATGCTGCCTTCCTTGGCCTGGAATCCGTAGAAGGCAGCCGCCGTCCCGACCAGGAACCGGATGAGGACAGCCAGGAGTATATCAGTGCTGTAGTCAGGGCGGAAAAGATCTATGACGATGACACCGGTGAATATGAAGGTACAGATCTGATCTTTACTTTCAGCCCCTATGCTGTCGAAAAAAATGCTCACGCCTATGACAAAAAAGGACAGCCGACCAGGGCCGGCGAAAAAGTAACCGGCTGGCTGACCCTTGACTTCAACATGGGGCAGATCGACTGGGCAGAAGACAATACTTCCGAGATCATTTTTGCGGAAGAAGATCAGGCGAATGATATTTCTGAGATCAGTATTGTCCTCAGCCAGGCTGATCCTGCTGACGCCGAAACAGATGAAAGTGCCGCGGATGGAACTGCCGAAGCAGCTGCCGAATACGCGACAGAAGAAGCCGCAGCAGCAGCCACAAGCTCTGAAATTGCGGCGGAGGACAGCACTGAAGCTGCAGCCGCAGAGACTGCTGTCGCAGGAGCCACAAGCCCGGAGACAGCAGCTGAAAGCAGCAGCGAAAAGACTGACGCTGAAGCCGCAGCCGCGGAATATCCCAAAGACGGGAAAGATGAAAAAGTTGAGATAACAGCCGCCAGCTACCCTGCAGCTGTCTTTGACGACTCCATCACTGTCCGCTCCGGCCGCCTCGACACCGACCTGGCCGACACGGACCTTCCCCGTAAGTCAAAGATGACTGTCCATATCGAAGCCGATGAAGGGACATTCCCCGAAGGCACCGTGATGGTCCTCAGCGCCGTCGAAGACCTCGACGCCGTCGCCGAGGCCGTCGGCACTGCTGTAGACGCGAAGACCCGGGGATTCCAGGCTGTCGACATCACCTTCTATGACAAAGATCCTTCCGAAGAAGACGCGAAGGAAATCGAGCCCCTGAAGCCCATCAGGGTCTCCATTAAGAGTGACGAGATTAAAAAAGCTGCAGAGGATGCCTCCACAGCTCCTGTTGTCGTGCACATCGAAGATGACAACACCGCAACGGAAATCGAGAACACAGCTTCCAAAACCGACAGCTCGGCAATCGAGATCGAGAAGCCAGGTGTAGAAGAAGAAAATGCCGCTCCCGGGAACAGCAATGAAAATAATATCGATGCAGAAACAGATAATACAATTCAGGAAAACAAAGATGATAAAGAAGCCGGTGAACCTGCCGCACAGGATTACTCTGATCCCGCGGACGGCGAGGAAGACAAAGATAAGCCTGCGGCCACTACAGAGGCCATAGAAACGCCCGCAGAGAGTAATGCAGACCCTGCTGGTGAAGACTTCAAAGACAGTGCTGAAGGTGTGACCGGAACGAATGATGGCACAAAGAACGATGACACAACAAATGACGGCACAAAGAACGATGACACAGCGAATGACGGCACAGCGAATGACGACATTACAGATCCTGCTGCCGAAAACAACGAAGACAGCGCTGAAGGTGTGACCGGAACGAACGACAACACTGCGGACGACGCTGTAAACTTTGAAGCGGACTCCTTCTCCATCTATGCGGTTGTCTATACCGTCGACTTCCACTGGGAAGTGGATGGAAAGACATTTGATTTTTCTCTCCCCGGAGGCGGATTTATCAGTCTTCAGGCACTTGTGGAGGCTCTGGGTATCGTTGACAAGGATGTATTGGATGAATCGAAGGAATTTGTCAAGGATGTTGAAAGCGTGGAATTCAGCAATCCTGAACTTATGTGGGTCGGAAAAGTCCTCCACACTTCTTCAGTAGAAACGATAAAAGAAAATGAAGAACTGGAGGTTCAATACTCAGCAGAACTGACAGAAAACCAGATCGACATAATCAATAAGACGGAAGTCCAGGCAGGAGACTGGGCTCTGATCAGCATGCTCCCGTTTGAGAGCCAGGAGACTCTGACAGTCACCATGAAGAACGGAGAGCAGTTTGTGATCAGGGTGACGGATGCCAAGTATTTAGTCGAAGCGCAGACAGTTCAGGATGGGACAAAAGGCGCATTGGTTAATGTGACGAATAATAATGCGCTGCTGGATACTGCACAGGATGAAAATCATCTTCGGGCAGCCGGGGTGACAATTGATTCCACTGCCGGCACAGTAACGACCACACAGGCTGGAGACACTTTGACAGAATGGACTTTTACGAAAGTTTCCGGTACACAGAATCAGTATTATGTCAGTTCATCCAACGGATATTTGAATATCGATAATAATGGCATTCATGTTACAACCCAGCCGCAGGCGCTGACAATCCAGACCAAGTCAAATGGTACCATTCGCATTAAACATAGTGGTAATAATTATGCGGTTAACAATACAGAAAACAGTACATCACGCGGTTATGGTGCATTCAATTCAGACTGGGATGCTAACCGCGGCGAGTGGTTCACTGTTTACAGCCTGTCCTATCCGGATGACCCGTGGGAACTGGATGGAAAAGACCTGGCAATCATTAATAACAGGGATGGAGGAAGCAACTGGCAGGCTCTGAGGGATGAAATCGACGGTGTGAAAGATTCGCGTGGTTATTATATGTCCGGCAACAGCACATCTTATACCGTGGTGGACGGCGTCGATTATTCATCCAACAGAGATATCGTCTGGACATTTGAGTTTGTGAGCAATGACAGCACCGGCAGTTATTATCGCATCCATGCTCCACACGGATATCTGTATATTGATCCCGATGTCACGAAAAAAAGTGATATGCCGTCAAACGAGAGCCACAGCTATGAGCATGCATTGCGTCTGGAGAGTTCTGCGGGTGATGGTACCGCAAATGATGGAACCCTGATCAGGGTGGTGCCTAATGGCGACGGCACCTATCTGCTGCAGAATCGCAATGGGGTGTGCTTGTGGAATTATGGCAATGATCAGTTCTGGCTGAGCACATTGACACAGGACGGTGAAAGTGAAACATCTATGAGAAACAGCCGTTTCCGCCTGACCCGGAGACTGGATACTCCCCACGTTACGGTGCACTATGTGGACAGATACGGTAATGTCCTTACCGGAGTGCGGTACACCGGAACGAGTCTGGATGTTATTGACAATTACAATGGAACCTTCACAATTCCATACAGTATCTCCGAAAATGTCGACCTGAGAGCACAGTTTGATTTTACAAAAATCGGTGAGGATCAGCAGCAATATACCTACGCCAATACACATCTGGATGGCGTTAACGCAGCCGGAACACATTTGGAGCATAATGGTTATGTCATAGATTCTGCCCTGACTGCAAGTAACGGGGATTTGATTTTTAAATCTGACAGCGGCGAAACAAATGCAGTATATAATCCTATGACCGGGCAGAACATTCCAAAGGGCAATTTGGAGTATGGCACTTTGACAAATTTTTCTCTGTCGGGAGCCGTTCAGAGAAGGCCGAGAAACGACGGAGGTACCAGTGGTATCCTGAATTACGCTTTAGCAGGGAACAAGGATATTTACGTCGTCCTGGATCCGCTCCCCACAGGGACTTCCGGTGGAGGATCCGGAACAGTAAACCCCGGCGATGTGAAGGCTCCGTCTCTTGATAAATCAATGGAAAGCAATGACGACGGTACCTATACATTGTCGTTGAAGGTTGATGCCCACGCGAAAAATGCAGAGGATACAAACAGGGCAAATGTTTTGTTTGTCGTTGATACTTCCTCAAGTATGCGTAAAGAGACGACCAACGGAAAAAACCGTATCATGGATACGCATGACGAAGTGCTGAACCTGGGGAAGAAACTTCTTGCCTATAACAACTCCCATGCCGGAGCAGTAGAAGTATCCATGATTACCTTTGACGGCGCTGTGAAGGAGCGTCTGGATTGGACAGAAGATACAGATACTTTTGAGGACGCTGTAAATGAATATCTGAGGTATTATTACCTGCATACAGGAACGGACTGGGAAGATGGGATGAACGACGCGTTGGACAAACTGCTTAACGATAAAGATGATCACCCGACCGATAACGACCCCACCTTTGTTATCTTCTTCACTGACGGAGAACCTTCTCAGTATACGAATTTCCACGGATCGGGAACAAACGGAAATGCCGATCCTACACATACCCACACCGGTGCCACTGACCCCGGAGAAGGTTATTCAGATTATTACAGCTACTTCCTGTGCCGTGAGTCCGCCAAGGATGAAATGAGGGCAGTCGTCGACGCGGGAGCCTCTCTGTATGGAATCTTTGCATATAATCCCCCGCCTCAGCAGCAAACACCGCCCCAGAATCCTTATAACGGTTATAACGGGCAAGAAGGCGGGGCAGAGATGCTTCATAACGCCATTAAATATGCATATAACGCAAGTGACAGCTTAGAGAACAGTTTATTTTATAAAGCAGAAGACACTGAGAAGCTGAAGGGTGCTTTTGACGCGATTTTTAACCTGATCACGGAAAAGGTCGGTTTCACAAATGTGGTCGTAAAGGACGGCATTGCCACAGGAGTGACATCTTCCACCGTTGTGAACGGCGATGTGTCCGGATTCACCTACATGATCAGGGATAATACCGGAGCTTTGGCTTATAAAGTCACCGTAGCCCCCAACGGCGTGCCGGAGGGAACAACGGTTGAGGATGGGAAACCCCTCTTCTGGTTCAGTGAAAACGGGCCGCCCGTTGTTGGTGAAGTGAGATCTGTCCCCACCACGAAGATATATACAGATACAAACGGAGATCCGATCCTGGATGAAAACGATAAGATCCAGACAGTTGAGGTCAATGTCGATGTCTATTACTACAAAGAAGACCCTGACAATTCGGATAGCAAAGAGTATATCATGCCGATCGCTACGACCGGAGCAAACGTTGTATGGGATCTGTCCCCGCTGGGTGTACTGAAGGACGGATACAAATATGAAGTCGACTTTGTTGTCTGGCCCAAACAGGACGCGTATGATCTTGTCGCGGATCTGAACAACGGGAAGAGACCGGATCTGGAGGAAGATGCAAACTGGGATGACAAGGAAATCCTTACGGATAGTGACGGAAAGGAGTACAGAATAGGGGGATTCGAGGACTATCCGTATATTGCCCGCTATGAAGACGGAATATATTCCGCCATGTCAAATACTAATCAGTCCGTGGAATTCTACAAAGTTGACAAGAAAATAGAAGACGGAGAAGAAGTGACGGTATATACCCGACCTGATCCCGTTACTGTTGACCCGCCCGGTCCGATGCCACTGACAGCATCAATATCTCAGATCGAGAAGCAGTGGAACGTGGACAGAAATCCTGCTGTCCTTACGGAACTTTTGTATGGAAATAAGGACCCGGATTCCGGGGAATGGATACCATTCTCCATCACTTTCGGCGTTTATATTGACGATCCTCCGGAAGAATCAACAGACGATCCGAATGATCCGACAGAAGAACCGACTGATCCGAATGATCCGACAGACCCGACAGAAGAACCGACTGATCCGAATGTTCCGACAAACCAGACGGATCCGACAGACCCGGAAGATGATCAGACTGTTATAGAACCATATAAATCTGTGACTCTCGGCTGGCAGTCTGATTGGGATAAGGAAACTGATGATTATGAATGGCTTGATGCGCCTGAAGAGAATAATGTCACATACGGTGGAAAAGGCCATAAGGTCGGAACCCGCTGGGCTCAGGATTTTTCTATCGCTACAGGTCTGATGCTCAGCGAGGGTCAAATGGAGATCGAAGGCTTAAATAAGAGTTTATATTCTTCATTTGAATACAATCAAGTAAGATATTACATCCTTGAGCCCGGGCATGATTACAGGCTTGAAGAATCCCCCAAAATGGGATATGAGTTTGATTATTCCGCGCCCGTATATCACCCCATGCTCGTAGACAACGTTCTTAGGAGTGTTACTTTTACGAGAGATACAGCCGGAAAAATTACGGGAATATCCGAAATGACGTCGGCAGACGTGAATATGTCCTCCTTAAAAGTCGAAAACACTCTGCGCGGCTATATCAATCTGAAAAAGGTCGTGGTTGATAAAAACAATAACCCCAGGCCCACAGATGACACCAAATTCGCCTATCATATCAGTCTGGTCAATCCGTCACCTGTGTTTGAGGGAGACCATATTCCATGGTACGGCGTCAATGACCTTTACTATCATGATGACGATTTTAATTACTTCCATGCATATGTAGATGAGCATAATCAGCTGAAGATCTGTACCGAGAGCGGAGGGCGTGAGAATCCTTATGATGCAGTTATAGGCACTATTGATTCCGAAACAGAGGAATTTGTTGCCGGCGGAACCTTTGATCCCAATAATGTCACCGGTCAGGTGCTGCGCTTTGAAGACGAATCTGGTGAGAGAATTGTAACGATTAAAGGTAACCGGACAAATGCCGCAGATGATGCTCGTTCCTCTTGGGCTGATATGATGATCGGCCAAAGAGAGCTTCTGAGTATTGCGAACGTTCCTCTGGGGACGAAATATACCATTACGGAAACACAGACAGATGGGTATGCTCTGGTGAGTGTCGTATCTAATCAGAGCCAAAATGAAAAAGCTGAAATAGAAATCAGTGGTTATGAAATCGAAGGCAATATCATCCAGAATGCCAATAACGACATCACCTATACGAATAAGGTTATAGACGGTTCTCTGCAGATCACAAAGAACGTAACGGTAGATAATGAACCGACGGAAACCGATTGGGCCGACGGAGAGTACTCTTTTGTCATTACAGATGCAAACGGGAAACCTGCGATCGGCATGGTGAACGGACAATGGATCGGAGAAGACGGCAGGGTCAGTATTACAATAACAAACGGTGAATCAGATTCAATCACAGTAACCGGCTTGCGTATCGGCGAATATACCATCACTGAGGATGAACCTGATAACGGGACTATTCTGGCTGCGTTTACCGTAAACGGCGATTCGAAAACCGTGGAAAACGGTGTGGTTGCAGACGACGACAAGAAGATAATGGTACTGGAAAACCAGAACACCACTGCGACCTTTACCAACAACATAAATACCACGGCAGTAGAAGTGCAGAAGGTGTGGAATGATGACGGTCAGGAAGGTGTTGACCATACAGGGCAGACCATCAGCTATAAAATCTATCGAATTCCATATGAGATGATGGATGACCCCGAGAACGAGGGAGTCCGGATTCGGGGA
The DNA here is from genome assembly GCA_045117315.1 of Lachnospiraceae bacterium. GTDB lineage: Bacteria > Bacillota > Clostridia > Lachnospirales > Lachnospiraceae > CAG-791. Next base: position 4,547 of record JBGUNJ010000222.1, on the reverse strand, counting down.
GCCAGTTATCCCGTACAGGAAGTAACAGCAGACCTTTTGCCGGATCTTCATAATAACGGATTCACCGGAATACTTCAGTACAACAGCCAAAATCCCGGAAAGAGCTGGAAGGAAAGGGTCTCCAAACTTCCCAGGGCAGGTAAGTATATTCCTGCTGGGGAGACGGAGGCGGTTCAGGTCTTCTATGAATACTACGTCACTGAAGAAACAGAGATTCCCGGCTACAAGGCCTCCATTGACGGCAGCCTGATAACTGAAGGGGAAAACCAGGGCACATACTCCTACATAATCACAAACGAGCCACTGGGACCTACGGATCAGGAAACTCTTATTAATGTCAGAAAGGAGTGGAAGACAGCTGACGGAGCGGCGGATGAGGATCTCCATAAGACTGATTCCATCCTGCTGAACGTCACCCAAAAGAAATACGAAGCAAAGGTTCTTATAGGGACAGGCGATCAGGCTGAACCAAAGATGCTGTATCCTATTACGATCAACCTGAGTGACAAGAATGGCAATAACAACAATCCTCGTGTGAATCATACATATGTAGTATATGTACCCGAGGGAGCTGAATTTACCATGGAGCCGCACTGGGTTGTAAACGGATCGAACCCTCAGGAGCATACGGTGTATGTGTATGGCAACGGAATAACAGTAACTCCTCGCAGCCAGTCACCATCTACTATTACGTATGCTGATAAGCCTGGCCGGACCTACTACTATCCCGGCGCCACATTTACATTTGATGAGGTCGACTCGGCGAAGGAAATCACTCTCGAGCTTCATGCCGGAAATGATAAGTGGATGGATTTGTACGATATGTATCATTCGTCTGAGGAACCCTCTTACGAAGACAGACATCAATGGACGTGTGAGATGACGAGCTCCTATGAGATCATTTGGGATTTGGAGGAGATGCTCGATAATGTTCTTAAAGGCGCTGACGGCCCTGCGCATACCGATCCGGTTCTCGTAAACACCAGTCATCCCAGCTACACGATGACGCTCACCAATAATGCAACCGGTTTGCCTACGGTTATCAGCAACGGTGAAAACGCGCCGGGTCATGGCGAAGGCTCTGCGGATCATACCTGGGAGGGAAGCATCAGGCATCTTCCGCTCTACGAGTATAAAGACAGCGGCGATGATGCCGGCAAATCTTTCATCTATACGTATGAGCTGACAGAAACGGCAATCGGTTCAGACACAGTCAATACTGTCAATCCTCCCGGTGAGCCCGGAGAATGGAACGGGCAGACCACCTCTTATCTCGTGAAGTGGGATCAGGACACGCAAACCGGCTCCTGGACGCTCACCAACCAGAAGAAACCACCGACAGAAATAACCCTTTACAAGGTATCCGAGAAGGACTTCCCGAACACTTCTTCTCTGCTGGAAGGAGCCGCGTTCAAGCTGATCAAGTACACCTCGCTGAGTCCTAAGGCCAAGGACATGAGCTGGGGCAATGACGGTGAGTCCGCAGTGGTTTCAGATGATCCTCAGAATCCCGGGATCTTTAACTTTGAAAATCTGGATGCCGGCTATTATGAGATTGTTGAGACAACATATCCGGATGGCTATGTCCAGATAACAGAGAACCCGATTTTCCAGGTACGGTATCTAAAAGAATCCGCTGTGCCTGAAATCTTCCTCGTATATGGAAGCGGCGAGCAAATCGGACAACCGATTACCGGCAATGCGACTGATATTGTGAAGATCGAGAACGGAACTGTAGTATTTGGCAACATTCCGGGCGCCGCCCTTCCCAATTCCGGCGGTCCCGGCACAAAACTCTTTACTATCCTCGGTGCCATGCTCCTTGTCCTGGCAGCAGCCGGGATGGCGGTCATGAAAACCGGCCTCACAAAAAGACGGTTGTAAAATGACAGCTTTATAAAGACAGTTTTGAAAGGATCACTTTAAAAGGAAGTTCGAAAAGAACAGCTAAAAAAACAGCCTTGAAAAAGATCGTTTTAAAAAAGCTATCCTGAGAAGGCATTATTGAAAATCAGAAATTGGTAAGGAAATGCGGATTATTATAATCCGCATTTCCCTTATCATCGAACAATCAATCACATCCTGACGGCAGGAAAGATTATGCCAGACACAATTGCAGGACATCCAGAAGGGGTATAATCAAATGTCATCTTTTACGGAAACGTCTCGGTCAGTCCCTCTTTGCGACATCGCACTTTCTCCGGAAAAGAATTCATCAAATCACGTCACACCTTCTCCACATAAGGGGAATTCTCTCTATATCTCAAGTAAAAAGCGCCTCCCATCCGGTTTCGGATCCATTCGTTATCTGGGAAAGGGAAGGCGTAATTCTTATGCGGTCCATCCCCCCGCCAAAACGATTCCAGGTAAAAAATGGCCCCGTCCGCCTGCTCTCTGCTATGTCCCGGACTGGATAACAGGCTTTAAGGCGCTCTCCCTGTACCATGCCGGTCTTTTTCAGTGCGGACTGGAAAGGGATTTGGTCTCTCTGCAGGCAAGGTTCTCAGAAATGCTGGCTGGACTCGGCATGACCGCGCAGGAATACCCGACAGGGGATATATTACTGATCGGTAAAAAAACAAGGCCATACAGGACGGGAGCCGGGGAGGAAATCGGGGAGGAAATCGGGAAGGAAATCAAGGAGGAAACTGCTGATGCGGAAACATCCGGCGCGGTTCTTACGTTCCTGGGAATTATCCTCCAGGCGCGCAATGCAGTGAATAATGCACCGGGTTCACATCATGAACCGCAGGCTATATATCTGGGTACAAATCTGCCTATAAATCCAGATCCGGATGGTTCCTGCACTGTCTCCTGTACCGGAGGCAGCAGGATTTCCCCTGAATATAATGGCGCAAATCCCGACAGGGAAAAATCCTATGGGGATTTACTGCGCAGCATGTCCCTGAGCTTCGGTCAGATTCTGAAAAAAATGAAACAGAACGATCCGGGCGCTGATCCGAGTGACGATAATACAGTAAACGACATCCTGCAGAGGTGCATGCTGCAGGGAGTCGAAAAACTGAAAGACTTGTCCATGGAAAACTCTCATACGGAAGATTATTGCGCAGAAACAGATATGCAGGGCATGGTTCAGGATGAAAACCTGACGCTGAGCGATATGCAGAGAACCGGCTGTACCGGGAAAAAAGGTATTCTTGAGAACAGTCTCAGAGGGAAAAAAGATATTCTTGAGAATAGCCTCAGCGGGAAAAAAGAGATTCTTTCGAATAGTCTTGTCCGGAAAGAAAGCGCTTCAGGGAATGTTTTTGTCAGTAAAGATGCCCCTGTGGAGAAATCCCTTCCCCCCTTAAAAGACGTCTACCGGGCATTTTATGATTTCAAATACGGACCCGGCGCGGCAAAGCATCTCTCGCATTCCAGCCGCTGCGCGGCAGCGGCGGCCAGCCGCAAGCTGGCACCTCTTTTGGACCGGACCATGGATGAGATCAGCATCATGGACCTGCAAAATCTTGTAAACCGGACAGCGGAGGCGGGCTACAGCAGGTCGGCTGTCTCTGATCTGGTCACACTGATCAGACAGATCTACCGCTTTGCCTATCCGCGCGAATTATGCTCCAGGGAATACGGTAAGTATGTCGTCATGCCCTCCACCGTCGAAGAGACCCACCATCAGGACTTCACGGACGAAGAGCTCCGGATCCTCTGGAAACACCAGGAAGATCCTGTCATAAACATGATTCTCATCATGTGCTATTCCGGATTTCGAATCAGCGAATTTGACCCTGGGAATGAGATGAAGACCGTGATCAGCGAAGACGGAAGGACAGGCTATTTTCAGGGAGGCATGAAGACCAAAGCCGGAAAGAACCGGATCGTCCCCATTCACAGCGCAATCCTGCCTCTGGTAAAAAAGATTCTGAACAGACAGGGGCAGCCTGTTTTTTTCTGCGGAAAGAGCAAAGACCGCTTCCGGGATGACATGAAAACCGTGCTGACCCGAATCGGGATAGATACTGTGACACGCCGTGACACCCTCATCAATCTTCAGACGGATGTAGTCCCGGAAAACCGATACCACACTCCCCATTCCTGCCGCCACACCTTCAGCCGCCTGTGCGAATCCTACGGTGTCAATGAGGCGGACCGCCGGCGCATGCTTGGCCATTCCTTCGGCAACGATGTCACAAACGGCGTCTACGGCCACCGCACTGTAAGAGAATTAGCGATCGAAATCGAAAAGATTAAAGTTCCGAAATAGTGGAACTGATAAAGCAGGATATGTAAAAAACAGCTGTTGCGGCAGCCGGTGTGCAATCACTTTTACCGGTTGTCCGCTGCAGCTGTTTTTTACTCCTGAGTCAGTTTGGTTTTCTCAAAAAGAGAAATGCTCGAAAAGATACGGAAAAGAGACATCCCGAATCGTTTCATCTGAATGTATTGAACAATTTTCCTGCATTCCGTGTGATGTACCCACGGACGACTTCGTCGGCCGGGGCTTCGCGAGACTGACCAGCCTCGCAGGGTCAACACATACCCTCTATCCCCTGTTACAGGGATTACTTTTAAGATGCCTTCTTTTTGAT
>JBGUNJ010000221.1:0-23846 GCA_045117315.1 Lachnospiraceae bacterium | reverse complement strand
CTCTGGCACAGGTACCGGAGGCACATGCATATCTGGAGAGTGCCCATAGTTTTGGAAAAGTAATCGTGGTGATCTGACAGGAAAATTTTTAAGACTTGTGTGCGGGCACGCGGTGTCCCCGGTCGCATGACCGGAGCTTTCACAGTAAAGGGAGAGGTTTTTATGATTCATGAATTGAGCAACAATGAAATCTTTTCGAATGAATATCGAAATATTGCCCCCAAAGCGGGCGATCTGGCAGCTGTTTTCGAAAAGAATGGAAGAAACCTGCTGATGCGGCTGGATGCGGAGGGAGCCATGTCCCTCCCGGAGGCGGTGCTTTTTGCCGATTACTGGTTTGATCCGCAGGACGCAGAGGCAGATCAAAAAGCGGCGGAAAAGGGAGGCAGGCTGGTATATCTGTTTACTATCGGAGAGAAGGGGTATTATAGCTTTCTCTACATGGGGGAGAAGGTTCCGGACTTTGCCTTTACGGGGATGACGTTTCTGCCCTTCGGGTTTGAAAATGAACCCCTTCCAAAGAATATCTATTTCGGTGCGGAGACAGCTTTCCAGCTCTCCTCCTGGTACAACGGAAACCGCTTCTGCGGCCGCTGCGGCGGTCATATGAGCGTGCATCCCCGGATGCGCTGCGTCCGGTGTACCTCCTGCGGGAATATGGATTTCCCCCGCGTTATGCCGGCGGTAACCATTGCGGTAGAGCATGAGGACAGGCTGCTGATGATCTGCTATAAACCGCGTGAAGAGGACGGTTATGCCGGGACTTCCCTGATCGCGGGATTTATCGAGGTCGGGGAGACAATTGAAGATGCTGTGCGCCGTGAGGTCATGGAGGAGGCCGGAATCAAGGTCACCAATATCCGTTATTACAAGTCCCAGCCCTGGGGTTTTGCCTCCAATCTGATGATCGGAGTCATCTGCGACCTCGACGGAAGTGATGAGATTGCCGTACACGATACCAATGAAGTGTCGGAAGCGGTCTGGATTCCCAGGGAGGAGATCCGGGTCCATGACAACGGCGTTTCCCTGACTTTTGAGATGATCGCCCGGTTTAAAGAAGGGGCATTATGAGACCTGGCTTATGAGACTTGAAAAAGTGGCAGACAGTCTGGAACTGAATGTGATTCGTTTCTGGGAAAAGGAGATGAAATAAGATGAGCAAGAAAAATATTGGAGCGACCCTCGCTCTGTATCCCTGCCCGGTACTCTTCGAGTTCCCGACTTATGAGTATTTCGTAACCGGCGATAAGGTCGGAAACTGCGCAAAAATGAACTGATTTTACGCAAGCCTCTGAAGGGATCATCAGGGCTTGTGACCATATCTGATCGTCCGAATGAAGCAGAGATCTGCAGGAAACGTATTTGTTGGGAAGGAGTTTATACGATATGAAAAAGTATTTTAGCGCGATGGCAGCATGCCTGGCAATATGCCTCCTTCTGGCCGGGTGCGCAGAAAGCCATGCAGGAACAGGAAGCAGCTCGCAGCACGCTGAGCAGCAGGCCGATAAAGAATCAGCCGCCTCATCGGGGGCAGAAACAAAAAATCCGGGATCTGAGGCAGCTGCAAATAAAGCGGAAACTGCAGATACAGAGGGAACTGAAAATAAAGCTGCAACTGCAGATACAGCAGCTGCAGCGGAAACAAAAGATGCTGCACATGCTGACGCTTCCCAGGCACCGGTCGTATATTTCACATCCGATATCTCCGCGGAAGGTCTGGTAAGGATCTATGAGGCGCTCGGGTGGACTCCGGAAGGCAGTGTAGCTGTTAAAATCTCGACCGGCGAACCTCCGGCCAGCAATTATCTTCATCCGGAGCTGATCGGGGATCTGGTAAAGAAAGTAGATGGTACAATCGTAGAGTGCAACACAGCCTACGGCGGATCACGATCGAGTTCTGCCATGCACAAGCAGGTCGCGGAAGATCATGGATTTACGGCAATCGCTGATTTTGACCTCATGGATGAGGAGGGCGAAGTGGAGTGGCCTATGTCGGGCGGAACAAGGCTCGACAGAATCATCGTCGGAAGCCATGCGGAGAACTACAGCGACTGGGTGATCCTCTCCCATTTCAAAGGACATGCGATGGCGGGCTTCGGAGGCGCGATCAAAAATGTCGGAATCGGCATCTCTTCCCCGAGCGGCAAGGTGTATGTCCATACAGCAGGAACAAAGACCAGCGGCAGCATCTGGTACAGCGACCAGGATGCCTGGCTGGAAGCACTGGCGGAAATGGTCTCCGGCTTCAGCAGCCATGTGGGCAAAGAGCACATCATCTACATCAATGTGATGAACCGGCTCTCCGTGGACTGCGACTGTGACGGACATCCGGCGGAGCCCGATATTCATGATATCGGCATTCTGGCAGGCACAGACCCTGTAGCTTTGGATCAGGCCTGCGTGGATCTCATCTATCAGGCAGAAGGGAATGAATCCCTCGTTGAGCGGATGGAGTCTCTTCATGCTATTCACACCCTGGAGCATGCCGAGGAGATCGGTCTCGGCAGTCGAACCTACGAACTGGTAAGCATCGATGACTGAACTATTAACAGTCCTCAGAAGAGAAATCATTTATATCTGGTACTATTTCGAGATCCAGTTCCGGCAGATATGCCGGTACTGGATTATCGGCATGCTGATCGGATCTCTCATTTCTGTCTTTGCAAAGGATAAGATCCACAGCATCTTTGCCGGGATGAGCAATAAGAAATGGGGCCTGTTCGGCATTATCCCTGCCTGTATCCTGGGGATCGCCTCTCCGCTCTGCATGTACGGGACGATTCCTATTGCGGCTTCATTCCGGAAACAGGGCATGCGGGAAGACTGGCTGGCCGCCTTCATGATGGCCTCCATCCTGCTGAATCCTCAGTTGATCATTTACAGCGCGGCGCTGGGCACGACAGCACTGACCGTGCGTATCGTTACATGTTTCTTCTGCGGCTGCGCCGCCGGCCTTCTGGTTTTTCTGTTTTACCGGAACCGGGATTTCTTTGATTTTGGCAGCTTTGAAGAAAAAGCCAGCCATGACACACATCCGAACCTGATGATCAGGTATCTTCTGAATGTCTGGAGAAACGTGAAGGCAACCGGACTGTATTTTCTTTTTGGCATCCTGCTGTCAGCCCTGTTCCAGCGGTATGTGCCGCAGGACCTGATGACAAAGGTATTCGGTGGAAATGAAGCCTGGGGCCTCCTGATGGCGGCGACCATCGGCGTGCCTCTCTATGCCTGCGGAGGAGGAACCATACCACTGCTTCGGCAGTGGCTGTGGGATGGCATGAGCATGGGGAGCGCGGCAGCCTTCATGATCACCGGACCGGCCACAAAGATCACGAACCTTGGAGCGCTGAAGATCGCTATGGGGTGGAAACGATTCGCGCTGTATATTCTTTTCGTGATGCTGGTTTCTTTCCTGTGTGGGATGGCTGTGAATCTGCTTATGTAATTAAATAGTGTACAAAAACAGCGCATTCGGAATAATTCATGAATGCGCTGTTTCTGTACCATGTCAGCAGTTACAATCCCATCATTAGTCTGTGTATCAGAATCTGCAAAGTCCTCGAAAGGACAGGTGATGAATTATTTCCGGCTAGATTAACTTCGAAAGTGTAAAGGGGACGGTTCTTTAAGGTGTCAGAGGAACTGCCCCCTTTACATTTGTGAAAACAACACATATGACATCAATTGTGTTGAATGGGCCTGAGGCATGTGCTATACTTTCATCAAAGAAAAATAGCCTCCAAAGACAGAGTCTGCAAAGGTACAACTCAGAAATGCACAGGATGAAGGAAAGGAGAAAACAGATGGCTACCAGTACGATTCGCCTGGATGATGGCGTGAGGGAGGAAACAACCCGCATCGCTTCGCAAATGGGGCTGTCTTTTAATGCGGTCATGAACATTATGGCCAGGAAGTTTAACGAGGTAAAGGGATTTCCTTTTCCGGTCAGGCTGGAGACAGCAGAGAAGACAATTTTTGACCTTTCTTCCGATGATTTTGAGCAGGCATGCCGCCGTGCAGTTGCAGAGCGCGATGACACAGTTCCCGTTACAGATTATATAACGCGTTTTGATGTGGAAACAGGTAAGGTTGTAAAGGTGTATACAGACGGAAGGAAGGAATATGTTCTCTGAAGAAAAGCAGGGTAACCGTCCTTCAATTCTTGTCATCGCAGGTCCGAATGGATCGGGCAAAAGTACGGTTACAAAAGGCCTTCCCGTCATCGGTCTCTATGTAAATGCGGACGAGATTAAGAAAGCTGCCAAATGTTCAGACCTGGAAGCGGCACAGGAAGCGGAAATGATTCGTCGGGCGCTTCTGGAGACGCGACAGGATTTTACATTTGAGACAGTTCTGTCGACGGAACGGAATCTTCTTCTTTTGGAAGAGGCGAAAAAAGCCGGGTATCAAATCTGTGCAGTATTTGTGCTTACAAAGGACAGTGCGATCAATGTACATCGTGTCCGGAACCGGGTGAAGATGGGCGGACACGATGTACCGGAGGATAAAATCATCAGCCGGTATGAAAAATCATTACAGAATCTGTCAAAGCTGGTGCGGATAGCGGACCGGACACGGATCGTTGATAACAGCACAGAGGTACCCTCTGTCATCTGTGAGGTCGCTGAGGGAAGAGCCCGGATCTGGGAGAGTGAACTCTGGAGCACAGCAGAGATTCTGGGGATTTTGGCATAAGAAGATAAAAAGGACGGCCTGCAGATCATGCACACACTGGGCAGAAATTGTCAAGAATAGTCCCCCTGACATGCGGATTGATCCGTATCTGCAAGCTGCAAAAAACTGCCACCAGTCCGTTTTGGTGTGCTACCCCCAAGTAGCACACCATTTGGCAATCTGATGGCAGAATGGCTTTGTCTCTTATTTTGCCTGCTTTATGGGGAGCAGTTCACTTAATGGGACAACTCCTTCTTTTTCCGGGCATTTTGTGCAGACAGCAGATGGTCCAGGTAGACAGACTTGAACTGTTTGCTGGCCAGGGCCTGCTTGAGCGGCGGGAGCTTCAGGATCGTGCCGAAGACGGCCGCCATGGCCCGGTGGTTGGCGAAGGCCTGGTTGTCGAAGATCAGGTTCTGCAGGGTCCCCTTTTCAATGGCCTGCAGGACGAAGCGGTGGGTGCTGTTGACAGGTGTGATCACCTCAATCGGTCTTCTCTGCAGGCTGATGGCCTTTTTGGGACAGTTCCTGGCACAGACTCCGCAGCCCAGACAGATGGACTCGTCGATGACGGGTCTTCTTTTTTTGGCGGGAATACCTGAAGCGCCGGAAGCAGCCACGCCAGCAACGCCGGCAGCGGCAACAGCAGCACCGGCAGCAGCACCGGCGGCAGCAGCACCAGCCTCGCAGGCCCTTGTTGCCGCCTCCGGCTCCATGCCGCGGATTGTGATCGGCTTTTCCTCCGGACTTACAGGTGCAGCCGGATCGTTTTCCTGCATGGAAATGGCCAGGATGGGACATACCTTTTCGCACTTTCCGCAGGAGACGCAGTCGTTGGGGGTGATTTTGGGGATGTAGTTTGTCGTCGCGATGGGCTGCATGGGGCTGAATCTTCGCACAGTCTCAAGGGCCTCACAGCAGCAGCCGCAGCAGTTGCACATGAAAGCAGGATATTCGCGGACATTTTCACCCATCTGGACCAGGTTATAGCCGTAACACATCTCCAGGATCTCTTTTGCCTCCAACTTGTCGATCGGCCGTGTGTAGCCGCCGTGTTCGGACAGGGAGCGGGCCACATTTCCGAAGGTCAGGCAGGTCTCCATGGGGGCATTCTGCCTGCAGGGGATGCCCAGGTGGTAATTCTTGTGGCGGCAGAAACAGGTGCCTACGCCGATGAAATCAGCCTCTTCGATGATGTGGGTCGCCCGCTCGTAGTCCAGGATATGGTTGGTCTTTTCTGTCATGAGGACGGGTTCGTTGACAAAGACCCGTCCCAGTTTAGTATCCATTCCCAGAAAGAGCTCCTTGATGAAATCCTCCTCCACATTGATATACTGATAAAAAAGTTCGCTCAGATATTTCTGGTCTATATCGCCCCGGGTTCTCATCAGGGAAAACTCGAAAAAGCCGATCATGGGCGGGGGGAGGACAAACTTTCGCACGCCGCGGTCATAGGAGTCGACCAGCAGTCCTTTCTCACAGAGGTGGTCCAGAAGCTTCTCTGCCTTTGCTTCCGACGTGCCCCAGAGCTGCGCCGCCTTCTTCAGGGTAAAAGGACGGATGGGAAGCTTTGCCACCCACTTTGCCTCTTTCTCTGTAAAGAGCACCTGCAGGATCTTTGTCAACGTCTCAGAAGCGGTCGCCCCCTGGGTGAACCAGTTGATCCTGTCTTCCAGTTTTTTATATGCGTCTCTCGATGTCAGATGTCCCATAATTCAATCTCCATTACTTTTAACAGATCACTTGCTCAGGACTATCTTAACATATTTGAGGCAGCGAGAGACAGGGGACGGTTCTCTGTCTCCTTTTTTTCATCAGGGGAGACAAAGAACCGTCCCCTGTCTCTCCTGTCTCTTCTGAGGGATGGTGAAGGATTGGTGAAGGATTCTTGACTATGATAATAAAATGTGATATATAAATATCATATATGATAGAATCATATCATTTAAGAACTTTGTATGATTGATAAATGAGCGGGAATGAATGAGAGCAGCGGGTGAGAGAGTCATGCGTGAGAAAAGGAGTTCAGAATGACCATACAGGAAATGCAGGACAAAAAAAGAAAAATGGGGATCACGTATGCAGAGATTGCAAGGCGGGCGGGACTTCCTCTTCCCACGGTGCAGAAGGTTCTGTCCGGGGCCACTAAGTCCCCCAGATACGAGACGATTCTCGCGCTGGAGAGAGTGCTTCTGTCGACTCCGGACAGTCAGGAAACTTTCAACATATCTGCTTCTTCTCTCCCGGAAGGAGGCCCAGGAGACCGCAATCTTTCACAGGCTGACTCACAGCGCAGCAATACTGCTTCATACGATTCATATGGTTCATATGGCTCATACAGCAGCGCTTCGCCCGGATTTTCTCCTTACAGAGACATTCTTGCAGGAGAGCCTCAGCCTTTCTACGGAGAGAAGACTGCCATGGGAGGCATGTCTATGTCCGGAAGTGAAGTGGGGAAAAGCGGAAATGCAGGCGGCAGAGCCCGAAATACCTATCCCCTTCTGCCTGGGAAACAACAGGGGGAATATACTGCAGAAGACAGGAATTCTCTGCCGGGGGATGTCCGCACCGAGCTGATCGATGGCATAATCTATGATATGGCTTCTCCAAAAGCCGGTCATCAAATCGTTCTGATGAACCTTTCCAATCAGCTTTTTAATCAGATCAGAAAATGCGGCAAGGACTGCATGGTGTTTGTTGCACCGTCAGATGTCTGGCTCACCGGAGATAATAAAAATATCTTTCAGCCGGACATTTATGTCATCTGTGATTACACAATGATCGGACAGGACGGGTACATTAAAGGTGCTCCGCCCTTTGTCATAGAGATTCTGTCACCCACGACCAGGAGCAAAGATCTGCTGCTGAAGGCCTACAAGTATCACGCTGCAGGTGTACAGGAATACTGGATCGTGGATCCGGAGAACAGGCAGGTAACTGTTTACGATTACAGTAAAAATCCGGATGGTACTGTGAGTACCGGATACAGTTTTGCGGAAACTGTCCCGGTCGGAATCAGCAAAGGATCCTGCGCCGTTGATTTTTCAATTATCCAGACAGCACTGGAAAAAGTCGGGATGTAATCCGGAAAAACCAATCAAAAAACCAAACGATAAAAAATCAATCAAAAAAACCAAACGATATAAAATCGATCAAAAACCAATCGAAAAAAATCAAACGATATAAAATCGATCAAAAACCAATCGGAAATAATCAATAAAGACAAAACACCAGAGATTTTAACCTGTTCCCGGGGATTCCCGGCGCATCCCGCTGAAGATTCATGATACTTGAACATGGGCTTGTGCATAGGATAGCCATAGGCTGATATTTGTTATAGGTTAAAGAAGCCTCCGTTTTTAAAGCCATGAAGAAAAAAAGCAGTAAAGAGAATAATAAAGGGAATAATAAAGTCAATAAGGCCATCAAAACTGCCGAAAAGCAAACAGAAAACCGGTCAATGCCCCAAAATCCCGCGGCGGAGCTGGAGCAGTATCTCAAGAGCAGGATGGACAGCCTGACCTACCGCAGCCTGATCAGCACGATCCAGGTCACTGAGAGCAAAGACGGGAAGGGCCTGAACGTGACGATTGTCCCGGAAGGGGAGGTCGTCTCTTTCGGCACGATCAATATCGACCTGAAAGGCATTGACAGCGAGTCCAAGTGGAAAAAGAGAAAGAAGGGAATCTTCGGAAATGTGAAAGGGTATCATCCCGGGATCAGACCGGAGTTTTCCAGGGCAGTCACGAACGAGGTCAATGCCGCGCTGCACGCATGGAGGGAGCATCATCCTTTTTCTGATGAGATGAGAAAAGCTCTTTCTTCCCGGGACGCGGCAGGGTTTCTGAGTGCCCGCAGGATAGATACTCTACGCTTTCTGGCAGGCAAAAAGCAGTTTGAAGTGCTGAGCACATATTTCACCGCAGGTACCGTGGAGGTGGAGTTTAAAGGATTCCCCTACAAAGCTGTGTGCGACGCGAGGACAGGAAAAACAGGCTTTTCCTTGTCAAAGGCGGACTGGCTCTATGAGCGGTTCTCCGGCCTGATGAAGGAAATCGGGACCCGGGAAGCCATCAGAACCTATCTTGCGGAAAAAGAAATTCCGGCGGATATAACTTACGGGGGGAAAACGGGAAGCTTCCGGATTGCCTTCCGCTTTGATCTGGGCGCGGAAACGGAAACCGTGGCTATCGAATCAGCCTATAAGAGAATCGTCCTGGCCGCTTACAGGACTGCCAGGGACAGGGCCTCCCGCAAAGAAAAGGAAACGGCAGCGCTTCTGAAGACCTGTCCTTATTACGGCACCTATCTGGCCCAGGCTGCTGTGACCTGTATTGAAGAGAACGGGGGACGGCTGACAAAAGCCCAGCTCGCCAATCTCCTGCGCGGGACCAACGTCTCGGAGGATTATGTTTTGGGGGAATTCGCAGGCAAGTACAACCTTATCCCCAAAGCGGAAATCGCTCAGGCTCTGGATGTTCTGATTCAGTTCGGCATTCTCCGTGAGCGGCGCGTGCATGGGCAGTACCAGGATTATTATGTCTGCCATGTCACGGCAGAAGGGAAACTCTTCGAGAACCTGCAGAAAGACCCCGCGCCCAGAAAGAATCCTGTCACAGAGCAGGAGCACCATCTTGTTTTCAAGGCAGTCAGGGGTGATATACCCCTGCTTTCCGCCAGGGAAAAGCAGAGACTGCTCAGGGCTGCCGTGGAAAAGCCCGGCATCTTTCTCACGGATCCGGCACTGATCCTGGACTGCATGGAGAAAATGGGGGATTTTGCCGCTGATTATCTGACAGAATATTTCAAAGAGGCCGGCAACAGGAATAACAGGAGGATCCTCAGGCTTCTCCTGAATGCGGCTTCCGGGAAAGGGAAGGAACTCCCCAAAAACGGCGTCGAGGCCATGAGGGAGAGAAAAGAGAAAAAGCGGCGGGAGAAGGAGGAGGCAGAGCGAAGGGACAGACGACTCTTTGAACTGGTACTGACAGGGATTCCCGATAATTATGTGGACCTCTATCCTGCAGCCAGGGCTATGCACCGCCAGTTTGTGCTCCATATAGGACCGACCAATTCAGGCAAGACTCACGACGCGATCGAAGAACTCATGCGGGCAGAGACCGGGATCTATCTGGCTCCCCTGCGCCTTCTGGCCTATGAGCAGTATGAGAGGCTCAACCGCGCGGACTGTCCCTGCTCCCTGGTGACCGGGGAGGAACAGTACCTGATCGAAGGAGCCCGGCACCAGTCTTCCACCATTGAGATGCTCAGTCTGAAGACTTACTACGACGTGGCTGTGATCGACGAGGCTCAGATGATCGCGGACAGATCCCGCGGGGGTGCCTGGACGGCTGCCATTATGGGAGTCTGCGCGGAGACGGTGCATATCTGTGCTGCCCCGGACGCGGAACAGCGCCTGATTCAGATTATCAGGGACTGCGGCGATGAGTATAAAGTCGTCCGCCACAGGAGAATGACACCGCTGGTGTATGAGGAGCAGATCGTCTCCTTCCCGGAGGACGTACAGCCGGGAGATGCCCTGATCGTTTTTTCCAGACGCAACGTTCACGCGGTCGCTGCCCAGCTGCAGAAGAGGCATAGAAAGTGCAGTATCATTTACGGAGCGCTTCCCTATGACGTGCGCCATAAACAGGCCGAGCTCTTCGCGTCCGGGCAGACCGAAGTGGTGGTGGCCACAGACGCGATCGGAATGGGCATGAACCTGCCCATCCGGCGCGTGGTCCTGATGGAGACTGTCAAATACGACGGTTTTATAAGACGCCATCTGAGTTACGGAGAAATCGCCCAGATCATAGGAAGGGCGGGAAGGTACGGCATTTACGACACAGGATACGCGGCGACCGCCAACGGGGATGAAAAGGTGGGAAGAGCAGTCGACAGACGTCTGCCGCCCATCGATAAAGCCGTGATCGACTTTCCGGAAACACTTCTGACTGTGGACGCGTCCATTCTGGATCTGATCAGGAAGTGGGAACAGGTCGTGCCGGCAGAGGGATGGGAAAAGGAATCCATCGAGCAGATCCTCCGCCTGGCGGAGATGACAGAGAATCTCAAGGCTCCCAAGCGCCTTGCCTATGACTTTCTGACGGTGCCTTTTGAGGACGATAATAATGAACTCCTGAATATCTGGTACGAAATATTTGAAAAAGAAGTCAAAGGTGAAAAATACAGTATTTATGAAAGGGTCGAAGCGATGGTGTTGAAAAGTCCTTCCGCTTATGATGCCATCGACGCCCTTGAGCAGCAGCATCGCGTGCTGGATCTCTATTTTGCCCTGGCCCGCAAATTTCAGCAGGATGAAGATACGCTGGAATTTATCATGGAAAAAAAGAGGGAATGCTCGGAGCGGATCATGAGAGTGCTGGACAAACAGGGGTTCAAGGAGAAAAGGTGCAAATCCT
This sequence comes from Lachnospiraceae bacterium, assembly GCA_045117315.1. GTDB lineage: Bacteria > Bacillota > Clostridia > Lachnospirales > Lachnospiraceae > CAG-791. The sequence goes on along the minus strand of JBGUNJ010000221.1, from coordinate 12,750 downwards.
GCGGAAAGATGCTGCCCTGGAACTACCCCTACGGTGTGTGCGAGCGCTGCTGGAGACGGCAGGGATGAGAATCTTTCAGCTGCAGTTTCAAGATAGCAGATAAGTGTGCGAGCGCTGCCGGAGCAGGCAGGGTTGAGGAAAAAATGAAATGGAAGGGGACGGCTCCGGGAAGGGGATGGTTCTGTGTCTCCACAGAATCGTCCCTTTCCGGGATGATCCGTAAAACAAAGGAGGAGTGATCGTGAAACTGGTACAACTGGAGTATTTCTGCGCGGTCTGCCGCTACCACAGTATCACGAGGGCTGCAGAGGAGCTGTATGTGACGCAGCCGACGATTTCAGTCGCCATCCGGGAACTGGAGAAGGAATTGAAGCTCCGGCTTTTTCATCATGAAAAAAACCGGATTTCTATCACCCAGGAAGGGGAAGCCTTTTATCGGCGGGCGGAAGCTGTGCTGAAGGAGACCCGCGCCATGGTGACAGAGTTTTCCTCCCTGGGGGAGAAGGAGACCCCCATCCGCATCGGGATCCCGCCTTTGATCAGCACAGTCTTTTTCCCTGCCATGTCCGACCGTTTTCAGGAGAAGACTGGCCTGACTGTGCAGCTGTTTGAATACGGCTCCGTCAAGGCCTGCAGAATGGTGCAGGAGGAAAGTCTGGATCTGGCGCTGGTCAACATGGATTTTTACAATATCGATCAGTTCAATTCCCATGTTCTGATGGAGGATTCCTATGTATACTGTATCGGCAGAAATCACCGGTATGCGGAGCAGGAGGAAGTCACGTTTGACATGCTCCAGGATGAGAAAGTCATCCTCTTTAACACCGATTCAGTGCAGAACGAGACAGTGCGCAGCAGATATGATTCCATGGGAATCACACCGGATGTTCTGGCCTATACCAGTCAGCTCTATACAATCCTGAATTTCCTGCGCGGCGGTGACTGCGGCGCATTTCTCTATTCTTCGCTGGCTGTGAACCCGAGGGACTTTGTGCAGCTCCCGATCCATCCGGAGATTACCAGCAAGTTCGGAATCATCTGGAAAAAGGGCGTGTTTATTCCCGAGCGCACAATGAAATTTATCCAGTTTACAAAAAACTACCATCCCGTTGGATGACAAAAGCATCCTTCAAAAGAATCCATTAAAAGCACCCATAAAAAGCACTCAATAAAAGCACCCACAAAAAGCACTCATAAAAAGCACTCAATAAAAGCACCCATAAAAAGCACTCATAAAAAGCATCCATTAAAAGCGCCAATAAAAAGCTTTCATTCAAATAAAAATGCAGAGGCTGCAGCCCGCTGCCTGAACAAACAGTCAGGAGGGCTGCAGTTTTTCTGTTTTGTCCGCCCGACTGACTTGTCCATTCGAAAACAGCAGACTTCCTCAACCGGCAGTCTCTTCTATATCTCTGTTATATCTCTTTTATAGCTTTTCTATAACTCTTCTATATCTCAAATCACGGGAATACCGATGGCAACCTGCTATAAAATTTAACTATAGTAATCTAAAAATCGCCAAATTTACTTTCTACTAAATGCCTCTTACAATATAAACAGATCAGATGAATCCCGGCCGGATCATTATCCTTCGATGTTACATTTGCTTTTAAAGAACTTTTTTAGAGGAGGGAGAGAATCAACATGAGTCCAGCCACCATAACATTGCTTTTTCTGGCTTTTGCCATTGTGATGTTCGTCACAGAAAAAATACCGCTCGGCCTGACCTCGATGATCGTATGTGTCGGTCTGTGTGTCACCAAAGTCCTCGATGTCAAAACCGCCTTCGCGGGTTTCATTGATTCCAACGTCATTTTGTTTGTCGCCATGTTCATCGTCGGCGGTGCCTTCTTCGAGACAGGAATGGCAAACGAGATCGGCGGTATCGTAACAAAGTTTGCAAAAACAGAGCGGAGCCTCATCGTAGCGATCATGGTGATCGTCGGACTGATGAGCGGAGTTCTCTCCAACACAGGAACCGCAGCGGTACTGATCCCCGTCGTAATCGGTATTGCCGCAAAATCCGGATTCAAGCGCTCCAGACTGCTGATGCCCCTGGTATTCGCAGCGGCGATGGGCGGAAACCTCTCCCTGATCGGCGCACCCGGCAACATGATCGCCCAGTCGGCACTTGAGCCTCTCGGCATGAAGTTCGGCTTCTTCGAATATGCAATCGTCGGTCTCCCGATCCTGGCAGTCGGTATCCTGTTTTACGCAACCATCGGTTTCAGACTGCTGCCCAACCACGATGTTACAGACGACGGCGATTCCGTTTTCGATAACCAGAGAGATTTCTCGAATGTTCCCAAATGGAAAAAGACCCTCTCCCTGGTAATTCTGATCGCCACTCTGGCAGCCATGGTCTTTGAAGATCAGATCGGAATCAAGCTCTGTGTCTCCGGATGTGTCGGAGCGATCCTCCTGATCCTGACCGGTGTCATCTCCGAAAGAGAGGCCCTCAAATCCATCGACCTCAAGACCATCTTCCTTTTCGGCGGCACACTTTCCCTGGCAGCGGCCCTGCAGGACACCGGCGCAGGCGAAATGATTGCCGGCAAGGTTATCGGCGCCCTGGGAGACAACCCCTCCCCGCTCCTCTTCACCTTCGTCGTCTTCATTCTCTGCTGTGTCATGACCAACTTCATGTCCAACACTGCGACGACTGCACTGATGGCTCCCATCTGCCTCTCCATCGCACAGGGCATGGGCGCAGATCCCCGCGCGGTACTCATGGCCTGCGTCATCGGCGGATCCTGTGCATATGCGACACCGATCGGCATGCCGGCCAACACCATGGTCGTAGGCGCCGGCGGTTACAAATTCATGGACTATGTAAAGTCCGGATTCCCGCTGATCATCATCGCGACCATCGTCAGCATGATTATCCTGCCGATTGCTTTCCCCTTCTATCCTGCCTAAGCAGTGCGGCAGAGCCCTTTTATCCTGCATAAGCAGTACGGCAGAGCCATTCTATCCTGCCTAAGCAGTGCGGCAGAGCTCTTCTACCCTGCCTAAGCAGTGCGGCAGAGATATGAGCGCATTCGCGGAAGAGAGATAAGCTCATTCACCGGGACCAGTTAAAAAGAAAGCAATGTTTTTCAAGTATTAAGAACTTAAAATACAAATAGATTATAAAAACCAAAGTTTACAATAATTAAGAACTGAAAAACAGACAGATTAATAAAAACGAAAAGACAGATAGACAGATCCTGATCAGATAAGTTCTGATTATCCCCGGAAAAAACTTTCTTATCAAAAGAAAATACACAGAGAATCTGTGAGAGAAAAGTGAAATCTACAGTTCTACAGTTGAAAGGAGATCCACATGACACACGAAGAACAGCTTAAGAAACTGAAAAATATTATGGCACAGTTTGTCGGATTCACCGGCATCAAGCTGCCTGATGATGTCATCGCGAAGCTCAAAGAGCTCAGTGAAAAAGAGACTGATCCCATGCCCAAGGTCATCTATGAGACCATGTTCCGCAACCAGGAACTGGCCGTCAAGCTCAACCGCCCCTCCTGCCAGGACACCGGCGTCCTCCAGTTCTGGGTAAAATGCGGCACACAGTTCCCCTACATTGATGATCTGGAAGCACTGCTCAAGGAAGCAGTTGTGCAGGCAACCTTTGACACTCCCCTGCGTCACAATTCCGTGCAGACATTCGATGAATACAACACCGGCAAGAATGTCGGCAAGGGCACACCCACAGTCTGGTGGGACATTGTTCCCCACTCTGACAAGTGCGAGATCTACACCTACATGGCAGGCGGCGGCTGCACCCTTCCCGGCAATGCAACTGTTCTGATGCCCGGCGAAGGCTATGAGGGAGTTACAAAATTCGTCCTCGACCGCATGACAACCTACGGACTGAACGCCTGTCCTCCCCTTCTCGTGGGTGTAGGCGTCGGAACCTCTGTCGAGACTGCTGCTCTCAATTCCAAGAAGGCTCTGATGCGTCCCATCGGCTCTCACAATGACAACGCAAATGCGGCAAAGATGGAGAAGCTCCTTGAGGACGGCATCAATGCAATCGGCCTTGGCCCCCAGGGCATGGGCGGCAAGTTCTCCGTAATGGGCGTCAATATCGAGAATACCGCCCGTCATCCTTCCGCTATCGGCGTTGCCGTCAACGTCGGCTGCTGGAGCCACCGCAGAGGCCACATCGTCTTTGACAAGGACCTCAATTTCACCATCGACACCCACACCGGATTCGAATACAAAGAGGCCTGATCACGAATTATTTCGGACTCAAAAATAACTGGTACAAGGGATGTTATTTACGGATCTGAATTTTAGCGGACACCGCGTTTTTCCAAGGAAGCTGCACTTTTTCACGGAACCTGCATTTTTAGCGGACACCGCGTTTTTCCAAGGAAGCTGTACTTTTTCACGGAACCTGCATTTTTAGCGGACACCGAATTTTTCCACGGAAGCTGCACTTTTTCACGGATCCGGCATTTACAGGAAACTGTAATGTATACGGGCAAACGTATATACAGATCCAATATTGAAGCGAATTTAACAAAAGAAACATACAGACTGGAACAGTCAGGAGAACAGTATTCTCCGGAATGAGAGGTATAAAATGGCAGTAGAAATCAAAGACGGTAAGAAAATCCTGGTTACCCCCGTTTCCGCGGAAGACCTCAAAGATATCCACATCGGCGACATCATTTATCTGTCGGGCGATCTGACAACCTGCCGCGACGTAGCGCACCGCCGCGTTGTCGAAGAAGGCAGAGAGATCCCTGTAGACGTCCGCGACGCAGCAATCCTCCACGCAGGCCCCATCATCCGTCCCCTCGGCGATGACAAGTACGAGATGGTCTCTGTGGGACCGACCACATCCATGCGCATGGAGAAATTTGAGTATGAATTCGTGCAGACTACCGGCGTCCGTGTCATCCTGGGCAAGGGCGGCATGCGTGAAAACACCGAGCGCGCCTGCAAGGACTTCGGTGCCATCCATTGCGTATTCCCTGCAGGAAACGCCGTAGTCGCAGCGACAGAGGTCGAAGAGATCGTCGAAGCACAGTGGAAAGACCTGGGCATGCCCGAGACCCTCTGGCACTGCCATGTCAAAGAGTTCGGCCCTCTGATCGTTTCCATCGATTCCTACGGAAGAAACTATTTCGAGGAGAAGAAAGTGGAGTATAATCAGAAGAAGGACGAGCAGGTGGAACTGATCAGCAAGCAGGTCGGATTCATCAAATAAAGAGAGGCTGTGATCTGCACGTATAAAATGTACGTGCAAAGACCCAAAACGGCGGCCGCCGTAAAGCAAGTGAAAAGCAGCTGCGCAGAACAACAATCCCCCTCGTTTCTGCGCGGCTGTTTTGATTTCGGGATTCAGCGCCATCGCGGAGCCCGGGCATGCAGATAATGTTCCGGAGACTTTCAACAGATGCACTGTTCCGAAGACTATAAACGATATTTTTTTGCAAAAACTATAAACGAAATTACCTGTTCTGAAGACTATAAACAAGGTTACTGACAGGAAGATTATAAACAAGGTTGCTGTTCTGAAGACTATCAACAGAGGAGAATTGTTTCGGCAGAAAAGGAGAAAAGATGAAAGAATACAGAATCGCAGTGGTTGCCGGCGACGGGATCGGCCCCGAAGTCATGGCGGAATGCAAGAAGGTACTGGCGGCAGCGGCGGAGATCGATGGCGGATTCAGGTTCGATTTTACTGATTTTCCCTGGGGCTGCCAGTATTATCTCAGGACCGGACAGATGATGCCGGAGGACGGCATCGAGATCCTGCGCGGATATGACGCCATCCTGCTGGGTGCAGTCGGTTATCCCGGGGTTCCGGACAATATCTCTCTCCGGGATCTTCTCATCCGTATCCGTCACGATTTTGACCAGTACATCAATCTTCGCCCGGTCAAACTGCTCAAGGGTGCCGACTGCCCTCTCAAAGATGTGAATATTAAAGACGTCGATATGACCTTTATCCGCGAGAACACAGAGGGCGAGTATTCCGGCCAGGGAGCCTGGCTTTATAAGGGACAGCCGGGCGAAGTGGTCATCCAGGACAGCGTCTTCTCCAGAAAGGGAACCGAGCGCGTCATCCGCTATGCCTATGAACTTGCAAAGAAAGAGGGCAAAACACTGACCAGCATCAGCAAAGCCAACGCTCTTAATTATTCCATGGTTTTCTGGGATCAGATCTTCCGTGAAGTCGGACAGGACTACCCCGAAGTGGAGACTCATTCCCTCCTGGTGGATGCCGCCTCCATGTTCATGGTCAAGGATCCCTCCCGCTTCCAGATCGTGGTCACCTCCAATCTTTTCGGCGACATTCTGACTGACCTGGGTGCCGCCATTGCCGGCGGCATGGGCCTGGCGGCGGGCGCCAACCTGAATCCGGAACGGAAATGCCCATCCATGTTCGAGCCCATTCACGGCTCCGCACCCGACATAGCGGGAACGCAGACTGCCAACCCTCTGGCGGCAATCTGGTCAGCCTCCCAGTTGCTGGATTTCTTTGGTCACGAGGATCTTGGCAGGAAAATTCTGGATACCATGGAGGACATGCTGACAAACCACAGGGAATCACTTACCCCTGACCAGGGCGGCAGTGCGACGACCTCTGCCTGCGGCGATGCTTTTGTGGAGTTATTAAAAAGATAGTTCACCCATGTATAAAGCCTGTGGCCGGAAAAGACGGTTAACGCATTGCCACAGCATGTGAGAATGCATCGACTTAAAAAAAACAGCCCGGAGCATCCCTGAATAAGGGACGTTCCGGGGAATCTCCGGGACAGAATCATCCTCATGCATGGATTATGGAGCAGCGCAGCGATTTATCCTCACGCATGGATCATGGAGCAGCGAGGGGCTGTTGCCGGTGCGCAGCGCAGGGCTTTTTTCACGCGCGAATCATGGCGTAGCGCTTGCTTCCCAGCACGCGCAGCATATGTGCCATGGGGGTGATATTTCCGTCGAACTTATAGGACATTGTATGTGTGGCGGCTCCGCTGGACAAGGCAGTTCCGCGTGTGTGCGCAGTGACGGGTGTCTGCATCTGCCAGCTGTTCACATTGTGGAAGACCACCGCAGGCATCTGATAGCCAAAGGCTTCAAAAAGTTCCCGGGCATTTTCATACACGGTTTTGTCCGCATTGCGCATGCACCGGTTGAATTCCATGTCTGAAAAAATGTAGATTACCTTGGGGAGTTCTTCCTGAGAGGCATCATATTTTACGGCTGTCTCCAGAATCAGATTGAATACTGCTTCCAGGTTTGTACTCCATCCCCAGGGCAGTGTCGATAAGTATCTCAGTCTGTCTGCCAGAGAAGCCCCGTGGATTTCTACCAGGTGAGGATTGCTCTCAAATGTGATCAGGTGATTATGAAAAAGGCCTTTGCACCTCTCGGCGCAATATAAGCCCATGGCCTGGGAAATCAGTGCAGGAACCGGACCTTCCGTATTCCAAAGACGACAATACATAGAACCGGAAGTATCCACCACGGATATGGCATTTTCGTCACCGACAGCACCGGGAAGGAGCTCCCACAGCAGTTCAAGGACATTCTTACCCTCAGGGAGTGTCTGAAAACGGTTGTTTTTAAAAAATGGCCTGAGCACTTCATAGGGAAACAGTGTTTCCGTGTGCATCTGCTTTTCTCCACAGGAGACATCCATCAGATAATCATTAAATCGATGGCAATCGGTTTTCATAAAGGCAGTGCGGTATTTCAGCATTGCCTGGGCAGGCACCGCTTCGTAGTTGATTTTTTCAGGTCGCTTTGCGGTCAGGCTGCGCTCCACCAGGCCGATGCGGGCGCGAAGAGCGGTTACCAGAGTGCGATATTCCCTCTGCTTCATTCCCAGGGCATTGATCAGGCGCGCCGCAGTCTTGCGTGTGCGGGGGCTGGAAGCGTTGTCTGAAGGCAGCCATTTTGCCAGGAGAGAAATATGAGCGTCTTCTTCACCTGCCTGACGGCGCTCCAGAGCTGCTTTGTCCTCAGCCAGCTGTTTTTGAATGACTTTAACAGCTTCTTTTTCCGCGGGTGTTTTCAGAAGGCAGAGCAGATCATCCCAGCGGCCGAACTCTGCGATATAAGCCACATTTTTTCGGGCGGATTCCGGCCACGTAAAGGCGACATGACGGAGCAGTGTACGGAAGAGCTTCCTCTCTCCCATTCCGCCGCGGATGTCACGCAGATGGAAGAGCAGCTTCATGGCAAGATCCGGAGTTTCGATGTAGGCTCTCTCGAACAGATTGATCTGGTCAGAGGGTCTGCGATACCGCATACCGCCGGCCACTGCAAAAAAATCCAGGCAGGCGTCGCCGGTGCTGCCATGTGTCTTCGCACCGTTCAAAGTGCGGGTATAATTGGCTTCTGTTTTCAGATGATCCAGATAACTCATTTCTTTCTTCTTTCCTCCTTTCCTCCGTGCTGACGGCATTTCAGCCGCCGCGAGGATGACGATCCACGCCTCTTGAAAGTGCCCGGAAAGGCGTTTTCCCGGGAGTGATCTGTCCGGAGCATGCGTTTTCGCCGCTGCATGATTCCGGCAGCAGGCAGCCACTGTACCTCCTTCGCCCTCAGAGGGACACGCACACGATGGGCATCCCAGCCCTCATGCCGCTGCAGCCTGCCTGCGGAGGACCTTTATCGCCCCCCGATACCTTTTTCGATTTGTGTATTGCCTTCCTCCCCGTTTCGGGAAAAAAAGATCTTCTTCCCCTTTACGAAAAAGACTCTTCTCTCCTGTTTCGGAAAATGCCTACGCTCCTATTTCGGAAAATGCCTTCTTTCCTGTTTTGGAAATAATAGTTTCTTCTCCTGTTTTGGAAAGACTGTTTTCTTCCTGATTTCCAGGAAAAATAGTCTTCTTTCTTCTTTTGGGAAAAAGATGCGGCAGAGAATGCTCTGCGGTGAGCAGATCAAATTTAGTCCGCCGGCCATGTTTGGAATGACCGCCCTTTGTACCGTTCCATTTCCTCGGGGCTGATCCACGGCTGGTTTTCTGCCCTGTCTCAAACTGCATCGCTTTGCACGCCGGTCGTGGCGGGCGCCATGATGAACGCAGTAAAATCACCGGGAGTAGGGATCAGACGCTGAGTTTGATTTAATCGATCCGATTTTTACCGCCAGATTACCATTTCGACTTTACCTCTCATTCCGGAGCGGTTATAGTGCATGGTCAATGGGTGCCGCACGACCTGGGCCTTACCTTTTCCTCAGGTGTACCCTGTTCACGCGTTTCCTCTTAAGAATAATCTCCCATTATTGGCGGCGCTGCTGTATGCGCCTGTACCCGGCAGGAAATCCCTTGTTCACCGAAGTCGGTTCTCTGCCAGACTTCTTCGGCGGGAATTGTTTAGTTCCCTGTCGATGAGAATTGTCTTGTCCCATCTGATCGGGAATTGTTTGTTCCCTGTCGATGAGTTAATGGTATCAGAGAGTTTTCTGCATGTCATTGAACCTGTGGTTTAAGTTTGGGCTCTTGAAAACCGCCGTGTAAGTCGGGCCTTTTTATACCAGCGGTTTAATGACTTTTTGGTGAAACATCGAGTATAATGAGAAAAGACGTGGAAAGTGCCCCTACATTCAGCTGATAAACGCTGTATCTCATGGGGAAAAACATTAAATAATCAACAATCACAGAAATCAAAAGTCTGAAAATCCAAAGTCCCACAATAAGAAAATCCAAAGCTCCAAAATAAGAAAATCCAAAATCCCACAATAAGAAAACCCAAAAGCCATAAAGCCTATAGAAGTCAAATAATCCTCCTGCGACAGAGTCAAACGAACAATGATTGTTACAGGAGCCGGAAGAATTTTTTTGAGAGGGGGAAAAACAAGAATTCATTCGGAATTAGTTTTCAAAAAACACCTGCTGTATAGTTTTATACTAGAAGAAATGGGAGGTGCAGAAGATGATGATGACTAAAGTGAGTTTTCCGGTGATTGACCTGCAGCAGACGGGGCGCAACATCGAGCGCTGCCGCCGCGAAGCGGGCATGAGCGTGCGGGAGCTGCAGACCTACTTCGGGTTTGAGTACCCGCAGGCCATTTACAAATGGCAGCACGGAGAGTGCCTGCCCACAGTGGATAATCTCCTGGCGCTGTCCAGAATCCTCCACGTGAGGATGGAAGACCTCCTGGCCTATGAGGACCAGGAGGTCATTTTTTTAGGGAAATTGGGAATGATTCTGCTTTGCTACGGAGGATGATTCTGCTTTGCTACGGAGGATGATTCTGTTTTGCCACGGAGGATGATTCTGTTTTGCCACGGAAGAAGATTCTGTTTTGTCACGGAAGATGATTCTGTTATGCCACGGAAGCTGGCTCTGGTTTATCGCGGAGAACGGTTCTGAATGTCTCACCAGAGCCGTCTTTTTGATTCCTTTATTTTTTAACTTAGTATTTCATCTCTCAGAAACAGGAAGTTGTTTTTGAGTGTCAGAACAGGATGGAGCTTTCCCCTGCGGACCAGATCCTGAATATTCTGGCGGGTACAGTGCAGGAGTTCGGCGGCAGTAGAAGTATCAATGACATTATTCTGGATATAAGAGCGGAAATCTCCCTGAGTCAGGGGGACTTCCGTTCCTTTTTTTCTAAGATCTTCTGCTGAAATGCAGTTCTTTTCGCCAAGACGCACACCGTGTCCTCCCGCTGTCAGCGAGAGTCGGGAAACAGAGTTCCGATAGAGTGAAAGGCGCACCAGCTGTTCCTTATGGAGAGCTGCTTCCGGGAAAAGCTCGTCATCGGAGAGTCGGCGAATCATTCCGTCACGGAAAAAGAAGAGAAAATCATTGCAGCAGGTTTTGGAGTGGGCTTGTGCGGGAAGGAAGGACAGGATTGACTCCTGCAGGCGTTTTTCCAGTTCGTTTGGCATGTTGTCTTCTCTCAGAGGAACGAGAAAGCAGTCATCCTGAGCACACCTCCCCCCGGCAAGAACCAGAAGGCGAAAAGGATCATAACTGTCTAATCCGTTATCCCTCAGGATTATTCCCAGGTTCTGACGGTCCGGAGGTATGATTCTCAGCTCTGCCCATAGCCTGCTGGAATCGGGATCCAGACTTTTTTTTCCGCGTTTAACAAAGGAGGAGATAAGAAGAGGTGCTTCCCACTCGTCCACTCCGTCGCAGATTTCTATATGGAATTCATCAGCTGCCGGATAGTAAAGCAGCCATGCCAGGTCGCGGTCCTTTGCAATGGACGCGTCACGAATTGCGAAAATCTTCATAGTATTCCCATCTCTTCCAGATCATCTTCCAGATTGCATCTCTCCATGGACCGGGAAGTGCGTCCTCCAGACCATCAAAAAGATACACACGGGATTCTTTTGTCAGGCATCCGGAAATCCTGCGGTATTCCTCCGGAATCAGCCTGAGGTTATCTGCTGCTGAATGTGACCCCACAAAGCATTGGATTCTGTTGTCAGACAGGGGATCTGCACCGGCCAGTTGTTTCTCTTCATGTGCAGAAAAATACAGTGACAACCCATGATCAAACAGAGGCGCAAGCCGTACGGTCTTCTGAGAACGATTGCGCAGTACCTCCATATTGGCACCGTGGCGGTCCCGGTTCAGGATCAGAAAATCGATAATCAACATTTGATAAATGTATTCTGCCCATCCCTGTCGGATGCAGAACTCCAGAGGGTTTTCCCCTTGTACCTTCTCCATTTGATAATAAGCATCCAGTGCGATCTTGCTGTCGCCTGCTTTTTTAAAATCCTCAGATCTGCAAAGCCAGGTAATATACTCCTGTTCATCAATGATTACCTTTGCATGAAGGAGTTGGTAAGAGAGATGAGGGATTTTCAACAATGTCAGGAGTCTGTCTGCAATAATCTCATTGATACATTCATGACCGACGATACCGTGCCAGGCATCGTAATCAGACAATTTATAATACCAATGCACACCTTTTCTTGTCTCTGAGGCTTTCAGAAAGGAACCGGCAGTTCCTGAGGAGCGACGAGTCTTCGTCCAGTCCAGATAACGCAGATCATTCAATTGTGTATTGACTTTCCGGTCTTTCATCGTTCTTCATTTCTCCTGTATAAGATTAAATCAAGTAAAGATTAGCATAAATCTTGTCGTATGACAAGTTTATTGAAATTCTGTTAAACAAGATAGAACGCTTAATGCGGAGTTAAAACCTAAACAAAATATCACCGGAATATATAAAAATACGATTTTGGACAAATAAAAGGACAACCTCGCTCTATACCCACATAATCTTCCCCATTTTCGCACTGTGAGGAACTGAATGATAGAGTGGCTGACGGATAAAATACCTCGAACGCGGTGACTGTGAACTGTAACGTGACGGTCGAAATCTTTGCAAAAAAGTTGAAAAACCCTTGACTTTTTCAACCTGCTCTACACGGCTACAATTAAGTCAGAACAAAGGAAACAAGCAACAAGAAAAAGCGCATGCAGGAAAGAAGCTGAAAGAAAAAAAGAAAAAGAGCAGTAGAAAACGAAGCAAAAGAAACAGGAATAAGAGAAAAAAGGAAAAAAGGAAGGGAGAAAGAACATGATCTGGGAAGAACTCAAGACAAATCTGATTTTTATCGATCTTGACGCGAAGGACACAAAGGAGGTCTTTGAGCAGGTGGGAGGAGCCTTTATAAAAGAAGGATACGCCAAGGAAACCTATATCCAGGGTCTGATCGACCGCGAAGCGGAATTCCCGACAGGGCTTGATATCGACGGCTTCGGCGTCGCGATCCCCCACACACCTGTCGAGCATGTCAACAAGACCGGCAC
>JBGUNJ010000220.1:0-30860 GCA_045117315.1 Lachnospiraceae bacterium | reverse complement strand
GAAAAGACACCGCTGACGCGGCTATGAGGCGCTTGTATCCCGCGGACGACTATGGTCGGCCGGGGTTTTACGCGCCGTTTCGATAATTCTACCTGTATGCGGTCAAAAAAACAACTCACCCGACCTTGTCTATTCACGGTCGATTCATGGTCGATCTCCCAAAAGAGAAGGGGACGGTTCTCCGTCTCCTTTCCAACGAATTCAGGAGACACAGAACCGTCCCCTTCCTACTATGTCAAGCCCAAGAGCCTTGATCTATAAGGCTTTCAGGCACCTGACACACTATCTGTCTCGTCTCAATTTCCAGGGAGGAATAGTTTGTGCAAAGAAAATTATTCGACTATAATATTAAAAAGACATACTGAATACCAATAAAGATATCGGCTGTGATGACATCCAAAACAAGATGTTGATAAAAAACAAGTCAAGCCATCTATGTTGGCCTTTTACAAGGGGCAGAAAAATGGAGTGGGATAAAACTTTATGGGAAAGTGGTCAGGTGTATCCACGTGTTCCATATGAAATCGCCGAGTATTATTTTGAAGATGAGCCGCTTTGCAGCGATGAATCGGGAGAAATCATAGTGGTGTTGTTCGCCTGAATAACATGATTATTTTGGGCGTATTTGACACGGATATAAGCTTTTACAAGGTATAAAATATGGGAATATTAGATGATTTAATTTCTGCGTTGAGTAGTAATTCACAAAATAATACATCAGTCCAGCAATATAGGCTTTCAGAGTCAATAAGAACTCAATTGTGGGGACAAATGCAGGAGTCTAAGGATAATGATAATAAAAAAACAATTGGAGATAAAGCTGATGGAAAGGTATTTAAGGGTAGAAATGTTGATATAGAAACATTAAATTACGTAGTCGTTGCTCAAGAAATTGAAAGCATAATGAAACAAAAAGGAATATCTGAAACAGAAAAAAAACAATTAGAAGATTGTTTAAGATGTATTGAATTGCTAAAAAAGAAGAGTCTTTCGCCAGAAAAAAAAGCTGCACTAGAAAAATCTTTGCAGAAAAGGTTAAAAGATTTTTCAATTACTTTTGACATTCATGATAAAGCTATTCAAGATGTGAGCGAGACTCATCATAATGCTAGTGAGATAGCTCGATTGATTCTTAAAGATTTTAAAAGTCCATACTATAGTGCAACAGGATTATCACCTAATAAATCAAGGAACTACTATTTAGGGAATTCTGGAGCAGAAGATCCAATATACGATAAATTTAATGAATTATATGGAAAAAAGGGAATTTTGGGCTTTATTGATGAAAATCCAGAAGCATCAAGAAATCTTTCGCAAGAGGAAGTGAAATTAGCTGCTAAAAGATATACAAAGCCAGCATTGTTGTTTAATGCACTCGGTTTTGCTGGCGCTGGTGTTGTGGGGATTCTTTCTCCTTTTTTATCACAATTTGTTAATCTTTCACCTTTAATTTTTTGTTCTATTGCTATCCCTACTATTACAACTTCTTTAGCTCTGTTAGAGGATAAAAGACTTCAACATAATGCCAAAATTGCAGAGGCTAGATTTAGAATTGCAAAGGATTTAGGACTAGTCAAAGGAGATTTTTCTGGCTTTGATTATATGTGGGATGTAAAAAATGGCATGCCCGAGGAAAAGGAGTAGGTAATAATGGGGAGACACAGAACCGTCCCCTTCCCTTCTGCTGGCCCTGAGCGAACAGACATTGACGCAAATCAGAATAACGAGTATCGTAAAACAAAATAAAATGAAGAGGAGCAGAGTAAATATATATGGACATTCGAAAAGCGGAAATAAAGGATCTTGATGAGCTAGCCAACGCTGCGGCCACCTGTTTTCCTGCGGCTGAAGCGGCATCAAAAGAAAGAATCGCGGGAAGGCTGGCCGTTTATCCTGATTATTTCTGGGTGGGAAGGGATGAGTCTCATGAACTGATCTCTTTTGCCGTCGGGCCGGTTACAAAAGAGAGGGACCTGACAGACAATATGTATGCGGATCCATCTGTACATGATCCGGACGGGGACTGGCAAATGGTCTTTTGTCTGTGCACAATGCCGCAGCATCGCCGCAAGGGGGTGGGAGGACTGGTTCTGCAGCGCCTGATCAGCGAGGCTGAGGAGAAGGGCAGAAAAGGAGTGGTGCTGGCCTGCAAAGAAGAGAAGATTCCTTTTTACGAGAAATTCGGATTTGTGAATGAAGGAGTTTCAAAATCAAAACATGGCGGAGCGCGCTGGTACCAGATGCGTCTTACCTTTGACAAAGATTAATATCCGAATCATCTGATTAATAGCTAAAACAAAACCGGGCAGCTGATCTCAGCTGTCCGTGCAGTTTTTCCAATACGCGATCATCTTACGAAAAACTATTGAACGGATTTCTCGGAGAAATATTGAACGGATTTCTCGGAGAAATATTGGATGGATTTCACGGAGGAATGTTGAATGGAAGATCAGATTCTGGAATGGGCAAAGGAACTGCAGAGTATTGCGCAGGCAGGACTCTATTATGGAAAGGATGTTTATGACCAGGAACGTTATCAGCGGGTCCGGGAGATTGCTGCGCAGATGCTGTCCATGCGGGCGGATCTCCCCATGGACAAAGTGGTCGAGGTTTTCTGTTCGGACATCTGTTATCAGACACCCAAGGTTGATACGCGCGCGGCGATCTTCCGGGATGGAAAGATCCTGCTGGTCCGGGAAAATGACGGACTCTGGTCCATACCGGGCGGATGGTGCGAATACAACCTTGCCCCCGCGGACAATGCTGTCAAAGAAGCACGGGAAGAAGCGGGTGTCGACATCTCAGTGAAAAAGCTGATCGCTGTACACGACAAGGACAAACACAATCCCAGACCATATCTCTTCGGAGTGATCAAAATCTTTTATCTGTGCGAATTAATCGGTGGGGAATTCGTCCCCAATATCGAGACCTCCGAGAGCGGTTTTTTCGGCCTTGACGAGCTTCCTCCACTGGCGGAGGAAAAATGCAATGAAGAACAGGTCAGGATGTGCTTCGAGGCCTGCTCTTCGGAAAACTGGGTTGTTCAGTTTGACTGACATTTGCTTTTGTTCAGCCAGGCAACACTCCCTATATTCGCTCTTTTGAGGGTGCGGGATGGCAGCGATCGCTGCCATCCCGCCTTTTTGTCGTCATACTCATCCCAGGATTTTCCGGATTGCCTTCCCCACACCGTTGTGGTCGTTGTCATCTGTCACGAGAGAGCACAGATTCTGAATGCCGGGGTCGGCATTTCCCATGGCGACAGAGAGACCGACAGCCTCCAGCACCGCGCGGTCATTGTCGCCGTCTCCGATTCCGATGGTCTCCTCCATGGAGATTCCCAGAGCTTCCGCCAGCTTTTGCAGGCCCAGCGCCTTGGATACTCCCTCGTATGTCATCTCAAGCGTATACTCTTCAGGACAGGCAAAGGTAAGGGGCAGGTTTTTAACTTTGCCGTATGCCTCTTCCCAGTCCTCCCTGGAGCGAAAATAATAGTTGATCTTTGAAATCGATTCATGTCGGTCCAGTTCATCCATCATGCCAGGAACTGTGATCGCCACTTTGCGGTAAAGGTCCTCGTAGACTCCCATATGGTATTCCTCCATGTGGTCAAGAACGTCGCCGCGAATGATTGACACGCCGTCTGTCAGGAACTGAAGCATACCGGCCTGTTCACCGATCAGGGATACGATCTTCCTAGCCAGGTCTATCGGAATACTCTTGCGGAAGACAAATTTTTTCTCATGAAAATCATATACCTCAGAGCCGCTGGTCGAGACTGCAAAGCGGATATCGGGCAGCAGGTCCGCATAGGGCTGAAGTTCCACCAGTGTCCTTCCGGAACAGTATACGACGTGCAGGCCCTGCCCGGCGGCATAGGCGATGTCCCTGACTGTATCCGGGTGGACCTTCTTGTCAGATGTGAGAAGTGTTCCGTCCATATCCAGAGCTAAAAGCTTATATTTTTTCATTTGTTCCTCCCTGTAGAAGTACTCTGCGAGGGGCAGCAGCCGGTCAGCAAAGGACTCGGATGCATCCGCAGACGGATTCTCCCATGCGGGCTGCCTGTATTCTTATTCTTTATAAAGAAGGTAGGGACGCCTCTGCTCTTTAAACGCCTCAACCTCCGTCTGCCAGGATTGCTCAATCTCCCGAGGACCGGCGCCCTCCTCGATCATCCTGCGGACCCGGTCTGTTCCGAAAAGGATGTCAATCCAGTAATGGCCGCTTCCGTCAGGCTGTCCAAAGAAAGAGATACCGGGATTCTGTTCCTGAAGGGCATGATACGCATCGATCACGTATTCCAGATTTATTTTTTCATCCCAGATCTGTCTGAGCGGAACGCCTCTCAGGTCCTTTCCATAACATTCCTGTCCCTCAAAATCGGGTGAGGATGCGCCTTCCATACTCACCGGTGTAAAGGAAAATTCGAATTCGTCATTGTCTGTAATATAGGGGCTCCCATAGATTTCAAAAGGAAATTCTGTGCCGCGGCCGATCGAAAAAGCAGTGTTTTCAAAATAGCAGGTAGATGCATAGAGGTAGACAGCCCTCATATCCTTGAGGTTGGGTGACGGGTTGATGACAAGGCTGGATTTCGTCTGGTGAGTATAGTTCTCACAGGGTACCACTGTCAGAAGGCAGGCGTCTTTTCCGCCGCTGAGCCATCCCTCCCCGTTGAACATCTGTGCCAGTTCCCCCAGCGTCATACCATGAACAACAGGTATGGGCAGTATTCCGACCCCGGAGACGAATTCGTCCTGCAGAATCGGTCCATCAACATAAAAGCCGTTGGGATTGGGGCGGTCCAGGATGATCACTTCTTTGCCCGCGGCCGCGCATGCGTCCATCAGGTAATACATGGTGATGTAAAATGTGTAATAGCGAAGGCCCACATCCTGAATATCAATCACCAGTGTGTCAAAGCGATCCATGTCCCCGGAAGAGGGATATGCGGATCCGCTTCCGAAGAGTGAGACGGCAGGCACGCCGGTCTTCTCATCCACAGAATCCAGAACCTGAGCCCCGGCATCGTCCTTTCCCCTCAGCCCGTGCTCGGGCACAAATATGACAGTCAGATTCACTTCCTGCCGCACAAGAGCATCCACGATATGCTCCCCGTATTCCACAGAGCTTCCGTCCATGGTCTGTCCGAAAGGAATCAGGTCCTCTCCCCCGGTAAAGGAGTCTGTTCTGGCATCTTCTTTATCTTTCAGAGAGGCTGTTCCGGCATCTTCTACGACATGAATAGAGCCCGCGTCAGTGCTCCCGGTGTCCACGTTCTCATCTTCCAGGGCCAGGTCAGCCTCAGCGTCTGTGCCGGTCATGATCCGGTTTCCGACAATTCCTGTCTGATTTGTAAAAAGCGCTACTCTCTTTCCGTCCAGCAAAGGCAGATAGATATCCGCCCGCTCATCGCCGAGAATGATGTCAGGATCAGTGTTACTTCTATTTACCGGTTTCACAGTCTCCGCAGCTTCCGCCGTCTCCTTGGCAGGTTTTGCCGTCTCCGATCCTGCAATCCCTGAATTTTCTGCTTCGGAGCTTTCTGCCCCGGTCTTTTCTTCCTCAGATTTTTCTGACCCGGATTCTGCTGCCTCGGATTTTTCTGATTCAGTTTTTTCTGCACCGAGGTTTTCTACCCCGGATTTTCCTGCTTCGGAACTTTCTGCCCCGGATTCTGCCGCTCCGGAACTTTCTGTCCCGGTTTTTTCTGTCTGTGTGCCTGCTCCGCCACAGGCTGTCAGCATTACCGCAGACATAATCAGAATAATCATCAGAAAAAATTTTTTCACTCTGTTCCGAAAATGACCATTTCCTGCTGTCATGCCTGAGACCTCGTTTCCAAAGAATGTGCGAATCTGCCACTGTCATTTATCTCGTAATGTACC
This sequence comes from Lachnospiraceae bacterium, assembly GCA_045117315.1. Classification (GTDB taxonomy): domain Bacteria; phylum Bacillota; class Clostridia; order Lachnospirales; family Lachnospiraceae; genus CAG-791. The sequence goes on along the minus strand of JBGUNJ010000220.1, from coordinate 24,969 downwards.
CGCGGACGACTTCGCCGGCCAGTGTCTTGAGCGCCGTTTCTGTGAAGGCTCCCTCTGAATACACCATACCATGACGCCTTTTCCATAATCAACCTGTCGTTAAAAAAAGGAGACAGGCGATTGTCTCCCTTTTTTACAACACAGCCTCTTCTGAATCCAAATGTTTTTTCTGCGATCCACGTGGAAAAAACCGGAGTTGAATTCATTACGGCAGGCGGTCTCCCTTTAAAAACCGGGGCAGGCCGCAGCATACCCGAATAACTGTATCAGCTCTTGATGCCAGAAGGCAGGCCAGGCGCCCTGCCTTCTCCCTGTTTCGTCTCTCGACAGGGTCAATGGGGACAACGCCGCCGCCGACCTCAGTCGCGATCACGACCTTTTTTTCCGCCAGATGATCTGCCAGATCCCGGAGGTTTTCCTCAGGTGTATCCGACGCAAGTTCCTGCACATCCCTGACCGCAAGGGTTTTGAATGTCTCATCATCCCAGCCCAGTGCCTGCATGATATATTCCTGTTTGCCAGCAAAGAGCGGCCCGGTCACAAAAATCATAAAAGAATATCTCCCATCTTCAGTGTACTATGTCCGCATTCTCAAAAAGAGCCGGGGATTTTCCGGCTCCTTTCTGTCTATTCCTTCAGTACATCCGGGAGACCGCAGACCAGTTCCACCACATAATCCGCCCTTTGGGCCAGGATTCTGTTGAGTCGGGCGAGAGTCCGAAGGTATATGAGCGTCTCCCCCTCATAATTTTTTCCGCCCGAAAAAATCTCATTTGTGACAATGGTCATGTGGGCACAGCCCCCGGAAATCTTATCAATATCCGCTGCGATCCGGTCCGGAAGGTCTGCCGCCTCATCCACTGCGGCTGCATCATTTCCGAACAATTCATTAGCCATCAGATTCCCCAGGTCCTCCAGCAGGATATTGCTGTCCGCAGGAAGGCGCAGCGACCCGATATTCCGGTAACACTCAATCGTCTCAAAGCCGCGGTCTCTGCGCATGGCGTGGTGGCGGGCGATGCGTGCCCGGGCCTCCTCTCCAAAGGGCTCCATGGTCGCAATATAGATCCGCGGTCCTCCCCCTTCCAGGGACAGGACATGCCGCTCCGCATAATCGCTCTTCCCACTGGCGCTCCCACCAATCACTAAAGTAAACACGCTGTTCTCCCTTCCGCCGGGACGGCGGCTGAATCTGTGTTAAAGCTGAGTCCGCTTTTAAGCTGAATTTTAAGCTGAACCTGCGTATAAACTGATTCTGTATTTTAAGCCGAATCCGCTTTTAAACTATGTCCGGGTTTTGAACCGAATCCGCGTTTAAACTGTATCCGGGTTTTAAGCCGAGTCTGTATTTACAGAGACGTAAACAGGAAAATCCCGTAGTAATTTCCGATGATGTAACCCAGAGTCCCGACAAGAATTGCGGGGAAAATCAGGGAGTGCCAGCCTTTGGCGATGGCAAAAGCGGCTGCCGTCGTCGGCCCTCCGATATTGGCGTTGGAGGAAACCGTGATCTCTTCGATGGAATAACCGAAAAGCTTCCCCAGTCCAAGTGAAAAAACAAGGTTGGCAAGGACAATGATCGCCGCAAAAACCAGGAGCAGAGGTGCCCTGCGGATGATCAGTTCCACTGACGCGGGTGCCCCGATGACCGCAAAGAATATGTGGATCAGGAAGGTGCCGATTTCCTGTGATCCGGCAATATTTCCCAGAAAGCGGGGAAAAGCTGTTGCCAGAGCGGTCGTGATCGTCGTGATCAGCAGGTACTGGCTGCTGAGGAGGCCGCGCAGCAGTGAAATGCCGAATCCGTCTCCGGCCAGGACGGTCTCAAAAAAGCCCGCAAGTATTTTGGAAACAGCGACGATCATGCAGGCGGCCGCGAATCCCATGGCAAGATCCATGAGGGAGACCGGACGAGCCTTCCAATATTCCGCCGCCCGGCTCTTATGTGTCCTGTGGTGTTCCTTTACTTTTTCCATTTCTGACGGAGACGATTCGATTTCTTCGCGGCGGTCTATGATGGGATGTTTGTACTGTCTGCGGATCCACCCAAGAGATGGAAGCGCAACGAGCACGAAGAAATAGAGCACCATGAGCAGGTTATCAGCGACGATGGCAGCGGAGACCAGACTCTTATCCGCCCCGGTCGCATCCGCCATGGCGACCAGATTGACCGAGCCGCCGACATATGTGCCGACAAACATGGCAAGCGCTGGTTTGGCGCTGTCAATGCCAATGATATTTTTCAGCAGCATATAGGCAAGAACACCGCCTGCGGCTGTTCCCAGGCTTCCCAGGATGAAAATACCGAACATCCTGCCGCTCTCCCGCCAGATCTTGCGAAAATCCGCCTGAAAGAGAAGGAAGGGAATGGCCAGAGGCACCAGATAGGACCAGACGAAATCATAGGCGGGCGCATCTGTAGGAATAACATGCAGATTTGCCAGAGCCATGGCAAAAACAAGACAGAGTACACAGGCTGAGACTTTGGCCGCCCAGGCGAAGCTCTGTTCCAGTCGAATCGAGACAGCAGCAATTACGACAAGAATCGCAAACAGCATCCATGTATTATCAGCTGAAATCAGTGTTGGCATAATAAGATCTGTAACCTCCGGTTCAGAATGAAAATTCAATGATGAATGGTAAATTAGTTAATAGTAATTAGCAAATAGTAACCAGTATACAGCAAACGGTAATCCATAAATAATAAATAATAAATAGTAAATAGTAATCCGTTTGTGATGTACCCGCGGACGGCTTCGTCGGCCGGGTTTTTACGCACCGTTTCGATAAAAATGCTCAACCCGCGGTCAATAAGCACTTGACCTGTGCTTTTCCCTGGCGATCACCAGAGAGAAATAGCCGGCGTCATCCGGGATCTCTTCGGCGCTGTGATAGACTTTTTCATTTTCCATGCCGCAGTTCTCCACACAGCCGACTTGGCGGCCGCTGGCAATTAAAAGCTCTTTGATCTCCTTCATACGGCTGGCGGATTTCATGAGGACGTAGGTTCCGTGCTGATCCAGCGGCTGGTCCGTTTTGTGAGAAGCAGGGATCACATGCAGGGGCTCATTCCACTCGGTCAGCGATATATTCAGACGGGCAGCGGCAGCACAGAAAGAGGTGATCCCGCTCACGAGTTCAACCTCATAGCCGTCCTCCTCAAGGATGTGCTGCAGGTAGCTGAAAGTGCAGTAGACCGTCGAATCACCCAGAGTCAGATAGACGACATTTTTGCCCTGATTCAGATATTCTTCCAGCAGCTTTGCCCCTCTTTGATGTTCCTGCGCCAGTTTCTCCCGGTCGCGCACCATGGGCATGTAGACCGGCACAAGAGTCTTGTCAGCAATCTCCGGAACAGCTCCCAGAGCGATTTTATAAGCGACAGATTCCCTGGCATTTTTGCCGGGCACTGCAATCACCTCATTCTCCCGGATCAGGCGCACCGCCTTCAAAGTCATCAGTTCCGGATCTCCGGGGCCGACCCCGACACCATATGCTTTCCCTTTCATGTAATTCCTTTCTGTCATGATGTACCCGTTTCTATCGTGATGTATCCGCTTCTATCGTGATGTATCCGCAGACGACTTTGTCTGCCAAAATTAGTCCCGGGCGGGTATGCTCAAGCTATCTCACTTCGACACGGGAGAGTCTGCTCAGCGCAGTCTCTTTTCGGCTCGGGCGAGTCTGCCAGGTACAATCTCTTTTCAGCCCGGGCGGGATCAGTTCAGGCATAGTCCCGCATGCGCCGCAAACAGTTCCTGCACTTCTTCCCATTCTCCTATTCCGCACAGAACTGTTTCGACTTCGAAACCCTTTTTCAGGAAAATGCTCTTCCAGGAATCTTCCCTGTCTCCTGCCAGGTCGTTCCGGGCGTGGTCTCCCGATACGACCATGAAAGGAGCCAGAATGACTTTTTTGAAGCCCCTGCCGCAGATCTGCGGAAGAATATCCTCCAGCTCGGGTTCTCCTTCGACCGTAGCAATGAAATAATTGTCCGCGCCGTTCTTTCGCAGAGTATCCTGCAGGATACCGAAAACGGCATTGTCTTCAATATATCGTTTCTGTTTCGCAGTGGATTCTTCTGCCTTCTTTGAAGCAGGAGAATCTGAAAAAGCGGCTGTTGGATCCGGGAATTTTGGATCCGATACCTTCTCTGTATCCGGGACTTCTGTATCCGGAATCTTCTCTGAGTCCGGGAATTCCGGATCAGGTATCTTCTCTGAATCCGGGAATTTTGGATCCGTGATTTTCTGATTCCGGCCAGAAGTTTTTTTGCGTTTTTCGTTCCCGTGACCCATGAGGACAACTGCTGTGTCCTCTGTCTGTACAGGGAGATGGTGAAATATCGCGTCAGCGATTATATTGAAATCCGAATCATCAAACAGGAGGGGTTTTCCGACAGATATTCTGTCAAAAAAAGGCTCCGCCTCTTTCAGAATCTCCATCAGCCTGCGGTGCTCAGTTCCGTGCATCAGGTACAGAGGCTGCACATACAACTCCCGGATGCCTTTTTCCTTAGCGTCCCGGATCGCGTCTTCCGGTCCTGCAATATACAGGCCATCCCTCTCCTGCAGTTTTTTGCGGATGAAACGGCTGGTAAAGCATCTTCGTACAGTGCAGTCTGGATGCCTTTTTTCTATACATTTTTCAATAGCACCGATGGTTTTCTCACGGGTATCCGCAAAAGAAGTCCCAAAACTCACCGCAAGCAATAGACGGGGGCTTCCCGCTGCCAAGTTACTCATTCATGAATCTCCATGTCAGCCTGTATAATGTGGTTCTTAAACAGTGTCTTTTCTGCCGGCTGTCCTTCCGACTGTTTTTCCGGCTATTCTCCGGATTATTCTCTCGAAATTCTCCCGGATCTTTCGACAATTCTCCCGATTTTTCACCCGGCAATTCTCCGGATTATTCTCGACGGTTATTCTTCGTGCTCTGCTGCCGGCTAAAATCTCCCAAGAAAGATCAGTACCCCAATTCCGGCCGCAAACATGAGGGCGGTACAGCGGTTCATCATCCGAACGGAGCGGGTAATGTCCCCGGGTTCCACCGGCCGTCCGCCGTCCCCGATTTCCTGTTTGTGGTGCAGCTCTCCGAAGTACCAGGTGTCTCCCAAAAGCTTGAGGTGAAGGGCGCCGGCGCAGACAGATTCCGTCTGGGCGGAATTGGGGCTGGGACTTTTGAGGCGGTCTCTTTTCCAGACCCGGAAGGCCGCTGCCCCGTCGGGAATAAGTACTTTTTCCAACATGTCTGAACGGTTCATCGAGCCGTCAGGCTTTCTCCTCTCAGCCGGGGTTTTCTCCATGCCAACTGCATTTTTTTCCTGCCCGCCCGTCTTCACACTGTCTTCATTTGTGCTTGTAATGGAAACGCTCTCCTTTCCCGGCAGATAAGATGCCAGAATCATGAACAGAGCCGTCAATCTGGCGGGGATGAAATTCATCACATCATCAAGTCTTGCCGCGGCAGTCCCGAAATATCTGTACCTGGGATTTTTATATCCCGTCATGGAATCCATGGTATTTACTGCTTTGTAAAAAATACCGCCGATCCCCCCCAGCAGAATCATGTAAAAAAGAGGTGCCGTCACTCCGTCGGATGTGTTTTCGGCCACGGTCTCCACTGCGGCTTTGGCAATGCCCTCCTCATCCAGACGGTCCGTATCTCTTCCGACGATCATGGAAACTGCCTTGCGGGCTCCTTCAATATCTCCCTTCAAAAGGGGATCTCTCACGGAAAAGCCCGCCTGTCCCAGACTTCGAAGGGCCAGGAGCCGTCCGCAGAGGACGCCCTCTGCCAGGAGACGCAGAAGTGGATGAATCATGCCGCAGATCTGCAGCAGTAAAAAGATGATTCCTATGCTCACAGCAAGCACCAGGATGACCATCAAGCCGCCTGCGATCCGCTCGCGGATACGAATGCTTTCCGCACTTCCTGAATCACGTGTTCTTCCCGGGCTTTCCGGATTTTCCGTACTTTCCAGGCTTTCCGGATTTGCTGAACCTTCTGAATTTTCAGCACTTCCCGCATTGATATCAGCAGCACCTGACTTTGCGGGCGGAACGGAAAATAAAGCCCGCAGGGTCTTTTCGAAGAAGTCGATGAGGGTTCCGATTCCCTGCACCGGATGCCAGAGCCAGTGAGGATCGCCGATCAGCAGATCCACTACCGCGGCTATCAGCAGGACGATAATTCTGTTTTGTGCCGACTGCCGCAACAATTCCATTTTTTCAGATCCTCTTTCTTACTTGTGGCCATGGGCGAGTGCCCGCAAACACCTGATTCGTGTTGTTCTGCAGCGCATAATACATACCCAATTCTGTAGACAGTGTCTGCAGAATTGGGTATGCTAAATATCTCTTCCTCATTTTACTGATGTTGCCCTTGCTAAAGCCAGCCTTGTTGTCATCAATCAGAAGATCTGACACTTTCATCCGAACTCCTGCTTCAGTCAGTTATTGTTCACCTGCCTGGGATAGAACATATTCCTTTACAGTCGGACTGATGAACAGGCAGATTGCTTTACCAGTGTATGCGCCGGCTCACTTATAATCTCAGACAGCACCGCCTCCGGAATAAGAATCTCACCATAGAGTTCTTTCAAGAGCTCCAAATATCCGATATCCGCTTACGCTATGATCGGCGTTGTGTTTACGATCACCTTACGCATTGTTCATCTCCTCGATAAACTCCTGCTCATCATCATATTGAAAGATGGAGATTCCGTTAGCTCCCAAGTATTTGATAAACTCTTCCTTGCTCATATCCGCGATTTGCGCACAATACCCCAGAGACACTTTGCTCTGGGTATAATAGCATAATGCTACAGCCCGTTTTGCAAAGGCTAAAGTATCCTGCTTACTCATTTTAGTATCATGGAGGACTTCGTTTGGTATAGAAAAAGCAATCTCACACATATCGCTCATCCCTCCTGTCATTAATCATCAAAATATTCAATGTCCCGAAAACACTTTCTATTTCTTAATTATAAGTATTATAAATCAAAGAGTTTCAGCATGTAAAAAATATTATTTTGACTTATTCCTTTGCCTTAACGTTCTTCCTGGTATGACCAACTCCCGAAATCTGGAGCGTTATCATAGTAACTCAAAAATGCGGAATTCAGTCCGATAATAATCCGGTATGCTGGCCGGTCGCGCACCCCATGGCGGAAAAATTCATCTTCTTTTGGAAAACTGCCTGCATTTTTCTACAAAGGCGGCGGCGAAATCCGGGTCTGAACGATAATACAAATGGGGGAAGCCCGCCATGATGTTTCCCTGCATGACCATACAGTCCCAGGACCGTTTTCTGTCCGGTTTCCATGCCGTACATTCCTGTCCGTTTTCTGTGGAATCAAAATAGTGGAACTCATGGCCTCGAACATGATGGCCTTCCTGCAGGTATCCGGCAGTCCCGCCGCTTTCTTCGACTCTTTCTTTCTTTTTTTCAAGCTCTATATAGCCGAAACGGACCAGTTTATCCGTCATCCGGCAGCTGCCGGGAAGAACGCCGCACATTGTGTACAGAGATTGATCTGCGGATTCTTTTTCAGATCGATCTGCGGATTTTTTTGTGCTGCCGTCCTCCGCTTCATGTCCGGTATCGGCTGCAAACCCCTTTTTTCCCGGAGCCAGTGACTGCTGCAGGTACATGAAGCCTCCGCATTCCGCCAGGATTGGCATTCCCGCCGCCGCGAGTTCCCGGATCTGCTTCTTCATTGTTTCGTTGTCCGCAAGTGCTTTCGCGTGCAGTTCGGGATAACCTCCGCCCAGCAGAAGTCCGTCCGCCGGAGGGATCCCTCTGTCGTGAACAGGCGAGAAAAAAAACAGTTCAGCCCCCAGTTCCTGCAAAAGCTCCAGATTGTCCTCATAGTAGAAGCTGAAAGCTTCGTCGCGGGCAACCGCAATGCGGGGACCGGCGGTTATTTTATCACGGGAGAGAGCCTTTCCCTGCTCATCTTTCGAAGTATCTGCCGGAATCGCAAGAGAAGGGGCTGTACCGGCAAGCTGCAGAAGGGCTTCAATGTCGATTGTTTTCTCCAATACGTCTGCCAAGTGGTTGATCTGATTCTGCAGGTCCGCGATCTCTTCGGGCTGGAGAAGACCGAGGTGGCGGCTTCCCCAGGAAAGAGTGTCATCATTGGGTACATAGCCTATGACCTTCAGACCAGTATCCTCTTCGATCCATCTTTTCATCACGGGAAACATGGGTACGGAGATTCTGTTCAAAATAACCCCTCTGATCCAGCGTTTTTCTTTTTCATAATCCGCCAAGCCTTTGAGGACCGGAGTGATGGAATGGCTCATTCCCCTGGCATTTACAACCAGGACAACAGGTGTTTCGGTCTGCCGGGCGAGTTCACAGGAAGAAGCTTCTGTCCCGGATGCTCCCGTGCCGTCATAGTATCCCATGACGCCTTCAATCACAGCAATGTCCGCCCCATAACGGCGCACCGCGCGTGCCATGGTTTCCCCGGCGGTATTTCCTCTGACCGGTGAATCAGCAGGGGAAAAGAAGGTGTCCAGGTTCCGGGAGGGAATCCCCAGGACCTGCCTGTGAAACATGGGATCGATGTAGTCGGGTCCGCACTTAAAGGCAGCAGGGCGGAGATGTTTTCTGCGCAGGAGATGCAGCAGGCCGCAGGTGACCAGTGTCTTGCCGCTTCCGCTTGATGGCGCGGCCAGCATCAGGCGCGGTATGGAGAGGTATTGGTCAGCTGTAGGTGCTTTTTCTGCAGGAGCTTTTTTCACATCGGCATTCGGTTCTGCTGCAGGGTTTTTTTCCGCGAAAAACAGCTCCAGGCTGCCGGTCCTGGCATCAAAACGGCCCAGTTCGGGATCCAGGTCATAGAGCCGGCGGACGGTATCGTCGTCCAGAATCTCTGAGGGTTTTCCGCAGGCAAAAATCTCCTCGCCCTTCACACAGATAATCCGGTCCGAGATTTTCATCGCCAGGTCTATCTCATGAAGGGACATCACGACGGTGATTCCCTGCTCCCGGGACATTTTGTGGAGGATTCCCAGAAGTTCCAGTTTATGGCGGATATCCAGATAGGAAGTCGGCTCGTCCAGGATGATGATCTCCGGCTCCTGGCAGATGGCACGGGCCAGAAGGATACGCTGGCGCTCGCCGTCACTGACGGCATCGAAAGGCCTGTCAGACAGGTGCTGTGCATGCACCGCTTCCAGCGCCTGGTCCACCTTCTGTTCATCCGCCTCCAGGAGGATTCCCAGACGTCCCGTGTAGGGATAGCGGCCCATCGCTGCCACATCCCGGCAGGTCATCAGCTCTGTCTGCAGACGGCCGGTGAGCATGACAGCCATTTCCCTTGCAAGCTCCCCAGGCTCGAACTGCCCCAGTTTTTTCATTTCTGAGTCCGCGCCTTCCCGCCTGCCCTGCGCCAGGAAAATATCGCCGCTGACCGGAGTCAGCTGCCGGGTGATGGTCTTGAGGATCGTGGACTTTCCGGATCCGTTCGGGCCGACAAGGGTCACGATTTCCCCTCTCTGCACGCCTATTTCAATTCCGTGGATCAGCGCCTTTCCATGATAGCCGACGGCCAGATGGTCAAGGTTCAAATGAATCTGTTTCAAGTCCCTGCTGCTTCCTTCCTGCTGTTTGATGATGTAAACAAAAGACAGCGTTTTTCCTGTCTTTTGTCTGATGACGGATGCACAAATCCGTGATTCAGTTATCCTGTCTTTTGTCTTATGACGAACGTAAAGAACGGTGTTTTATTTAATTCCGGTTCCGGCGGATCAGCATGAAGATCACGACCGGAGCGCCCAGGACCGAGGTCACGGTACTGATATTGAGTTCTGTTGGGGAAAAAGCCATGCGGGCGATCAGGTCGCTGACCATGCAGAAAACCGAGCCGCCCAGAAAGGCGGCGGGGATCACGACCAGGGGTCTGGATGTGCCCAGCGCGCGTTTGACCAGAAAGGGCACAGCGATTCCGACGAAGGAAATCGGCCCCGCAAAAGCGGTCACGCAGGCGGACAAAATGCCTGAGAGTAGAATCAGCTCCATGCGGAAGCGCTTCACGTTGACACCCATACTCTGGGCGTAGGCCTCGCCCATCTGATAGGCACCGATCGGCTTGGCCAGAAGAAATACACAGAAAAAAGCAGCTCCCACGATCAGGGCTGCCGTGCCCGTCCCGCTCCAGTCGGCCCCCGAAAAGCTTCCCTGGGACCAGCCGTGGAGGTTGACGATGTCAGAGTCCTCGGCAAAGGTCACCAGAAACTCCGTGACGGCGCTGCAGATGTAGCCAATCATTATGCCCGCGACGAGGAGGGCCGCCATGTGGTTGACGGCGCGCGACACGACGAGTATGAAAGCCGTGGACATCATGGCTCCCGCGAAAGCAGCCAGGATCAGGGCCCATGAGGAGGCTGCGCCGAACCGGTCTATGAGAATGATCATGACGACCGCGACGCACATCTTGGCGCCGGAGGAGATGCCCAGCACGAAGGGGCCCGCAATGGGATTGCCGAAAAAGGTCTGCAGAAGAAAACCGGACAGGGCCAGGGCTCCTCCCAGAATCGCTGCCTGCAGGATCCTGGGCATGCGGATTTTCCAGATAATGCTGACCTCAGAGGCCTCCCCCTGCCTCAGGAACAGAATCCTCAGGATCTTTCCCATGGGAATGCTGACACTGCCGGTGTTTATATTCAGAATGATCATCGCCAGAAATGCCGCTGCCAGCACGGCAAACACCATTATATAACGTGTCCGCCGCAGGGCCCTGACGCGAGCGTGATCCGCCCTCTGTGTGCTATCCATAGCCATTCCTTTTCAGATGTCCTTTTTCTGCTGCCCTTTTTCAGATATCCTTTTTCAGATATCCTTTTTGCGCAGAGTTCTCAGGGGAGTAATGGTTCCGTCGGGTTCCACGAAGGAAATGTTTTCCAGCTGTCCTCGCAGGTTCCGGCGGAAATCAGCCAGATATTCAGCCCGGAGCTTCTTCTGCTCCGCCTTCTCCGTCTCGCTCAGTCCTATAGTCTTCTGTTTGCGCGCCAGTTCATTGATTCTGTCAAGTCTTTTTTGATTCATTTAATGCTCCTGTATAGTGTTATTGTTGTAATTCCGTAATCGGGCCGGACGCTGATCCGCGGCATACGGTAATTCATTGCAACTGTTCCAGAAAGGTCATTTTTTCTGTATCTTTTCCTGTGAGCATCCTGCGCAGATCTGTGATCATCATGGCCGCTATGTCGGGGGACTGGTAGAGGCTTCGCTGCACCTGCCAGACATTTCCCTCCTGCACCGCCTTGAAATCGGCCAGAAGTGCTGACCTTCCGCAGAGCTGGTCAATATTTTTGACGGGATTTTCAATCGTAGCGTTGTAAATCAGGAAATCAGCGTCCTTTGCTGTGTTGTAAAAATCTTCCATGGACAGGCGGACAGAGGCGCTGTTTCCGCTCTCATTCAGCAGGTCTTTGAAAATATAATTTCCGCCTGACAGTTCAATCATGCGGGGGATATAGTCATCCGTCGCGCGGACAATCACATTTCCTCCGGAAGAGATGGAAAAGAAAGCGACAGTCAGTCCTGTATTGGTATATTCTGCGGACTGGGCGAACTGCTTTTCCTGCTCTTCAAAAAATGCCTCCGCCTCTTTCTCATGTCCGGTCAGAACGCCGTAGAGCCTGACCCACTCGGTACGGCCCATGGGATGGCTCTCGTTGCTGGAGGTATCGATAAAGACGGGAATCCCCAGTTCCTCCAGCTTTTCCTTCACCTCTGGCGTGTGGAGGATCATCATGGATTCCACCGCCAGATCACAGCCGGAAGAAGCAAGGAGCTCGTAATCCGGCGCGCTGTATTTGCCCGCATAGACCATCCTGCCGTCAGCCAGGGCTTTTTTTGGGGCGTCGATGTACCAGCCATCAGATTTGGTGCCGGTCATCCTGACCTGTCCGATCGCGCCGGCCGCGTCAAACAAGGCCATGGAAGAGGTCGCCGCAACGTAGATATTGTCAGGGAAAGCCTGCAGAACCGTGACGGAAGCGGGCAGTTTCTTCAACATTTTCTGCTGAGCCGCGGTGTCGTCCGATGCGCTGGTTTCCGGCAGGATCAGGTACTGCCCGCTGTTGTGCACATCGATCAGCCGGTAAAGCGCGTCTTTACTCCCGTCAGTAAGCTTGTAGGAATAGATATCAAAGGTCTCTGCGTATGCTTTTTCCATGGCGGAAACAAATGTCAGTCCCTCGATCTCAGGCGGTTCCGAAGGATTTTCCGACTGTGAAGATCTGCCGCCCGGGGCAGGTGTGTCTTCTCCGTCTCCCTCTCCGCTTCCTGTGTCATTTTGGGAACTGGTCTCAGCCTCCCCGACCGCGGACTTTCCGTCAGCGCCCGCACTTTCTTGTCCTTCTAATCCTTCTGATTCGTCTGATTCATCTGACTCATCTGATCCGTCTTTTTGTGTCAGACTGATAAAGAGGGTGTATTCAATCTCATGCGGCTCTGACATAGCTGTCGTCAGCCCGCTGATTTTCATCTCTTGGTCCAGAACGACAGGAATCCTGAAAACCGAATTCTTCCGGTCCTGTTCCTGCGCGTTCTCGGGATCATACTGCTGACCGTTCACTTTCACCCAGTCATAATGGGGACTGCTGAACTCGATCACAGCCTGCGCCTCCCCCTGTGTGAGAGTGACTTCAGGGCAGGTGATCTTCACTTTCCCCGTACCTCCCTGTGCGGTAAAGGTCTCCGGCACATAGGTGCCGTCCTGCTGCGCGGCTGATTCCTCAACAGATGAAACAGCACCTGTCTGGTCACCTGAGGTATCTGTTTTCCCCGCGCCTGAACAGGCAGTGACCGCCATGATCACCAAAATCAAGAGAGCTGTTAGTTGAAAAGGCATGCGCATTTTGTTTTTCATGTGTTTTAATCCTCAAGTATTTCCCTTGTCGGGAGCGCCCAACCTGTAGTTTTACCTGTTTTTTTTACCGGTATTTTTACCTGTAGTTTTAAATTATCCGAAGGGCCGGGGTGGCTGCGACAGTGGTGCACGTTTGTCGATCAGGCCTCAAGGTGCAGCTTTTAAATGAGACGAAGGGCCAGGGCGGCTGTGACGCCCTCCAGACTCTGCTTTTTCACCAGCAGAACTGCCCTGTTCCCGTCATCCGGAATGTTCTCGTCCCCGGCTGCGGCATAGTCCAATGCAAGGCGCAGTGCGCTCCGCTCGCACACACAGTCCACACCGGTGACATCCCGGACAAAATCGGAAGATGTAAAAGTTCCAGGTACTGCATTGAGTTCCTCTGCCCTGTAAAAAAAGACCGGCAGTCCCCAATTTCCCGCAAAATCAAGGAGACCCTGCTCTTCTATTTTTAAATCTATGGACGCGATTCCGGAGATTGCCTGCCGGAAAACAGCCTTATCCGCAAGAACCTGACTCACTGCCTTCTGGACAGCCTCCCGGGGGATGCCTCTGCGGCAGCCGATTCCCAGAGTGACCGCACGCGGAATCAGATAAAGCACATCCTCCCGGTCCTGCTTATTTCCTCTCCAGGAGACGATGATATCTGCCTGGCTGCGGTCAGAGGTTATTTGGATTCCCTGTCCGTATTTATTAAAAAAAACGTCTTTCCGCCCGCAGTCATCAGCCGTACTATCGTATTCTTCATCAAAATAAATCTTCGGAGTCTCCCCGGCCAGTATCCTCGCGGAAATCATTTTTGCCGCAGTCCGGTCGGAGATCTGCAGGCCGTTTTCCGCCGCGAAGACATCGACGGCAAAAAGGCCCCTCCCGTCAGTCGCCGTTGTGATCACAGGCTGCGCGCCGATGGCCTCTGCCAGCACAAGGCTGAGGCGGTTGGCTCCTCCCGCGTGGCCCGACATCAGTGAGATCACAAATTTCCCGTTCTCATCCGAGACCAGTACTGCCGGATCCCGGAATTTGTCCCTGACAAAGGGGGCTATGCACCGGACCGCGATTCCGGTCGCGGCGAAATAGATGAGGGCGTCTGCCTCATTGAACCAATTTGCGGTCACTTCGGACAGTTTTAGCCCGTCCTCATATCCCGGCACATCCGCGCAGCGGCCTGTCTGAAGGATCTCCGACTCCGGCAACAGGTCAGCCAGCGCTTCCGCAGCCCGCCGCATGGTCTCAAATCCGCGCCGGGTACAGGCCATCATGACGATTCTCCCGAATGGTCTGCCGGTCTCCGGAAGGACCCGGCTTTGGCCGCTTTTGATTCTTTGGCTCACCGCAGAACTCGTCGTGGAAGCCGCAGAGTCCGGCGCCGAAGTCACAGAGTCTGGCGCAAAAGTCGCAGTGCCCGCCGCTGAATCCAGCGCTGAAGGCGCAATGCCCACCGCAGAATCCGGCGCTGAAGTCGCAGAGTCCGCCGCTAAAGTCGCAGAATCCATCAGAGGCCGATTCCCGGCAGAGGCAGGAGGAGTCTGACGCATCGCGGCGGCAATCTCCTCATATTTTCCTGTGATACGCCCGTAATGTTCAGGCAGATGGGGAACGGCGCAGTCAGTGCAGACCTTGATTCCTTTCTCGTTATAAGTGAAATTCCCACCGCAGCGCGGTCCCAGCATGTAGAGCGGACAGTAGCAGAACAGGCAGTTAAAGCGCGAAGGATCCGCGATCCTGTGACAGGGAAAATATTCACATTCAGTATTCTGAAAAAAGGAATAGTGCTTTCCCTCCCAGTTAGGTTTTTCCCTTTTTTCGCTCATCCGTCAACTCCTTTATTCTTCCGTATATACCTTTATACTTCCGCCTAAACCTTTATTCTTCTGTCTGCACCTTTATTTTCTGCCTGTATCGTTCTTCTCTCATCGGTTCTTTGGCTGCCGTCCAATCATTCCTGCCAAGCCAGAAATTTACTCCGGTCTGCCTGCAGAATCTCTGCCATCGTCTGCAGCAGAATATCGTTTTCCTCCGGCAGCCGGACAGCGACCCGGTAATCGCCCTCCTGAAGTCCTTCATAATTGTCACACTTCCGGATCAGGATCCCTCTGGACAAAAGCGGTCCGTACAAATCTGCTGCGCAGGAGAAGAATATATAATTGGCCTCTCCCGGGAAAACCCTGCATCCCATCGATCTAAGCGCCGCCGCCATCTTTTTCCGCTCCCGTGCGACAAGAGCCCGCGCCTTTTCCAGATAGTCCTCATATTCCGCGTCAAGCGCCGCAGCACCCGCGATCTGTGCCAATAAGGAAACACTCCACTCCGCCTGCTGCACATGTATGGCATCCAGAACAGAGGGATCCGCCGCCATCAGATATCCCAGGCGGATGCCCGGCATAGCAAAACGCTTGGTAAAGGCATCCAGGACCAGGAGCCTTTCGTTCCCTCTCACATTGGTTTTTTTATGGGAAATTCCGGCTTTTTTGTCTGAAAAAAGTCCCGACACGAGCAGGCGCCGCATGGTGAGGTGTTTTTCATCCTGCAGAAAGCCGAGGAAGCATTCGTCGACCAACAGCCAGGTTCCCTGTCGCCGGCAGATTTCCGCGATCCGGACAAGCAGTCCGGGGTCGATCAGGTTTCCGACCGGATTAGCGGGCGAGCACAGGATCGCCAGATCGGGGTGTTTGGCCAGATCTTCAAGATACCTGTCTGTCAGGGCGAAATCCTCTTCCCTTTTCAACATATGATAGCGGACCTGAGTTCCGCAGGCCTTTGCCGCATGCAGGTATCCGGAAAAAGACGGCGCCGTCAGAAGAATGCTGCGGGCACCCAGGCCGCGGACTGCGGCTTCGATCAATTCAGATGCTCCGTTTCCGCACAGAATCTGTTCCATGGGGATTCCGGTGAATTTCTCCAGAGCCTGCCGGAGTCCGGTGCAGTCCCGGTCCGGATACTGCTTCAGAAGAGGGAGGCTGTCCCGCAGTTTTTGAAGTACACCTTCCGGAATCCCCAGGGGATTGATATTGACTGAAAAGTCGTATCTCACCTCTGCGCTATTGTATATTTCTCCTCCGTGCAGCATAAGCAGTCTGTTCTCTCTAAAAAAAATGTTATGGTTTTCCCAGCTATTTCAAAGCGGTTTTCCCGGCAGCTTTCGTGCGGTTTCCGGGTTTTCGGACAGCTTCTTTATTTCGCAGTATTTAAACTTCTTTCTTTCGCAGTATTTAAATCTGTATTTAAATAGTGTATGATTCGCTGCCGGTAAACGAGATAATAAAAACAGGATTTCCGGCACGCAGGTAATGATAGTGACCAAGCATTCCCTCCCTGTTCACAATGACCTGAGAACACCGAAGGTCACGTACCATCAATTCTTTCAGAGCCGTCTTCAGCGCTGCCAGGGTCTCCGATGTAATACAGTTGACCACGACCCGTGCCTCGCTATTTCTTGAAAAAACCTCCTTCAGAATGTCCCTGATTTCGCCTCCGCTTCCGCCGATGAAAACATGGGTCGGATCCGGCAGGTCCGAAAGGGCCTCAGGGGCCCGTCCTTTGACAATCTCCATATTCTGCAGACAATATTTTGCCCGGTTCTTCTCCAGTAAATCCAGAGCGTCCTGCTTGTATTCAATCGACAGGACCGTCCCTTCCGGGCAAGTAAGGGCGGCTTCGATGCTGACAGATCCGGTGCCGGCCCCCACATCCCAGAGGACAGCTTTTGACGTCAGTCCCAGACGACACAGGGAGAGCGAACGGATTTCCGAAGAAGTCATGGGTGCTTTTCCCCTTATAAAGGCATCATCAGGCAGCCCGGGGACAACAGGACAATTTTCCGCATCCAAATGCTTTATATACAGGACATAAAGCCCTTCCTCCGTGACCTGCGTCAGTTTCTGCGCGGTGCATTCGCAGATTTTTTCCGCAGGGCGGGATAACTCATAGCCGTAGATCAGCTGCAGTTCTCCGAGGACACCCTTCCTCTGTGCGTTTGCCAGCATGAAGCCTGTATTTCTGAGGTCCTCCGCTCCGGACAAAAGAAGAAAGCATTCGCTGTTTCTGCGCACCTGGCCGATCACGTTGCAGTAACGGCCGTGGGAACTGAGGATCTTCCAGTCCTGCCAGGGAAACCCTGCCCTCGAGGCAAACCAGGAAACACAGGAAATGCCACAGATCAACTGCACTTCCATCTCCCTCTTGTACGTCGGCCGCCTGTTCAGAGTGGAATATAAGCGGGCAGCTCCGCTGTAAAAACCGCTGTCTCCGGAAAAAACGACCGCTGCCCTCTCAACTTCTTTATGCTCGAACATATACCTCACAACTGTCAGGCTGTCATAAGCAGGAATGATCGTTTTGGAGGAAACCGATTCACAGAACGAGATGAGATTGTCAAGGACCGTCTTTGCCCCGAACAGAACTTCCGCCGATTCAATGGCTTCCTCTGCCTCCTTTGTAATAGCCCCGGCCCCGCCGACACCGATTCCGACCAGGAAAAGCTTTCTCTTCTTTTCGCATTCCATTTCAGCGGTATAAACTTCGTCATCCACGTATTCCGTGATGGTTATACCGCCCATGACTGCCTCAGCATCCATGACGGCCACATCGCTAAGGCCGGCCATAGCTGCGGCGTCTTCCATGGCGGGCATATCGCTCATATAGCTAAGGTCGCCCTTAACTGGGACATCTTCCATGGCGGCCACACCGCTCATGCTGCCCTTAACTGCAGCGTCTTCATTGGCGGGCACATTTTTCTCAGCGGACACACCATCCCCGGCGCCACGATATGTATCACTGTCTGTATCAACGCCGGCGTACCGCAGAGCCTCGGTGATTGTATGCTCCAGGTCCAGGGTCTGTGCATGGTTACCCGCGGGGGTGCGGATCACCACCGCCCGGATGCCGCAACGCCTGACCGCTTCTGTTTTTTCGGGAAATCCGCCTGCCGCC
This sequence comes from Lachnospiraceae bacterium, assembly GCA_045117315.1. Taxonomy (GTDB): domain Bacteria; phylum Bacillota; class Clostridia; order Lachnospirales; family Lachnospiraceae; genus CAG-791. The sequence goes on along the minus strand of JBGUNJ010000220.1, from coordinate 7,151 downwards.
CCGGTCTCCTTGGTCAGAAGCCAGGAAGCTCCTGCATAGTGGATCTGGGCGCAGTTCATCTCCACATCAAAAGGTCCCTGCATGGCGAAAATCTGCTTTCCCGCAAGTCCCGCTTCCGCGCATGCCTGCAGGCTCTCCTGAGTGGGAAGCACGCGCGCCGTGATTCTGGACGGATCCCCCAGAGCTTTTGCAAACCGTACCAGTTCTTTGCTGCCGGTCGTAACCAGAATGTGTCCCTGAACAGACGACAGAAAAGCGCCTGCCTGGTCGGCATCAGAGACATAGACAAAGTCATCATCGCCCTGTAATGCATGGTCTTTGGGGCTGTCAGAAGAATCTCCGGCAAATACATCTCTCTGCAGGTGCAGATATGGAAGGCCGGTCTCTCTGCAGGCTGCCCCGATCTCTTCCGAGACGATCTGCGCATGGGGGTGCGTCGCATCGATCACACAGGAAAAAGACCCTTCCCGCATCAACTGCGCCATACCGCTGCGGTCGAGCCTCCCTGCATGGACGGTCATGAGGGGATGAGGTGTCAGAACCTCTTCGCCGTAATGCGTCGCCACGCTCACAGTGCAGGGAACTCCCGCCTCCAGCAGTCCTTCCGCCGCATTCCGTCCTTCTGTTGTCCCTCCGAAAATCAAAATACTTCTGCCTGCTGTTTTCATCATCCGGGCTCACCTCTTTTTTGCCTGCGGTTATAAGCAGGAATCATTTTCCCCAACCCGCCATTCTCTGATATGGTCGCGGAGCATCGTCTTTTTTGTTTTCTGCATTTATGAACAGGACTCATTTTCCCCGTCTTTCCGCTCTCTGGAATAGCCGCGGGGGGTCACCATTTTATCGCCGATCCGCTTTGTCGACTCGTTTCCGATAAAGACGGTTGTAAACATATCCACCTTTACGTCCCGAAGCTGTCCCAGAGTATAAATGTGGGTCTCTTCGCCATCCCGTCCTATATTGCGCACGGTGCCGCAGACCTGTTCCGGAGGCAGAGTCTCCAGGAGAATGTCACAGGCCCTCTGCAGATAATCATGCCGCCTTTTGCTGGAGGGGTTATAGAGAACGATTACAAAATCCCCCTCTGCCGCCATCCGAAGCCGCTTCTCGATCTTCTCCCAGGGGGTCATCAGGTCGCTGAGGCTGATCAGGACAAAATCGTGGATCAGGGGAGCTCCCAGACGGGCCGCCCCGCTCAGCGCCGCAGTGACACCGGGTATCACCTGAATCTCCACAGTGGGATAGTCCTTTGCCACCTCGTAAATAAGTCCCGCCATACCGTAGACGCCCGCGTCTCCGCTGCAGATAAAGGCGACGTCCGATCCTTTTGCAGCCTCGTCCAGGGCAAGCACGCACCGCTGCTCCTCCCGGCGCATTGTCGTTGTGATTATTTTTTTGCCAGGGAAACGGTCCTTCACCAGGTCCACATAGACATGGTAGCCTGCAATCACATCGCTCTCTTCAATCGCCCGGTAAGCCTCCATTGTCATCTGGTCAATCTCGCCCGGCCCAATGCCGATCACGATAACTCTTCCCTTTCCGGCTTCACTGTCCATGCTTCCCTCCGAAATACGATCCTGTCGTTCTGTGTCGTGATGTACCCGCGAGCGACTATTGTCGTGCGGTTTTTGCACATCGTTTCGATAAAACCTCAAAAAACTGCGGAATCATGAAAGACGTCTCACGAAAATATCTCATGAAAATATCTTGCACAAACTTCTCTCGAAAATATCTCACAAAAATATTTCAGGAAATATCTCGCAAAACATCTCTCGATAATATCTCAAACAGCTCATAAAAATGTCTCATTCAGAGGCATCTCTGAATTCTGTGGTAAATCCGGGATCATAGAGTTTTGAGCGCTCGTAGCCGCTCTGGGCGACTGCGCCGCCGACAATGATCAGGGCGGTTTTGGTGATCCCGTGTTCCGCTGCGGTCTGCGCCAGTGTCTCCACAGTGCAGATATACTTTTCCTCATCCGGCCAGGTCGCCTTGTAGACAATGGCGGCCGGTGTGTCCGGAGCATATCCGCCTTCCACAAGCTTACCGCTGAGCCTGTCCAGCATTCCTGTGCTCAAAAAAATCACCATGGTCGCGCCGTGTGCCGCGAAAGATTCAATGGATTCCTTCTCCGGCATCGGTGTGCGGCCGGCCATGCGGGTGATGATCACGCTCTGCGTGATACCGGGCAGGGTGTACTCCATATCGAGGGCGGAAGCCGCGCCGCAGAAGGCGCTCACGCCGGGGGTGTAATCGTAGGGAATCCCCTCCTCTTCCAGAATATCCATCTGCTCCCGGATCGCGCCGTATATACAGGGATCCCCTGTGTGCAGACGCACTGTCGATAAGCCTGTCTTTTCGGCTTCACGCATCGCGTCTGTCACCTGCTCCAGAGTCATCCTGGCGCTGTCAAGGACTCGGCAGCCCTCTTTTTTCGATTCCAGAAGGGCTGGATTCACAAGCGATCCCGCGTAAATGATAAGGTCTGCCTGCTCCAGCAGCCTCTGCCCGCGCACCGTGATCAGATCCGGAGCCCCGGATCCCGCTCCCACAAAATGTATCATGCCTCACCTCTTAAAGAAATGTTTTGTGTGATGTATCCACAGACGACTTCGCCGGCCGTGGTTTTACGCGCTGTTTCTGTAAATGTCATTCACCTTCCACAAGCTCGTCCTTCAGAAGACGCATGTCATTCTCTTTCCCCAGGCTGATTCTGCAGAAGACGCATGTTACTCTCTTTCCCTGAGTTGGTCCTGCAGAAGACGCATGTATTCAAGGGCGTTCTCTGTCCTGCCCAGTTCTCCGTGAGCATTGGAAAAAACGATAACCCCGACCTGCATCCTGCCCCCTGACCATTCTTCCATAACAGACTGAATACGTCGGGTCATCTCCGCAAGTACAACCTTGTCCAGCCCGTATTTCCTCAGAATATTGACTGCCTCGTCGGTCATGACGCAGTCCGCCAGCTCCTGCTTCAGGCTCCGGAAAGTTTCTTCGCGGCTGTAAGTTTTCCCTTCCGCCGGCTTCTGAGCTGCAAAGGCTTGCCGGCAATTATCGTCAGGCTCTTTTCTTTCCTGAAAAAGGATGTCCTCCGCGATCTCCGTCAGGATTTCCATCCTATGATCCCCGTACTGCGAGTGGGTGTTGCGTATGCCGCCCGCCACTTTTACCAGTTTGCCGATATGGCCCACGAAGAGCATGCGCCTGAAGCCTGCGTCCGCCGCCATCAGGACGGTGTCATAGATGAAATTGGAGGCAGTCACCGCCGTCTCCAGCGAAAAGCCGTATTTATCCAGGAAAAAATTTTTGCCGTAATTGCCGGGTGCTGCCGGCAGGATCGTCAGCCCTTCCTCTTTCCTGACCCGCACCTCCACGCGGATCGTATCCAGCAGTGCCTGGTCGCTCATGGGTTCTACGATCCCGCTGGTACCGAGAATGGATAAGCCGCCCTCGATGCCCAGTCTGGGATTAAAGGTCTTCGCCGCAAGCTCACATCCGCCCGGGACGGAAATCGTGATGTCAAGTCCGGGCGGAATTGTATCCGGCCGTTTTGTCCGCGCGTCACGCAATACTTCCCGGACCGCCTCCGCGATCATCCGTCTGGGTGTGCTGTTGATGGCTGCGTTCCCCACCGGCTGGTCCAGCCCCGGTTTTGTCACGCGTCCCACGCCCTCACCTCCGTCGATGCGGATTCCCGGTATATCGGAAAGGGCTGCTGTGGCATAGATCAGGACATGGTTTGTGATGTCCGGATCATCTCCGCTGTCCTTGCGGACGGCGCAGGAGACAGCCGGAAGCAGACCATGTACGGTATTTTCAGGCTGGAACTCCTCCTCTCCCTTTGCGCATTCTGTTGAATCTGCAGCCCTGTACTGCCGCTTATCCTTCCTGCAGGCGGCATGGGCGGATCCGGGGACAGGTATCTCTTTTCTGTCTTTTCCATACAGGAGCTCGTTTCCCTGAAGGAAACAGTTTCCATGATGGAAACGGATATCCTCGATATCCAGGATCAGGGTCAGTCCCCTGGGGGTCTGCAGCCTGACCTGCGAAATGATCCTGCCCGTCAAAAGCATAGCGGCTGCTGCTTTGGCCGCCGCCGCGGCGCAGCTTCCCGTTGTATATCCCAGGCGCAGTTTTTGTCCGCCCTTTTCAATGTACTCGTTCAGTTCCATTTATCTACCAGAAAGTATCTGCATGCTCATGTGTGCGGCGCTAACAAACCGCAAGCGGTTTGTGAAAATGTCCGCAAATGCCCGAGCGGGCTCGGCATTTGCGGCCGCTTTCCTCGTTGCTTTTTACATGTTGCCATAATCCAGCGTTCACATACATGTATGATTAAAGCACGCATTGCTACGCTCTTGCGAGCTCTCGCAATGCTCCACACATTCGCATTCCCGATCTTTTTTGCGCATTCTGCGCGAAAAATCTCTGCATGCTCATGTGTGGGCACTCGGAAAATGTCCGCAAATGCCCGAGCGGGCTCGGCATTTGCGGCCGCTTTCCTCGTTGCTTTAATCTTACATATTGTAGAGGATCGCATTGCAAATCGCGGCCGCGACATTGCTGCCGCCCTTCCTGCCGCGGTTGCAGATATAGGGCACGCCGGCAGCCATGATCCTCTCCTTGGCCTGCACGACGTTGACAAACCCTACGGGAACCGCGATAACGAGTTCAGGCATATAGTCCTGATGGATTCTTTCCTCCAGAGCCAGAAGAGCCGTCGGGGCGTTTCCGACCGCAAAAATGAGGGGCACGTCCTGCTCCTTCGCCTGGCGGACCGCCTTGTCCACAGCAGCAGCGGACCTGGTCGTCCCGTCCTCCTTCGCCCGAAGTGCTACATCGGGATCTGCCACGTAACAGTGGACTTCCCCTCCGAAAGCAGCCAGCTTCCTTTTGTTGATTCCGGACATGGCCATGGTCGTATCTGTGACAATATGAGCCCCCCGCCGGATGGCGTCGGAAGCTTTTTCCAGAACCCCGTCACTGAATACCAGCGTATCAAGATATTCGAAGTCTGCTGTCGTGTGGATGGCACGCAGAATCACATGCTTTTTCTCTTCCGGAATCTCTCTTCCCTGCTCCCGCAGTTCCTGCTCGATGATCCGAAAGCTTGTTTTTTCTATATCCGCCGGAAGGACATGTTCGATTTCAATCATCTGTTCTCCTCTTCGACGTTTTTTTACAACGCCCGAACCGACATCCCGCAGCGCAGGGCATGACACTGATTCGTCCGAAAATCCACATTGTCAGCGCCCTGAGCGCATTTTTGCCAAATTGTATTATAACATGAATAATAAAACCCTTTGGTAATTATTATTGCCATTTACAGTAAAACAAACAAAATTACCAAATCAAAATACAAATCACAGTTCCGGTCTGCAGTTTATTTCACACATCTCATGGGAAACCACACGGGTTTTGTGAGGTAAAAAAGCCCCGGCTCCCTGCCATGCACAGGCAGTTCTCCGAGGCTTTTGACTTTTATGAATTATCAGTCCGGTTTTATTTCAGGCAAAGATTCCGGCTTTCACGCAAGATTGTAACCCGCGTGGATTCCCGGTTTTTCCGTATGAGCTTATCCCGCAAGTCTTGCGCGATGAAGCATTAAGCTGAAAGCTGAAAGACTCAGATCAGCCCCAGTTTCATCATTTCATCCAAATCGTAGAGGAGCGCATAGAATCCCTCTTCGGGGATGTCATCCGGCAGTTCTTCGGCAGGAATATCCTCTGTACCTTCCTGTAAAATGCGGGAGGGCTCTTCTGTCAACGGAACCGGTTCGGGAGCCTCTTCCGATATAGCCGCAGGCTCGGCACCGAACTCCAGAACTGCTGCAGGAGCAGCATTTGTTTCCTCCTCAGGGCTGACAGCGGTGTTTTCGGCGATGACTTCTCCCGCTGCAGGAGCTGCTGCCTGCTCTTCCGGTACGGCAGGGGTCTCCGCATCGGGAAAGCCCTCTGCTGCTGTCTCCTGAGCCGGCTCCGGAACTTCCACAGCTTCTTTTGCTGCTTCTTCTGCCGCTGCTCTGGCCTTGGCGCGGTTCAGGGTACTCTCAATGTCAGCCGCATTACCGGCGATGACACGTTCCATCGTGACAAGGGGGATTCTGTTGAGATTCCCCACATTATCGGGCGTGGCAAGGAAAAGTTCCAGGTACTGACGGGCTGTGTCAAGGTAAGCCCGGACGGATTCTTTGGCGCCCGGAAGCGCGCCGATCTCCTGCAGGGTCATCTTTCCGACCGGTGTCTGCAGAATGAAAGGAGCCTTTGGAAAGACATAGGCCTCATCGGCTCCGACAAGGCGGTCTGCGCTGCGCAGGTCTGCGCGTACCCTCATGAGGGCTTTTCCTGTCGTATTTCTGTTTTTCCATTTTGAAGGGTCGCGGACCCATTCCTCACTCGGAGGAAGGATGCGGTCCAGAAGTCCTTCTTTGGGGATCTCCACCAGAAGGCGGAAGCCGGTAGAGAGCAGTTTCTTGCGGAGCTCCGGATTCTGCAGGAACTTCTGCCGCATGCCCAGGCGCATGATCTGCTGACGCACTTCCTCCCAGCTGTTGTTTTCCAGCAGCCGCTGCTTTTTGGAGGTCTTTACCAGGGCTGCGGAGTCGCCGCCGCATTCAAGTATTTTTTCCGCAGTGGCTTTGCTGCGTCCGAAGACCGCCCTCATATAATAGAGGAATTGTTCTACGGACTCAAAGCGGATCCCCATATAAGTAAAGGGCGCCCGATATTGGTTGCTGAATTCTCCCCAGTCACCGTCCGGTGTTTTGAAGACGATAATCTTATCTCCGTTCATTTCTGCCATGATGCGCAGCCTCCTCTCTCTCATTGCGAAGGTGTGTCACAGTTCACGCCCCTCATGAACCGGGCATGCCCTTTTTAATCCGGGCGGATCCGTCCGCCTTTTGCTGCGGAACCGTCCGGGCTGCAGGAGGGGTATAGAAATCCCCTGCCTCACAGATCCGCTTTTGTCCGCGGTTCACGGGTAAAAATCGTGATTTAATTATATCGCTCCGGCAGGGAATTTACAATAAAACCGGCTGTCGTCCGCCTCTGTTTTGTGTCTGTTGTTACAGTACAGACCGGCTCGAAACTCGAGGCGTTTTTCGCGGCTTTTTCGCGAAAAACCCGAGTTGTACGGCGTTTGGCGGCGCG
>JBGUNJ010000219.1:0-58726 GCA_045117315.1 Lachnospiraceae bacterium | reverse complement strand
CGCGCCGCCAAACGCCGTACAACTCGGGTTTTTCGCGAAAAAGCCGCGAAAAACGCCTCGAGTTTCGAGCCGGTCTGTACTGTAACACCCTGTCGTGACAAGGAAAAGCCCGGTCAGAGCACTTCGTGGTGCAGATCAGAGCTCTTCATGATTCAGATCAGAGCACTTCACGGTGCAGATCAGAGCACTTCGTGGTCCGGATCAGGGTGACTTCACGGTTCAGATCAGAGCACTTCGTGGTCCAGCCCAGATCACTTCATGGTCCTGAGCTTTTGCAGGATTTTCTGGAAATAATCCGGCAGAGGTGCCTCGGTCTCTATGTATTGTCCGCTGGATGGATGTACAAAACCCAGAATCTGAGCGTGAAGGCATTGTCCATGAGTGGCAAAGGGTGTCTTCTTGCGGCTCCCGTAGACGGTATCTCCCAGAAGGGGGTGTCTGCAGTAGGCCAGATGTACGCGGATCTGGTGTGTGCGTCCTGTCTCCAGGCGGCATTCAATATAGGTGTAGTCGCCGAACCGCTCCAGGACCTGCACGTGGGTGACCGCGTTTTTGCCATCGGGGCGGACTGCCATTTTTTTGCGGTCGGAAGGATCTCTGCCGATTGGACGGGAAATAGTCAGAGTATCTTCCTTAATGTTTCCCAGGACGATCGCGCGGTATCTGCGAACGATGGAATGACTGGCCAGCTGCTGTGCTATGCTGCGGTGGGCCGCGTCGTTTTTGCAGATAATGATGCTTCCCGTCGTATCCTTGTCGATCCTGTGGACTATGCCTGGCCTGAGGACGCCGTTGATCCCGGAAAGGCTGTCGCCGCAGTGAAAAAGAACGGCATTGACAAGCGTGCCGGTATAATGGCCTGCAGCGGGATGGACGACCATATCTTTGGGCTTATTGACGACCAGAACGTCATCGTCTTCATAGAGAATATCCAGCGGAATGTCTTCGGGAAGGATATCCGGCAGCATCCGCACGGGCAGAAAGACAGAGACTGACTGGCCTTCTACGGCACAGGCGCTGGGCTTGACAGACTTCTCTCCCACCCTGATACATCCCTCTTTGATCAGCTTTTTAAGATAACTTCTGGATTGTCCGGGAATTCTGGCCGCCAGAACCTTGTCGATCCGCTCTCCCGCATCCGGGGCGGTTATGACAAAGGAAAAACTGTCTCCGGATTCGGTCCCGTTCTCATCAGAAAGGTCTTCTCCATCCTCCGGAGGGTAAGGGTCTGTCTCAGTCATAACTTCCTGATTATCCTGAGCCGCAGTCCAGCTGCCGGTCACGGCATCCCGAATTGCAGTGCCGCCGGTCAGGGCATCCTGAGCCGCAGTTCCGCTGCCATCAATCAAATCTGAGTTCAAATTATCACCTGTTTTGAAAATAATTATAATAATTATATTTGTCTGAATAATAACATTTCTTTAAAAATGATTATTCTTCATCGCGCAATACCCGTAACTTCAGTCGTGGGATACGCGCGCAAGACTCGCGAGCGAGTCTTGAATTCACTGAATTGAAAATGATCATTAAAGTCCCGGTCCATTCTCTGCCTTTTTTTCTCTCTTGAGAAAATCAAAATCCTTGTCATCTTTGTAATAAAAGATGGTCAGGAGCACGAGCGCAAAAGCGGAACAGGTAATGTAAATATCTGCCACATTGAAGACCGGGAAGTCGATCAGGCAGAAATAAATAAAATCACGCACATAAGTAAGCGCGATCCGGTCGATGAAATTGCCGGCGGCTCCGCCTGCTATGAAGTACAGGCACAGGCGAAGAGGCAGGTAATGGCGGGTATCCGGAATATGAAACAGGAAATATCCGATCACACAGAGAGCAGCCGCAGTAATGATAAAAAAGAATATGCGTGCATCCTGGAGGATGCCGAAGGCGGCTCCGCGGTTCTGGACCAGGGTCAGTTCCAGCACTCCGGGTATCAGGGGAATGTGTTTTCCGCCCCCCAGCTCTTTCACCGCGATCACCTTTGTCAGTTGATCGAAAGCAATGAGGGCGGCAATGATCAGGAGGGCGGCTATAGGGCTGTGCAGGGGTGATGTACTGTTTTTCTTTGTGTTATTCATTAAATTACCCAATAATAAAGTAAGTGCCATGGCCCTGATGCAGCCATGGCACAGATTCTCATAAAATGTCATGAGAATATGCCAGGGAGGAACGCTGCAGTGCGGCGTCCGGACTGGCAATAATCGCGATATTTAATGGCCGTAGTTCATTTGTCCGCGGGTGATCACAGGCCGGTAAAAGGCATGTCAAGTGCTGCGCTGCCGTCCTGATCCGCTCCTGCGGGATTGGAGATATCGCCGCTGATATCTACGGTCGAAGGCGTGATGACAAAGATATAGTGGGAAATCTTCATCACGTTGCCTTGAACCGCATAGCAGGATCCGGAGGTAAAATCGATAATGCGCTGCGCGATTTCGACATCGAGGCCTTCAAGGTTCAGGACGACGGTGCTTCCGGACAGAATCAGATCTGTCACATCGCGGGCGTCATTGACGGAAGTGGGTTTGACGATACATACTTCCATGCCTGATTCTGAATACTGACGCTTTACGGAAGGTCTCTGTGAAGGAGCACTCTCACGCTCCTGAACATTGCGTCTGCGGGGATTTCTGCCTGCTGAGCTGTTTTCAACTTCTGCCATTTCTTCATCCTCTTTATCAAATGCTGAATCCGTTTTTTCAGGTTCCTCATCATAATACTCAGTGTCTTCAGCTTCGTTCTCATCGTCATAAGGATCTTCGTTAAACTTCATCGCATTGATGAGTTTATCCATTACACTCATATTTATTTCCTCCGTTATTTCTTGATCATTCTTGTGGTTATGACCCTGCGTTCACAAACATGTATGAATAAACAGCGAGCAGGCGGCCGCAAAGACGGATATTGATCAAATATCGTAATTACGTGCTCCGAAAATCGCTGTACCGACACGTATATGGGTGGCACCCTCTTCGATGGCAACCTCAAAATCTCCGGTCATTCCCATGGAAAGGGTATGCATAGACACATTATCAATGGATTGGCGGGCAATGTCAACAGATAATTCCCGTAGTTTTTTAAAATAGATGCGGCTGGTCTCGGGATCTTCGGTGTAGGGAGGCACAGTCATAAGCCCGCAGATATGGATTCCGGGCAGAGGCGCGATCTCCCGGATCAGAGGCAGCACCCCGTCGTAGGAAAGGCCGAACTTGCTCTCCTCTCCTGCAGCGTTGACTTCCAGCAGAATATCCATAACGCGTCCTGCTTTTACAGCTTCCTTACTGATCGTCTGAGCCAGGGCTGCGCTGTCTACACTGTGGATCATGACCGCCCTGTCCATGAGGTACTTGGCTTTGTTTCTCTGCAGATGTCCGATCATATGCCACTGGATATCTTCCGGCAGCTGCGGAAACTTTTCGATGATCTCCTGAACCCGGTTCTCACCAAAAACACGCTGTCCCGCATCGTAGGCCTGACGCAGGTCTTCTACAGGCTTGGTCTTGGTGACACAGATCAGAGTGACATCTTCACGGGGGCGGCCTGCTCTTTCGCAGGCTGCCGCAATACGCTCCTCGACGGAACGGATATTATCAGCAATCATGTTTTTCGGTACTCCTTTTATTCTTCATCGAGCAATACCCGTGACTTCAGTTGTGGGATACGCGGGCAAAAGTCTTCGACGGAAACTCACTTCATCGCGCATTTGCCGGACTTCATCTCCATGGCCGTGTGATAAAACTACATATGATTAAAGCTGCGCGCTGCTTTGATCACTCAATAATTATTGAAACTGACAGAATCGGCGTGCAGGACAATATAGTCATATTCCTGCAGGCCGTACAGTTCATTTGGCTCTACAATCGCGTATTCATCGTCCTGCATATTGACAGTGACCTGTCTGAAATCGGGATATCCTTTATTGATATAGTATACCCCGCTCAGTGTCTTTTTTTTGCTCAGAGTGTATTGATCCTGTGAATCTTTCTTTTCAAGGATCATGCCCTCCTTCAGGACCGAGTTGTCGAGGTAATAGGACTTTTCGGTCTCGCTGTAGGGGAGTGTGGGAACAAACTGTGTTCCGCTGCTCCCTGCATTTCCGGCGTCTGTGTAATATCGGATAAGGACGCCCTGCTGGTTGTTGGTGCCTTTGGTGACGTAGTCTTTGGGAACAACGAAGAACTCTCCTTCCGTGATGGAAGAGACAGGCACCTTCAGGCCCTTTTTCTCATTGAAGAGAATTTCGACGTCCACGAAGCGGTCCATGCAGAAATTTTCCATAGAATTGGAAAATGACAGATTGATGAGCCAGTTTCCGTCTCTGTCCTTACGCCCCTCGACGGCTGCCCAGGAGGTGTGGTCATTTTTCAGGAATCGGACTTCGACAAAGTCTTCTTTCATCAGGCGTTTCGCGGAAGCGGGGTTGGTGACCTTGATCGCGACCGACCAGTTTTCATCCGTGACTATTCGATAGGCAGGCTTGCCGGCTGATATTTTGGCGCCGTCCCGGAGCTGGGCCTTTTTGCAGGCGGAACTGTCGAAATCTTTGGCGGAGAGCGACTTGAAGGTCATCCCGTTGTAATTGTCATAGGAATAGACGATCGAACCGGTCTCTTTGGCTTTTACTGTGCGGAGGGTCGTCAATTTCAGGTCTTTGATGCCGGAGAGGACAGCCCGGTTGCTGATCTTCTGGGCCTGACTGGCCGAGGCGCTCTTAAAATCATATACCGTAAAGAATCTGGAAGGGTCAAAATCAGAGACAAAGCTGATCACCTGATTTCGGAAGAGATTCAGATCCTTGTCTGTGTAATAATCCTTTGCCAGCTGGTCCGAGTCCGCGTAATCGGCCAGCTCACCTTTTTCGTCCACCGAATAGGCCAGTCCTCCAACTTTTACACGGTCTCCTTCCCTGTTATAGTAATTTACTTTTCCGGAATAGGCACTCTTGACCAGGGACTCCTGGCGCAGAGCGATCCCCCTGTAGCTTTCATTGTAGGAAAGGGTACCCATGCGGACTTCGTAGACTTCTGTCTTGTCGGAGGTGACATAGGATACCACGCTGAAGAGTATATAGATCAGAATGATAAAAAATATCAACATACCGATGTCTATGTGCATCGATATTTTGGGGCGTTTCAGCCGCCAGCGCATTCTTTTTTTCATTTATGTGGCTATGACCTCGCGTTCAGAAACATATTTAAAGGGCACTGTGCCATAAAAGCAGGCAGGGACGACTGTTACTGCCCCTGCCCGTTTTTTCTCAATTCTTACATTTCAATACGTGCTCAGATTCATTAAAGAGCAACTTCGATGCAGTCTTTGAATTCATCCGGAATATCATCTGCGTCGATAGAAATACTCACAAAGATGTCAACGCCGGAATCCTTGCTGATGCTCTGAAGCTTGCGGATGGAATGAATGAGATCTTCGCCCTCAATACGCACAATCCTGAGAAAACCATCAATATACATCTGTTCGAGATCGTGATCCTGTGAAATGATACCGCTAACAAAACCAAGGAACTGATCACAGTTTTCAATTTTGTAATCAGGAACGACAACGAGGCGGATCCTGTTGTTGAGTTCATACATATGCTGCGAGCTTTTGTCAAGGTAGCAGATACTGCCCAGAACACTCTTGATCGCGCTGTTTGCTTTATTCAGCATCCATGTTGTCTTACCTTTGCCTTTGTTACCAGTAACCAAATGAACCATTAGACGATACCTCCTAATTATGTATGCTTGTAACTTCGCCGCAGTACCGGAACCCGGCACCCGGTGAAAACCAAAACCGGTTTGTTTCTTAAAACAATTATAGTTGAATCCGGGGAAAAAAACAACAAGTTACGAGCGACTCTTTAGGCTCTCTTTGGGCTGCTGGTTACAAAAAACGGCGCTGTTGTCCGCGTATCCCATGACTGAAGTCACGGGTATTGCGCGATGAAGAATAAATATGACTGTACTTATCCAAACAGATACAGGAAGAGCTTTCCGTCCTCTGTTTTTGTCAGATAGAGTTCCACGGATCTTGTCATTGCTCCGCCGTTTCCGTTCAAAAACAATGTGTACCAATCCAGAATGGTTTCGCTCTTGAGCTTTTTTGCGATCTCATGTCCCTGAAAGCCAGGGAGCGTATAAGTACCGTCAAACGGTTTTAAACCTTTCTGTTCCAATCTTTCCCGAATTTTTTCTTCCCCGTCTGCCTTCAGAGAAAGACAGATGTAAGCATTTTCTTCTTTCCCGGAAGTCTTGATTTCGCCGATTCCCTCTGTACAAATATCGTCAAGAACGAGTCCGGTCAGTTCCTCCGCATATGCGGTCAGATTTGTGTTTTCCTGCGTCTTTGTCTTGTTACGGGAAGCTGTTTTACCAAAGATCCACATATTCCAACCGAGACCTCCAATTATGCATATCACTATAAAAACGGCGATAATCGAAATGATGTTCTTTGTTTTCATCTAAATCCGCCTCCACCACCGTGACCAGCTGCGCAGCGTGCTCTAAGCTTGGGATACTTCCTAAGCTCTTTCAGCATCTTCGTAACTGTCATCTTCTTTTTTCCTATCTTGTCTGTGGTGATATTCCCGTTCTCATCCGCCCGGTAGACAACCCATCCGTCAGCTTTCCGTTTGCTTCCTTCAGGGCGATGGTCTCTGAAATGCTGGTCGCCTTTTGGTTTATACCAGGATTTTGACCACGGGAAGATACCTTTTCCGTAATATACGGTCCCATCTGCAGCCAGTACAGCAGCGCCGTTGGTTTTTCTGGCAAATTCTGATGCCACATTATCACCCACATGATCCATATGGCCGGTGTTGCATCCCTCCAGAATCAGATTGTCCATATCTTTGTTCTGCAGTCTCCGGATGTCTGTGGTCGACATCTGGAAATGCTGGTTGTCACCGATGACGTACGGATTGGAGTGAGATTCTATGACCACTGTATCGATGTCCACTTTCTGTCCGTTTTCCGTCCCCATGGCGTTCCAGGCTTCTTCAAAGGACTGTCTGTCCGAGAACGGGATCATATGGACGCGGGAAATATCATAGCCATATTGCTTTGCAAGCTGCTTCTGCTGGCTAAATGAACAATCCGCAGAATCGGCCTTGTAGAAAATATAGCAGTCTGTTCCCGCGGGATCTACCCAGATTACCGGATTTGAAAAACAGTACTGGTACTGATTCAGTGTCTCCGGCCTGGCAATTTTAAGATACCTGTCATCATCCCTCGACAGAAAACGTCCCATCCCGGGATCATATTCACGACTGGCGGTTCTCCAGCAATCTCCTGTCATACTGCGGTACAGGCCGGTATAGCCGAAGACAGGATGATTGGAAGTCCATCCGTCTTCTCCTTCGATATTACCGAAGGAATCATAACGGATTCTCTTCCCTGTCCCTCCGGGCAGGCAGCCATCACCCAGAACCTGGTTTACACTTCCTTTTTCATCACACAGAAATGCATTCCATTTCTGTCCGTCAAAACGTCCCAAAAGGGAATAATCCCTGACAAAACCAGTCCATGTGTCCCCTTCTGCCATGCCAAGAACAGGCAGACTTTCCTGACTGTAGTCGATCCAGAATCTGCGGGACGTGTCATGACCGGCGCAGGCATCTTTATAGTGTTCCCCGAGAATGTGGCCCAGGCTGTTCACTGTCATGTTAAGAGATCCGGATCCCTTGCTGAGCCGGTTCAAATGTCCTGCGGAGTCATATTCCCTCAGGGACTCCCATGAACCTTTTGTGCGGGTCAGCCTTCCGCTCTTATCATAAAAACAGACTATCTCCTTTGGATGTTCGCCTGTGCTCTTCTGCGCGACCAGCTGGTTTTCAATATTGTATTTATTTTCGGTTATGATCCCGTTTTTAATCTGCCGGAGGCAGTTTCCAAAACGATCGTACTCATACTCTTCTGTTGCGACACAGGCTCCCAGCGGGTCTGTTACAGATACATTTTTCAGGCGGTTCAGCGGATCATATTCATATGAATATACGAGTTCTTCCCTGTTCCCCTCCTGATAAAGTGTTTCCTCCTTCCGGATCATGTTGCCGATTTCGTCATAACGATATGCATAATCAGAAAGAAGTCCGTCACCTTCCATCTGGGTCAGCCTGGAAATTTTGCCGGAAGGCGCATAAGCAAAGTTCTCTGTGATTGTTTTTCCGGGTTTCATTCCACTTCCGGCTATGGATATTACTTTACCGGAAATCCGCCCGTATGCATCATAGCGATAACCTGTGGAGAATCCACGTGAAGTCATCTCACAGAGCTGGCCTTTTTCATTATAGTCAAGGCGGAGACTTGTTCCATCGGGATAGACAAGGCCTTTTCTTCTTCCTGCCGCATCCAGCTCATATGTAAAAGTCTGGCCGTTGGCATCAATTGAAGAAGTCATTCTTCCAAGAGGATCATAGGTAAAGGAAAGGCTGCCTGTCCAGTCAGTAACGCCGGTGATCTGGCCCATTTTATTGTAAGAATATGCTGCCGTCTTCCGGTCCGGATAGATAACTTTTTCCAGGCGCTCCATCTGGTCATACTGATATTCGGTGCATCTGTTCTCTTCGTCCCAGTGTTTCCGCACCTGACCATCAGGGCGGTACTCCCACCTGCCTGTATTACCGAAGGAATCGGTTCTGGACAGGATCCGTCCGTTTTTATCCCGCGTCCACGTGGTCAGATGAAGTTCCTTGTTTTCCGGTTTCTGATATTCCTCTGTATGCTCCAGGATCCTGACAGCTTCTTCGTCTGTCACGTTTGCCTGCAGTACAGCGGTCAGGCGGTCCATCGGATCATATTTGTAACGGGTTTCATTTCCCAGAGGATCTTTCATATAGATAAGCTGACCGTTTGGAGAGTAGCGGTAGAAGGTGCTGCGGCCAAGGCTGTCTACTGCCCGGGAGGTGTTTCCGGCTGTATCATACTCCCAGGTTCTCTGGTGTCCTTCCGTATCTGTTGTCCGGATCTTTCTGCCCAGTGCGTCATATTCATAGCGCAGGCCATATCCGTCCGAACGTGTCTCGCTGATCAGTCGGCCCTCCGGGTCATAATCGTTCTCAATCGTGTTGCCGTTCTGATAGATGACTCTGCTGATCTGCCCGTTTGGAAAATATTCATAGCAGGTTTTATCCGCAAGTCCGTTATCCGCGGAGACAAGATTCCCCCTTACATCGTACTCATAATGATATTCCAGTCCCCTGGGTTTCCTGGCCAGAACCACCCTTCCGTTTGAATCATGACGGTATTCGAAGATCTCTCCGTCTTCTCTCAGAACCTTCGTGATCCTCCCGGCTTTGTCGTATTCAAATTTCCGGAGTCCTTTGTTTTCCAGGATGGAGGAGACATGGCTCATCGCGTCGTAGGTGAATTCTCTGACATGTCCGTCTTCGTCCCGGCAGATGCAGTTTCCGTCTCCGTCATATTTCATACGAAGGACACTGTCCTCCGGCCCTTTAACCTCGATGAGCCGGTTCATCAGATCATAACTCCGTGTGACCACGCCTCCGTCAGGGAAGCAGATCTCACTGATATTTCCCATGGAATCATAGCGATAGGACACTTCCCGGCCTTCTTTGTCGGTATGTCTGGTCACCTGCCCCATAGAATCATATTCCCAGCTTTCCGAAAAGCCGTCAAAATCATCTACACGGATCAACCGGCCGTTTTCATAATGATAAACCTTTTCCTGTCCAAGGCCGTTACGAATTGTTTTGATCCGGTCTGCCTCGTCATAAGTATATACTGTCTTTACATGGCATCCATCCTCAAACAGTACTCTGCGGCCAAGGTCATCATATGAGAAACGCTGGGTAAAACCCCGTTCATCTTTTGCAGCGATCATTCTTCCTTTATCATCATATTCAAAAGATACATCGCTTCCATTTGCGTACAGGACACGGATCAGCAGCCCATTTTTGTAAGTAAAGAGCGTTTTTGTATTCTGGCTGTCCACCAGGGAGACCATGTTGCCCTGTTCATCATACCCGGCAGTGGAACTGCCGCAGTCAGGAACCTCCGACTGGATCCTGTTTCCGTTTATATCATAAGTGTACCGGCTGATGTTTCCGGATCCATCCACAAATTCCGTGATATTGCCATCCGCATCATATTTTCTGGTAAACAAATTGCCATTCAGATCGATATAGGAAATACGGCGGCCGCATTCGTCATATCCAAAAAATTCTGTCCCTGCCGGATACCTCGCTTCTTTGATCCTGCCCATGTCATCATGGACATAGACAGTTTTCGCACCATTGCGGTCCGTGAAACTGACTTCCTGTCCTTCATATTCAAAACGCGCTTCGGATCCATCTGCCATTTTCTGGAAAACCACACGGTTTGAATCATCATATTCATTGAATAAACGGATAATTCCATCCGGACCCTGCACTTCTGCAAGACGGCCTTTTTCATCATAATGATAGTTTGTTTCAAGGCCGTCTGCCGCGAGGGCCTTGCACAGCAGGCCGCTTTCATATTCAAAAGAAACCTTTCTGCCTGTATGGTCCGCTGCAGATTCCAGAAAACCTTCTCTCGTATAATGATATTCCAGATAATTGCCAAAAGTATCTTCCGCGCGGGCAAGACGTCCATCCTCATAGGAGAAAAACAGATTTCTGATTCCGGAAAGATGTGTGATGCTGACAAGTCTGCCATCCGGATCAAAATGATACTTACTCCCTCCTTTGGTGTGGAGCAGGATTTCCGATTCTTCAATGGACAGATATTCTGTTCCGTCAGAAGCACTCCTGTATAACTTATCACTTTCTCTGACGAAACTCTCCTGCGTCTGGTTCCCCCAGATCACAATCATCATATCCCCATCCCTCTGCAGGGACATCTCATAATTATGGGTCCATCCAACGCCAAGACTTCCGGGCTGCAGATAAAGAGAATTATAATGGCGGATCATCTCAAGACCTGAAGGGCTGTATATCTTCAGCTCTTCCACATCGTCTACATAATTTCCAGTAGTCATATCTACCGGATCTCCATCGTAGGAAGATGTCGGCGATGATGTCCCGCCGGGAATCCGTTTCCATTTGCGGAGAAGATCGTAGATCGCTTCTACAGTCTTGCGGATCGACTCCCGGATAATTTCCGGAATATTGGTGTTACCCGCAAGCCTGTTTTCTGTCTGAATGTAAATGGAGGCAATTGAATATAAGGCTGACGACATCTGACGGGCTGTTATGGAATCTGTCTCTATTCTGTCTGCTATCTGGTTTAAAGTCCGGCTGATCTGAGCAAATAAAGCAGAATGACGGACGAGATTTCCGGAAGCTGTCCGGACATTCCCTGAAGTCCGCAGGAATTCGCCCTCAATATCCTTAATATCCGCAGCAATTTGTCTGAGTTTTTCAGGTTCTACCAAGAATTGGGTCACTGTTCTATTCCTCCCGTATAATTGTTTCTTTTGCTGCACTAATCATATATATGCTGCCGGATACTCAGAGCCTTTTCCTGACTTTTGACATCTACATCTTATATATGGTTTTTGCAGCAAAGATTGAATTATTAAAACAGAAGCTCCGACTGTTCTTTTGAGCTCGGGATAAATATATCATAATAGTTGTTTTCAAGAAGACGCTCTTGACAGACAGTCGTTTTTCATGACAGATGGCACGTTACCGTATTTCACCTGAAAACGATGCATATTTCACAGACAGAAAAAAATGTTTCGGAGTTGGTTATAAAAGAGGAAACTATTCCTTTTCTTTAGAGTATTCCCTGGCCTTTCGCAAAAGCTGGTTCATGGACACGTAGAGGGCCGGAGAATCCGGTGCTCCCAGGACTACGGAGACAAATTCTCTCCCGCTGCTGCTCTCCGACAGAATGATGAGACAGCTGCCCGCCTGGTTGGTCGTGCCGGTCTTTCCTCCGATGACCCTGATGGTATTGGGAGCTTTCGTGACCCCGACAAGGTAATTGTCAGTGGAGGGAACCTCAATGGCCCGTATATTTCCGTCCTTGTCATGAAAGACAGTGTTGTAGGAATCCAGATGAATCAGTTCGCGGAACTTGTCATACTTGAGGCATTCCTGAAAGATCAGGAAAAGATCATAGGCCGTGGTGTAGTGGTCTTTCCTGTGAAGCCCGTGGGGATTGACAAAGTGTGTGGATGTGGCTCCCAGATAGGCGGCTTCCTCGTTCATCATATCGATGAATTTGTCATATGTCCCGCCGATATGTTCCGCGATCATGATGGCGGCATCATTGGCGGAGTAGACCATGAGATAGTGAAGAGCCTGGTCAAGAGTCATTTTATCACCCGGCTCGATCCCGATCTTCTGTGCCTCCCACTCCAGGTCGGCGACAGTGGAGGAAGCTTTCAGCATGTCATCCATTTTTCCATACTTGATGGCCAGGAGCGCAGTCATGATTTTGGTAGTACTGGCGGGATAGATCTTTTCGGTGATATTATTCTCGACCACTGTTGTTCCGCTGTCCAGATCAAAGAGGGCGGACGCGTTGTTCTTGCCGATACTGAGGGAGATGCCCTCTCCGGGGACGGGCATGTCCTGGGCAAAAAGTCCGGCTCTGCCGCTGAAATCAGCGGAGACGGCTGTCAGAGAAAAACTGCTCCTGCCTGCGTTGTCATTGTATGAGGAAATATAGCCGCGGCTGCACCCTGTCATGGACAAAACCATCAGAATGGATAAAACAGGGCATAAAATTTTCCTGGACAGAAAGACGGCCTTTTTACCGTTTTCTGAACAGGAAATGTGTTTGTGTGTGGAATTATTATTCATAAAAAACCGATATTACCTTACTTGAGTTTCTGAAGTTCTGAGATAAAAAATCATGAAATAACAAAAAAATCATTATAAAAAAGTGCTTCCGGGAGCGCCGGCATGCATGAAAACAGGACTGCCGGCACGCATGAGAAAAGCGTCAACATGTTTGAAAGCCGTGAGCCGGGATGGATCAGATACCCGATGCCGGCAGAATGGGCAGAATTACCCTTACGCTGTCGGAAACCGCGGACCGGCTGAACTTTATTTATATATTTCACGCCATTCCATATCGCCGCGGTCAAGGGACTTGATCAAGAGCTCAGCCGTCGCCAGGTTGGTCGCAAGAGGAATATTGTGCATATCGCAGAGCCTTACAACGATGTTTACATCCGGCTCGTGCCGCTTGGCCGTGAGCGGATCGCGCAGAAAGATGACCAGATCGATCTCGTTGTGTTCAATCTGTGCTCCGATCTGCTGCATACCGCCTAAGTGCCCGGCCAGAAGCTTGTGGATCGAGAGATTGGTCACTTCCTCGATCAGCCTGCCAGTGGTACCGGTGGCGCAGACCTCATTTTTTGCAAGAATACCTCTGTAAGCAATGCAGAAGTTCTGCATAAGCTTTTTTTTGGCATCATGTGCTATCAAAGCGATTTTCATTTAAGTACTCCTGACAGATGAAAAACAAGTGGTAGAGCTTATATCCAGAGTTTATAACCAGAGTTTCTGTTCTGAGCTGTGAATACCGGCCTGTACGGGTTCAGAGCTGTCAGTTTTTCTGCTGCATGCGCACATTCAGCAGAAGTCCTATGCCGGCGTAAAGGCAGACCAGGCTGGTGAGGCCATAGCTGACAAAAGGAAGCGGGATGCCTGTGTTGGGCAGAATGCCCGTGGCGACACCGATGTTAAGGAAACTCTGAAGTCCGATCCAGGTGCCCATTCCGGCCGCAATGACCCTGCCCTGGGAATCGACAGCTTTTGCCGCGATCAGAAAGCATTTGATCGTGATGATGAAAATCAGGAGAATGACTGCGCAGCAGCCGATGAAACCAAAGGTCTCTCCTATGACAGTGAAAATAAAGTCAGTCTGTGATTCTGAAATAAAACCCGTGTTGAGAAGGGAATTGGCCTCCTGCCCTCTTCCGATGATCTGTCCCGAACCGATCGCGGTCATGGAATTTATCGTCTGATAGGCAGTTGAATCCGCGTAGTTTTCCGGATGGAGCCAGGCCAGGATCCTGTTCTGCTGGTATACGGACAAAATGCTGCTGTTTCCCTGCGTGGCCTGGGAGATGATCCAGAAAAAGGCAGGCACTACAGCCGCAATGATCGCAGCCACGATCGGCCATTCAAGCCCCCCGACATACATCATCAGGCTGAATATGAGAAGAAGCATCAGACTGGTGGAAAAATCGGGCTCCTTATAGACCAGGTAGACCGGCGGCAGAATCAGTGCGACACAAGCCAGCAGATGAAGGGGCCGGAACATTTTGGTCCTGTAAAATATTATGAACTCTGAAAAAAATAAAATCAACAATATTTTTGAGGCCTCAGAGGGCTGGAAAGTGATCCCGAAAAGTGAGATCCAGCGCTGAGCGCCTCCGCCTGAGGTCCCGATCCGCAGCACCAGCATGAGCAGTCCGATCGCCGCAGCATAAAAGAGCCAGTGCAGTTTTAAGATATAGTGATAATCAAAGATGGATAAAAGCAGCATCAGAGCGGCTCCCACGATAAAACCCAGCATCTGCCGCCGGTAGAGTTCCGGGGCCGCGTTCTGTATGGCGAGCAGTCCGCAATAATTCAGCGAACATACAAGCGCGATCAGGAAATAATCCATCTTTTTTAATGAAAACTTATCCAGCATGGGAACAACTCCAAAACGCAGCCCTGACGCAGGATGCCCGGTCAGGGCGCAGTGTGATAATGTGATCGGAAGCCTATTGCCTTTCCTGTATCGGACGACATGTCATAAGCCAAATATTCTGTACAGGCGGAACCGGTCATCTGTCAGGGGCTCTGTCGCGTACGACCTGATCCACAATCTGGTTAAACTGGTCCGGATAATAGAAATATCTGATGATATCCGCTCCCAGGTTTGCGGCATAGGTGGAGGTATATCCGTTGGGAATCCGGACGGCCAGAGAAATCTTATTGACGGCTGAGAGCTGCTCTTCGTTCCAGGCTCCCTTTTCGTAGTAGGGCGCATATCCCACGAACAGAGCATTGTCCGGCATATCCTTCTGCTGGGCTGTACCTGTCTTTCCGGCGACAGGGTATTCCCAGAGAACGTTAAAGGCAGAGTACCCGGTCGCGACACGGCGCATTCCTCTGTGTATACTGTTCCACTGGTCTTCTGTCAGAGTGATCGTATGGTCGGTTTCGGTTTTGTGGATGACTTCGCTTCCGTCGCCCGTTCTGGTTTTATGGATCAGAGACAGCTTATAATCATGTCCGCTGTTTGCGACTCCGGACACATATCTGGCCAGGCTTGCTGTCGAGAAGGCATTGGTCTCCTGACCGATCGCGCCGCGGATCGGGTCGTTGGAAAGAAGCCTGGGTTCGGACTCGGTGATCTCCACACCTGACACGGATGAAAGACCGTATTTTTCGGCGTATTTCCTGATCCTTTCTACGCCGTAGGCGTTGTCGTAGTTCTTGTCAGTCTTCTTGTCGTCATCATCGTCGTCATCATCGTCGTCCCAGTCGTCTTCCCAGTCGTCTTCCCGGTTTTCTTCGCGCTCCTGATGCAGTCCCAGACGGTATCCCATCTCGTAGAAGTACATGTTGCAGGAGTTGGCGATGGCGCCCTCCAGATTCTGCTTTTTGTGCCTGCCGGGATAAATCCAGCACTTGGGAGGATCGGGATCTTCTTTTACTTTCTTGAAGGTACCCTTCTTTTTGCACTCGACTGTATCTTTGATCGTGACAACTTTTTCGCTCAGGGCAGCTGTGGCTGTGACCATCTTGAATGTGGAGCCGGGAGCTGTCAGCTGCTGCGTGGCATAGTTGAGAAGAGGCTTGGCGGGGTCGTTGACCAGCTTTCGGTAATAGGACTCGTCGTTGATCTTGTTGGCGTCATATCCGGGATAGGACACCAGGGCAAGCACGTTTCCGTTCCGCGGGTCTGTCACGACAGCGGAAGCTGTGGACGGATAAAGGTGCAGCTGGGCGGGAGTCAGATCCATTTTCTGAATGCGGTTGTACATAAACTGATAGGCACTTTCACCCCATTCGTAATCGAAGCTCTCCTGCTCCTGCTGATCGATCTCTACGATCTCCTGATCCAGCAGAAGCTGGCAGACCTGGTCTCCGGTGACTTCCTGGTTGATGATCAGATACTTATAAAAAGCGTTGCGGAAATCCCTGTCGTTCAGTGTGCCGCTGTCCGCGCCGATCACGTCGTCGAAAAAGGTCAGGATCCCTTCGAAGATCTCAGAGTCTTTGGGATGTCCTGACTCCAGCTTCAGATAGGGACTGGAGGTATCGATCCAATCCTTGCGGATATATTCCATGATCAGGTCGCGGAAAGTGTTCTCGCCTTTATCCCAGGCTTTGTACACCTGATTGCCCGCGTCGCTCTCCTCGAAGCTGGTGGTGAGGACACCGTAATCATACAGGGCCTGGGCCAGAAGCTTCTGATAATACCTCATCTCCAGCCCCAGGTTTTTGTAGGTGGTCGTGGCTTCTTCAATCTCAGTCAGGATCTCGCCGCTGCGGCGCTCCCGGAATTGTTCGAATTTTATCGCGACATCCTTCTCGGTCTCACTTGCCTCCTCGGAGGTGAAGTGGGTTGTGTCCAGAATGTTTGTCAGGCAGGATGTATAGACATTGCTGATCGGTATACGGATCGAGTCGCCGGACTGGTCCTGGGAGATCTCCTGATCCAGGATGGCGTCCTGCAGTTTACCCAGGATGATTTCGCGGAGATTATCCTCGATGATCAGATAAGCGCTTTTCTGCAGCGAGTAATCAATAGTGAGATAGACATCTCCGCCGTCTTTTGCGGCATAACTCTGTTCGGCTACGGAAACATCCTCGTTATTGACGGGCGTGCTGGTGATACGGCCGATATTGTCGACATTGAAAGTCTCCTGGCCGCTGACCGCGTGCAGAATCTCTTCCTGGGAGGCCTCGATGCCGGTGAGACCGACCATGTCGCCCTCCCGGTAGAGGGGGTGTCCCTCTTCGTCGGTTCCGGTGTGGCTCTCTTCATTGACATAGTCTTCATCCGCCTCACCGGTGTAACCGACAATATTGCTGTAATAAATAATGCCTTTGGGGTAGCGGCGCACAAGTTCCTCTTCGATCTGGACGCCGTCCTGTGTGGAATCAAAACGGTCTTTGATCGCTTCCCTGGTTTTCTCAGGGACATTTTTGGCCAGCACAGTGGAGATATATTTCTGATAATAGTTCAAAGAGAGCTTGTAACGGGCAATGACCAGTTCGAGTACAACTTTCCGGTCGTCGATTCCCATGGAACTGATCCCGTACCTGTCCGCCAGTTCATTGACGATTTCCTCGGCGGTCTTGGATGATTCCTCTTCGGTCAGATCCGCCGGATCGGGATATCCGTAGATATCGGCCAGAAACCGCTGTTTGGCTGTGGCGCCCATTTCCTTGAAATAATAGCTGCCGCCGTTGAGGACAATATTGAAATCATTGTACATCTCGCCGCCGTTTTCATCGACGATATCGATGACTTCTTTAATCCTGTTGTTCAGGAGCGACTGGTCTCCGGATGAATCTTCTGTCATATCGTTCATCGTAATATTGTAGGAGGAGACAGTCTCAGCCAGTACTCTTCCCTGGGAATCATAGATCTTGCCCCGTTTGCCGCGGTTAACGACGGTCCGGCGGATACTGCTCTTGAAATCACTCAGATACCGCTCTCCGTTGACGATCTGAAGCCAGTGGAGGCGATAGATCAGGATCCCGGCCAGCACCAGGCTCATGACGGCAAGAAAATAGGACCGGCGGCGGCCGGCTTTTGCAGCCGCCTCGGTCTTTTGCTTATCAGTCTTTTTGTTTTTCCGGAAATTGAAAAAATGTCCGGCTTCGTTGTCAACCAAAATAAATCTCCCTGAAATATACCGATTGTTCCATAAATAAGTCAGTCTTTATCAAGTTTATCCGATGCCCCTGTTCCGAAAACTGCATATCACTGCGGAGGCCGGGCCTCTGCGGCATCTGAGTCCGGAACCGGGTCTTCCTGCGTCCATTCCGCACCTGAGTCCGTAACCGGGTCCCGGTCAGTGATACAGCCGTACTCACGAAGGCTTGTGTAGGACAGATCACCGATCACAAGATGATCGATCAGATGAATCCCCAGGAGCTTTCCCACCCTGCTGATCCGCTCTGTGACCTCCAGGTCCATGCGGCTGGGAGTGGGATCGCCGCTTGGGTGATTGTGCAGGAGCATGATATTTACAGCTCCCCACCTGAGGGCGCGCAGAAAAATCTCTCTCGGGGAAAGCAGAGTGCAGTTGACCGTACCAAGCGAGAGGGTTTCCTCCTTCAAAAGCGCAAGCTTGTTGTCGAGAAGGACAAGTATGGCAGTCTCCGTCTCAAGATGACGGAGGTCTTCCATATAGTAATCCGCCACTGAAGAGGGGGAACTGAAGACCAGGCGTCTTGCGGCCTGCTCACGGACCAGCCGCCTTGAGATCTCGGCCAGAGAGAGAATCTTGACAGCCTTGACCTCTCCTATTCCCGGAATGCTCATCAGGTCCTCTCTTGTCAGCCTGTGAAGGGCTGACAGATCGGAGGCGCCGCTGTCATAAAAACCCAGTATCTCTCTGCTGAGCTGAGTGGCGCTTTTTTCTTTGGTACCTGTGCGCAGGATGATCGCCAGAAGTTCGGCATTCGTCAGGCTGCCCGCTCCGCAGGAAAGAAACCTCTCATAAGGCATCTCCTGTTTTTTGGCGACAGGCGCCTGCTCCGCACAGCCCGGTTGGGGATAATCCACGCAATCAGACCGTGCACGGACAGGATCCGTACTGCTCTTTGATGAACCGGGGAAAAAGATCTGATCCGCCGGTTCTGTCTCATTGATTCTGTTGTTCTGATGAATAGTCATGCTGTATCCTTTCTGTTCTCCGGGCAGAAAAGGACATACACAATTTATTTTATATTTTTACAGGAATATGGTCAAGCAGATTCTGGAAAGACACCGGTAACGCAAGCCCCGGGACAGGCTCCTGTCCCGATGGGCCGCAGGCCGGCAGGGTGCGGGTAACACAATCGGACATTGGATGGCAGCACGATGATCAGATAGAAACAAGTCCCCGGTCGACAAAATTCTGCACAGTCCTCAATATTCCAAGGCGGGCGTGGGGCCAGGTGAGGCCGCCCTGGAAATAGACGGCGTAAGGCGGTTTGATGGGGCCGTCAGCGCTGAGCTCTATGGATGAGCCTGAGACGAAGGCCCCGGCTGCCATGATCACATCGCTGTCGTAGCCGGGCATAGGGGCGGGAAAAGCTTCCACAAAGCTGTCCACCGGTGAGGATGCCTGGATTCCCTGGCAGAAGGCGATGACACCGTCGGAATTTCCGAAGGTGATGGACTGGATAATGTCGTGCCGGGTCTCCTGACCGTCGGGGAGCACAGAGAATCCCAGGCGCTCGTACAGATTTGCCGCGAAGATGGCTCCCTTGAGGGCTGCCGCGGTCACAGTGGGACCCAGAAAGAAGCCCTGGTAGAGGGCGGGTAAGATCTCCAGGGAGGGACCCACTTCCTTGCCCAGGCCGGGGGAGGTCAGCCGGACGGCTGCATTTTCAACGCATTCTGAAGTGCCTGCTATGTATCCGCCGACCGGGGCCAGACCGCCTCCGGGGTTTTTGATCAGAGATCCGACCACCATGTCCGCGCCGACATGGGAAGGCTCGATCCGCTCGACGAATTCTCCGTAGCAATTGTCAGTCATGCACACGATGTCTGGTCTGAGTTTTTTTATAAAGGAAATGGCTTCCCCGATCTGACTGACGGAGAGTGTGCGCCTGGTCTGGTAGCCCTTGGAGCGCTGGATAGTGATCAGACGGATCTTGTGCTCTTTGTCCTGTTCCAGGACACTGCGAATGCCTTCAAAATCAAAATTGCCGTCCGGCAGAAGGTCCACCTGTCTGTACCGGACTCCGTATTCGGCCAGAGATCCCCGGGAGGGCCTGATTCCTATGACCTCTTCCAGCGTGTCGTAGGGCTTGCCGGCGGCGGAGACAAGCATGTCCCCGGGGCGCAGATTGCCCATGAGAGCCAGGGCCAGGGCGTGTGTCCCGCAGGTGATCTGGGGACGGACAAGGGCGTCTTCGGTTCCGAAATAGGATGCGTAGACTTTCTCCAGGGTGTCCCTTCCTATATCGTCATAGCCGTAACCGGTCGTCCCTTTGAGATGGGCTTCTCCGACATGATTCTCCTGCATGGAACGGATCACACGGAGCTGGTTGTATTCGGCTGTCTCATCGATGGCATCGAAGCGGCCGCGAAGGCTTTCCAGGATGGGAGCGGCAAAATCAAGCACTTGCCCGGAGATACCGAAGGCAGCGTATTGAGAGGCGAGTGAGCGGTCCATTCTGCCGCCGTGGGCGGCAGAGGCGGATGGTGAAATGTTCATGGTTCTTTGGCAGTTCCTTTCTGATGTTCCGTATCTGTTATCTTCAGGCAGTTTTCAGAGACCATATGTCCGACGGATGATTCCTTCCATGTAGTCGATCAGGGCGGTCTCATTTTCAAAATCGTCGAGGTTGATCCAGGTCACATTTTTCTCCCTCCGGAACCAGGTGAGCTGGCGCTTGGCGAAATGCCTGGAATCGCGCTTGATCAGCCGCACAGCTTCCTCCATGGGATATTCTCCATCCAGAGAGCGCAGAATCTGGCGGTATCCGATTCCCTGCATGGAGACGTCCGAGGAGGTAAGACCCAGGGATCTGAGGCGGCGGACTTCGTCCTCCAGACCATTTTCCATCATTTTGTCCACGCGGATGTCAATTCTTTCGTAGAGTTTCTGACGGTCCATGGTAAAGACAAAAAAGACCGCCTGATAAGCCGGATCGCGCTGGCGTTCGTTCCGGTTGTGGTCGGAAATACGCATACCGCCGCTCATGCCGGCAAATTCCAGTGCCCTGATGATCCGCTTGACATTGTTTGGATGAATCGCCTCCGCGGAGGCGGGATCTGTTTCCTGCAGGCGTCTGTACAGAGCCTCCGGCCCCTGCGTGCGGGCCTCTTCCTCCAGGGAAGCCCGATACTCTGTATCGGAATCCATCTGCGTGAAATCTATTCCGTAAAGAAGAGCCTGGATATAAAACCCGGTGCCTCCTGCCAGAAAAGGAAGCCGGCCCTGCTCAAGGATCTGCTCGACCGCCGCCTCCGCCTCTTTCTGGAAGCGGACAACGTTCCAGTTCTCTGTGGGGTCGGCGACATCGATCAGGTAATGAGGGATTCCCCTGCGTTCCTCTTCTGTCACTTTCGCGGAACCGATATCCATACCGCGGTAGACCTGCATGGAATCGGCGGATATGATACTTCCGTTAAGACGCTCTGCCAGAGCGACAGAGGCGGATGTCTTTCCTGTGGCGGTCGGACCGGCTATGATCACGAGCGGGCGGGATGAGGGAGTGTTATTGTCTTTGATTTGTCCTGACATTCGTTTCTCCTGCTGCGGGAATGTGTCTGAATTACTACACGATCCTCTTGAATTTGCGGTCGATCTCATATTGGCTCATTTCGATCATGACGGGTCTGCCATGAGGGCAGTGGTAGGGATTGTCCAGACGGAGCAGTTCCGCGATGAGTGCCCTGGCTTCTTTTTCAGAGAGCCGGCTGTTGCCTTTGACGGCTGCCTTGCAGGACATGGAAGCGACCTTTGAGATGACTGCATGCGGAGTTCCGCTGATCCGCTCATTCATGATCTCCTCCAGAATTCCTCTGAGAAGACTGTCCGCGGATTGTCCGAAAAGCTCGGCAGGAACAGCGCGGATGGCGTAGGATCCGCCGCCGAAATCTTCAATCTCGTAGCCCATAGCGGCAAAAACGTTCCTGTACTGCAGATATGCCGACTCTTCTCTCCCGCTGAGCCTGACAACGATCGGAGGCAGCAGCTGCTGGGAGGCGACATAGACAGACGGCTCTCCGTCATGGTCCGAATCGGCTCCGGCGCTGAGGCCCGCGGACTCCTGTCCGGGTGCCAGGAGTCTGTCCAGGGACAGATATTGTTCAGGAGCGGCGTCCTTTACTTCTGGGGCGGAATCGAGGCCGGGATGTTCCTTCTCGATCCTTCTCATCATGCGCTCATAATTGACTTTTTCATGAGCCGCGTGCTGGTCGATGATCAGAAGCTTTTTTTCATATTCGATGATCCAATAGGTTCCGAAAATCTGTCCTACATACCTGAAATTTTCGGCTTTTTCCGCGGTGAGTATGCGGTCTTTCTCATTGACCGTTCCGGACAGCAGGCCTTCAAGAATCAACTGTCCGCTTTTTTCCTGATTGGGAAGAACTGCATCCGGCTGCCCGTCCGAGGGCACAGTGCCATGGACCAGTGAAGAGGGAAAATGATCCCCGGACCTGTCCCCGGAATCTTCCCCGTAAGGCCGCCTGTCCTCGAACAGAAAATCGTCCCCGGTGTCTGCCTGTGAGGAAGAAGGAATACCGCTGCCGGAGTCTGTCTGTTCCGGCAAGATGGACGTGCTTTCAGGAGAGTCCGCTGAACCGGCTGAGGAGTCTGCTTTCTGCCATTCCGCGGTCTTAGCTGTCGTGCGGGTCACCTGCTGTCCGGCAGCCCCTCCTGCCCTGTCGGAAACCTGTCTGTCCTCTGTCCGGGGTTCCGCTTTGAAAGAGACTGCGGGCGGGGAGGGAATCTGAGAAGTCCTGTCCGATTCAAATGCTTCGGGGGAAGGCATATCGCGCAGCTGCCGGTTTTTGTGACGGAGTTCTTTTCTTGCCAGAGCTCTGTCTTCCGCGGCAGTGTTCATGGTGGCTTTAGGGATCAGCTCCGTTTTGTGGAGCACGGCGTGTGTGCTCTCGTTCAAAAACTGAAAGACCGCCTTCCGGTCTGTAAAGCGGACTTCCATCTTGGAGGGATGGACATTGACATCGACATCTTCGGGGCGCATGGTCAGATGCAGGACCGCAAAGGGGAAGCGGTGCTGCATGAGATCGGTGCGATATCCCTCTTCGAGACCGGCGGAGAGTTCTTTGCTGCGAAGCATCCTGCCGTTGATGAAGAAGGTCTCGAAGCTTCGGCTTGAGCGGCTGACTTCAGGCCTGCCCAGAAAGCCGTCCAGTGTCATTCCATTCTCCTGATCTTCAGCGTGGATGGGAAGGACCGCGCCTGCAGTCTCCCTGCCGTAGATCCGGTAGATCAGCTCTTTCAGGCTGCCGTTGCCGGTCGTGTGCAGTTTATCCTGTCCGTTCACCCGGTAGTGGAAAGAAATATAGGGATGAGACAGGGCCTGTTTTTCTATCAGATCAGTAATGTAACCCGCCTCGGTCTGAGGCTGGCGAAGGAACTTTCTCCGGACAGGAATGCTGCCGAAAAGATTCCGGACGATGACGGTGGTCCCGTTTGGGGCGCCGATCTCCTCCAGACTGATATTGACAGGAGAATCGGGGGAATAGGAAGCCAGATGATCATTGAGAGCCCGGGTACCCGAGATGGCTCCCCGGACCTTGGTTATCATCTCCACCTGGGCCACGGAAGCGATGCTGGCCAGAGCCTCGCCCCTGAACCCCAGGGAGGAAAGACTGGACAGGTCTTCGGCATCTCTGATTTTGCTGGTCGCGTGGCGCACGAATGCCTTTGCAATCTGATCCTTCTCTATGCCGCAGCCGTTATCCGTCACCCGGACCATGCTGATGCCGCCGTCTTTGATTTCCACAGTGATGGCAGTGGATCCGGCATCTATCGAATTTTCGACCAGTTCCTTCACGACGTTGAGAGGGCGTTCAATGACCTCTCCCGCCGAGATCCGGCTTATGGTCTCTTCGTTGAGAAGTTTGATTTCCATTCCTGTGATTATGACCTCCGTCTATAAAAATTATTTATTGCGCTGCGCAGGCAGAAAACTCTTTATTGCGGTGCGCAGGCAGAAAACTCTTTTTGCGGTGCGCAGGCAGAAAAATCTTTTTGCGGTGCGCAGGCAGCACATTCTTTAAGTCAGGCGCCTTCTTTATTCCGGCGCGTTCCAGCGGTTTTTGAGCCTGCTCTGAAGCCTGTACAGTGTATTGAGGGCATCCAGGGGAGTCAGGTTCTGTATATCGATGCCGGCCAGATCCTTGAGCACATCTTCGTCGGAAGTGGTGTCGAAAAGGGACATCTGGGCAAGATCCACATCATCGTAGTGGACCGGCTTGGAGGATGGTTTCCCTCCGGACACATTTGTGTTGATGTTCTGCAGTTTTTCCGTGATATCGTTATCGGTCAGCTGGGCGACGAGCTCGGTCGCACGGTCGATCACGATGTCCGGAAGTCCTGCCAGGCGGGCCACCTGGATACCATAGCTCTTGTCGGCGCCGCCGCGGACGATCTTGCGAAGGAAAATGATATTCTCCCCGCTCTCTTTTACGGCGACGCAGTAATTCTTGACACCGGGGATTTTTCCCTCCAGTTCCGTGAGTTCGTGATAATGGGTGGCGAAGAGGGTCTTGGCGCCCAGATATCTTCTGTTGCTGATATGCTCCACCACAGCCCAGGCTATACTCATGCCGTCGTAGGTGGAAGTGCCCCGTCCGATTTCGTCCAGGATCAGCAGACTCCTGGAAGTAGCGTTGCGCAGGATATTGGAGACTTCGTTCATTTCGACCATGAAAGTACTCTGGCCGCTGCCAAGGTCATCGGAGGCTCCAACCCGGGTGAAGATCCTGTCTGTCACACAGAGTTTTGCTTTTTCTGCAGGGACAAAGCTCCCGATCTGGGCCATGAGGGTGATCAGGGCAACCTGCCTCATGTAAGTGGATTTGCCGGCCATATTGGGACCCGTGATGATACAGATGCAGTTCTTTTTGTTGTCCAGAATGGTGTCGTTGGCAATGAAATCGCCCTTCTGCATCTGCTCGACGACAGGATGTCTTCCCTCTGTGATCCGGATGGTTCCGCTCTCATTGAAGGTGGGGCGCACGTAGTGATTCCGCTCCGCGACGAGGGAGAGGGAGGCGAAAACATCGATGTGGGCCAGAGCTTTTGCGGCGCGCTGGAAGTCTGTGATTCTGGCGGCGCACGCCTCCCGGATCCTGCAGAATGTATCATATTCCAGGGTGCCGAGCTTGTCCTCGGCATTGAGGATGCTGTCCTCCAGTTCTTTCAGACGGACTGTCGTGTAGCGCTCCGACCCCACCAGGGTCTGCTTGCGCATATAGTCATCCGGGACCAGATTTTTAAAAGAATTAGTGACTTCAAAATAATAGCCGAAGACTTTATTGTATTTGATCTTCAGGTTTTTGATCCCTGTGCGTTCCCTGTCCTCTGCCTCAAGGTCCATGAGCCACTTCCTGCCGTTGTTTCTGGCATCGCGGAGGCGGTCTATGTCGGCGTCGAAACCTGCGCGGATTATGCCTCCTTCGCGAATGGTAATGGGAGGTTCATCGACGATTGATTTTTCCAGAAGATCCAGCAGTTCGCTGAAATCACCTATGGCATCGCGCAGGGCAGCCAGGCCGCGGGACTTATTGCCTTTCCGGCAGGCCTCCCTGCCGCGGGAATGCTCCCCGACAGGGGATGCCGCGGTGCTGTAGATTCCCCCAGAATCGGCGGCAGCCGCAATCTCCATGGAAAACTGTCCGTCTTCAGCGGGGACACCGGATCCGGACAGCTGAAGATCACTGCGGAAACCGTCAGAAAGAGAATGAGTGCCATTGACCTGTCCGCCGGCGGGTTCCTCCTGACTGAAGCCATCAGAGGAATCGTCTTGCGCAAATCCGGCCAATACGGCCTTGACAGGGTCAAACATACGAAGAGAGTCCCGCAGGGCGATCATGTCCCTGGGGTTGGCGGACTGATAGGAAATCCTGGTCATCAGGCGTTCCAGATCATAGACGGCGCCCAGGTATTCCCGCAGCTCATCGCGGTCCACACTCTGACGGCAGAAGGACTCCACACAGTCCAGACGGTCTTCGATCTCAGCCCGGTCGGTGAGGGGCTGTTCCAGAAAGCGGTGAAGGAGCCTGGCGCCCATGGCTGTGCAGGTCTTGTCCAGGACCCACAGAAGGGACCCTTTCTTTTTCTTGTCCCTCAGTGTGCGCGTGAGCTCCAGATTTCTGCGTGTAGAGCTGTCCAGCAGCATATACTTGCCGGAGGCATATGCCCGGATCTGTGTGATATTGGAAAGAGCGTTTTTCTGCGTGTCATACAGATAGCGCAGGAGGGCACCGGCTGCCAGCGTGCCGGAGGGGAAGTCCTCTATGCCCAGAGAGAGCAGAGAGGAAGCCCGGAAGTGCTCTTTCAGGAGATTTACCGCTGAAGACTCTTCAAAACTGCTGTGTCCGACTGCGCTGATCTGGACCGAGAGACGGTCCCTGAGGTCGGCCAGGTCCAGGCTGCTCATGAGAAGCGCGTCATTGCAGATGAGCTCCGCGGGATTATATCCGACGATCTCATCGTAGAGCTTGGAGATATCCGTCACTTCGGACACCAGAAAATCGCCGGTGGAGATATCCGCGGCGGCGATTCCAATCTGGGAGGTCGTATAAAAAACACATAAAATGTAGTTGTTCCGGCTCTCATCCAGAGCGTTCATGTCCAGATTCGTGCCGGGAGTGACGATGCGTACTACTTCGCGGCGGACGATTCCTTTGGCGGTGCGCGGATCCTCCATCTGTTCGCAGACAGCGACCTTGTGGCCGTTTTCCACTAGTCTGGTCAGATAAGTGTCGACGGCATGATGAGGAACACCGCACATGGGAGCCCGGTCGGGCAGACCGCAGCTCTTGCCTGTGAGCGTCAGCTCCAGCTCCCGTGAGACTGTGATGGCATCATCAAAAAACATCTCGTAAAAATCGCCGAGACGGTAAAAGAGCAGGCAGTCGGGATTCTCGTGCTTGGTGCGCAGATAGTGCTGCATCATGGGCGAGAGCTGCTGCATGAACTTCTGGTCTTCCGCCATGGCGGCGGAGGATTTGTATTTTGTATAATCGTATAACTTTTCTGGCATCAGTTTTTCCTGTTCTAAGATGTCCGTCCGACGTGGTGTAAGCGGGGCCGGATCACTCTTCGACAACCGTACCGAAGAAATAGAATCCTCTGCACTCGTCAAGCCGCACCTGGAACATTTTTCCGATCATGGAGGGATCTCCTGGCACGTGGACCAGCATGTTGTTGGAGAGGCGGGCCGTGATATAGCGGCTGTCTTTGACATTGACTTCCTCTGCCAGCGCTTCCATTGTGCGGCCTGTCAGACGGTCTGCCCTGCCGTGGGCAGTCTCCTGGACAGCGGCGAGCAAGCGGTTGAACATGCGGTTTTTCTCGGCTTCCGGAACCTGGTCGGGCATTTTGGCGGCGGGGGTGCCGGCGCGTTTTGAATAAATAAATGTAAAGGCGTTGTCGAACCCGACACGGCGGACGACGTCGATGGTGTCGTCGATGTCATCGTCATTTTCACCGGGGAAACCGACGATAATATCTGTAGTGATGGAAACATCCGGAATCTCCCGGCGGATCTTGAGGGCAAGATCGATATACTGCTCCTTCGTGTACCGCCTGTTCATCCTTTTCAGGATCCGGTCGGAACCGGACTGCAGAGGAAGATGTATATGCCTGGCGATTTTTTCATTGTCCCGTACTGCCCGGATCACATCGTCGGACAGATCCTTGGGGTGAGGCGTCATGAAACGGACCCGGCGGATCCCTTCTATTTTGCAGACCTCTGTGAGAAGGTCGGCGAAGGTGCAGGAAATGTCCAGATCTTTTCCATAGGAATTGACATTCTGCCCCAGCAGCATGATCTCCACCACGCCGTCGGCTGCAAGACGTTCGCACTCCCGCAGGATCTCGACGGGCTTGCGGCTCCTCTCCCGCCCTCTCACATAGGGGACTATGCAGTAGCTGCAGAAATTGTTGCAGCCGAAAGAGATATTGGTGCCGGATTTAAAAGGGTATTTGCGCACTGTGGGCAGTGCTTCCACGATCCTGTCGGCCCGGTCCCAGATTTCAATGATCATGCCATCGGACTCCAGACAGCCGCTCAGATACTCGGGGAAGCGGTAGAGGTTGTGGGTGCCGAAAATGAGGTCGACAAAGCGATAACTTTTCTGTATCTTTTCGACATTGGTCTTTTCCTGCACCATGCAGCCGCAGACCGCGATCTTCATGCCCTCGCGGTTCTTTTTGAGATGTCCGGCCCTGCCCAGTCTGCCGAAGACACGCTGGTCGGCGTTGTCCCGGACTGTACAGGTGTTATAAACAAGAAAATCAGCGTCTTCCGACGCTGCCTCTTCAAAACCGGCACTCCTGAGAATTCCGATGATCTTCTCCGAATCCCGGGCATTCATCTGACATCCGAAAGTCTCGACCCGGCAGGTCAGTTCCCTGCCGGCAGACCGGGAGCGGCGCTGTACGATTTCCCGGGCCCGGGCCAGAAACCAGGCCTGACGGGCAGGTTCGATTTCGGGGGCGGGACTGTTCAGATCCGCTTCAAGGACCAGTTGCTCAAAAGTTTCATTTACAGTCATATATTTCTCCAAATCTATGTATTTATTCTTCACGGCGCAATACGTCGAATCACCAGTCCTGTGTGACCCTGTAGAGCCACCAGTTCCCCTTTTTGCCGATTCTTTCTACGACTCCCATCTCTGTCAAAAGGAGCAATACTGTAGAAAAACCTTTCTTATTAAAGCCTGCAGCTTTTGCAAAGTCGGCGGAAGTAAAGGGCTCGGGAAGGTCTGCCGGCACCAGCTGCATATAATCGCGGGGGCAGGTCAGGATCATGCGGTCTTCCATGCGCAGGGGAATCCGGTCGTACCGGTGAGACCCGCGTTTTTTATCCCTGCTCCATCCGTCCAGGAGACGATATTCGTCCAGATCGATCAGCAGCAGTTCAAAGGACAGATTGGGATCGCTCAGGAAGGGCCGGATCTTGTACAGCTCCCGGAAGGCATGGAAAAAACTCCCCCGCAGGGGAGATCTGTTTTTTTTCACCAGCTCACCGGTTTCCGGATCGATCCAGATGATCTGCTTTTTTGCCGGGATGGGATAAACGACGCGTACGGGATACTGCGGCAGAAAGCAGGCCAGCTTGGCCCGCATGGCATTCATGTTGGCAGTCTGGATCTCGATGATATGATCCCCGGAAAAAATATCCGCTATATATCTGTCAATCGGAATCTCCTGGTGGTCTTCGTCGGAATCTATGTAGTTTTTAAGGACTGCGTGCAGTGTTTTTTCGGACTGCATGCCGATCCCGTGTCTCTCTCTGGGCGTAAGGGTGATCACCCTGGCGCGCGCCGCATCAAACCGCTCTCTGGCCTCCTCGAGAGAGGTCTCTGCAAGAGCGGATGGCAGCTGTGAGACTTCCTGTGATTTAGTATACTCTTCTGCCATGTAATTGCTGCTGTTCTGCAAGGATTTTTTTGAAGTGGAGCATTTGTTACAGTACAGACCCACCTGAAACGCGAGGTGTTTTTGCGTGGTTTCCAAGGCAAAACCCCGGGTTTTACGTCGTTTAAGGCGTCAACAAAGCTTCGCATTGTCTCTAGAGCATTGGAATCGCCAAACGCAGCGTTGCATGGGCACGCCTTCGAGTAGGCGTGGACAGTAACGGAGCATTTGCAAGCATACATGAATGTTCACTTAATTTCAAGAGCTCTGGAATCGCCGAACGCAGCCTTCCATGTACACGCCTTCGGGAGGGTGTGGACAGTAACAGCTTGTTTTAAAAAGCAGAATTCGGAAAGCTTATTTGAAAAGAGCCTATTTGGACAGTTTTCCCCGGATATAAGAGAAGGTATAGTCCTCTCCTTTTTCAGCCAGCATTCGGAGCAGCTTCTCCAGAAGGGCCGCCGTCTCGGGATGCATAAACTTGCGGGCGCGTCCGCCGTCAAAATATCCCAGGGGCGACTTGTCGGTATAGGCGTCTCCCAGGTAGACTTTGCTGGCGGCTATGCGGTCCATCAGCATCTCCACGACAAACCGTCCCGGCATTTTGACGGGGACCAGAGGGGATTCACCGTCTTTGCCGCGCAGGTTGTAATCCACCCAGTATTCGAAATGGTGGCGGTTCCTGCCCTTGTGGTGCAGCCAGGAGCTGGAGTAGCCTATATCCTCACGCTCGGCATTGTTGGGGCTGCGATTGCCCTGAAAATAGCGGGCGCCGACGAGAAATTCGGTCGGGGCGAATTTGGACAGATCGTGCAGAAGCCCCTGTCGATAGAGACCGACCCGGAAGCAGCCGTTCATGACCAGCTTTTTGTGGCGGACCACTGTGCGGAGATGGTTCATAAAGCTTTCTCTTGTGATGGCAGGGCGCTTGTGATGATTCAGCCTTCCGGTGTACATCTTTACCTTCGAGTCGGCGGCAGGCGTGACCTGATATTCCTCGTGCCGGGACTTGCAGGCTGTTCCGTTTGCGGACATACCTGTCTCATGCCCGGGGATGGTCTTTTCTTTATCCATAGTGTGATTTCTCCTGTTGACTCAGTCGCAGCCCGGGCAGCTTTCTCAGGAGTGACTGCAGGGGTCTGATGATCAGGGCGCGGAGCACAATCGCGCCGGCCAGTGAGCAGATGAATGTATAGGCGGATTGAAGCAGAAATCCCGGGAGAGTTGTCGTGTCCAGGGTGACAAACCGCGGCACCACATAGTGCAGGACGTGCATGTGGAGCAGATAGATCATAAAAGTGTTCTGTGCAATAAAGGAGATAACTTTCACGATCACGGGATTAGTGACTTTAAAAGCATGGCTCATGAAATCGTAAGCGGCGACCGAAAAGAGCAGGAAAGCGGGCGAGTAATCGCGGCAGTAGGGCAGATGATCCTCCGAGAGGACTCTTATGGCAACGGTTGCGATAAAACCGGCAATTCCCAGAAGATAGACAGCCTTCCTGTTTTTTTCATTGACCAGGCGGTCACTCAGGTATCCGGCAACAAAATACAGGCACCAGGTCTCCAGCAGCCATCCGCTGATATTAAAAGTGACTCCTATATCGGAAGTCAGATATACCCTGATCACGTTCCAGATCACTGCAATCGCGGCCATCAGCAGGCATTCACGGTCGGACATGGCGTGGAACATTTTTGATAAAAATGGCGCGCTGATCAAAAGACCCATCAGGGGATACATAAACCAGAGCGCTTTCCCGCTGTTTGTATCAAAGAACTCTTTGAAGGCAAAGACGCAGATTCCTTTCGGAGTAATGGAACCTGTCTGGCCGTACAGGTTGACAGCGCTCAGCATAAAGCTCACAAACATATACGGGAAATAAATGGAAACAAATTTCTTCCTGTAGTAATTGAGATAGTCTCCGACACTGTCAAAGGTGTGTTCCAGATTGAACTTTCCGCTCAGCATGTAAAAAATGCTGTTGCAGAGAAAAAATACAGTAGTATAGGCTGCTCTGACAGGAAAAGAAAACGGTTTTTCGGAAATATGGAGCATGATGACGAAAATGCACATCAGCACTCTCATCAGATCATAGTTTACAAGTCTTATCTTCATCCGTCATCCTTTCAAAGTTATTTTACGCCGCGGAGCCCGGGACGGATCATGGTTTTCATCAGGCGCAGGGTTCTTGAGGGGATCTTTGCTCCTGACGCTCCTTTTTGGCCTGAACTTCTCTTCAGATCCCGCAGGACGGCCCCCACAGGAGGGAGACTGCGCAGACGTTCTGCTTTCCTCTCACGGGCGATGGATTCCTGGTCGGGTACCGCCCTCAAAAGCCTGACAGTGCGGGCCGGAACGGACACCATGTGCTGGTCGGCAGGCAGAAAAGGCCTGGTCAGAAAACCTTCATCGGAGTCTGTATCCATGAAGACCTTCCAGACAAAGTGAGGAGGAAGCTTGGGCAGGGCCAGCGAGAGTTCTTCCCAATACATATTGATGGCCAGGTAGATGAAGGAGAGCCGGGGATTTTTTCCTTTCGAACCGGTCCTTGCACCGCGGGCACTGCCATCCGCATAGTTTTCACAATAGGAAATGCCGATGCTGTGGCTGAAAGCGCCCAGATCGGGTTTCCAGGCCTCGGCGCCGTGAAGCGAGACATCAGGATGGCCGATGCTGTAATAATCGATGTACTGGAAGGGACGGCTGCTCCTGAAGACAGGATGCTCACGGCGGAAGGCGGCCAGCCTGGCAGTGAAATCCGTGAATGCCCTGCGCTCCGGGCTGTCCTCCCAGTCCACCCAGGAAATCTCGTTGTCCTGACAGTAGGGGTTGTTGTTGCCTTCCTGTGAATTGCAGCGCTCGTCTCCCTGCCTGATGAAGGGGGTTCCCTGGGCCAGCATGAGCAGGGTCAGGAAGTTCCGCATCTGCTTTCTTCTGAGAGCAAGGATCAGCTGGTCTTTAGCGGGACCTTCCACGCCGCAGTTCCAGCTGTAATTCTCGGCCTTTCCGTCCAGGCCGAACTCTCCGTTGGCTTCGTTGTGCCGCTCGTTGTAAGAGACGAGATCCGACAGGGTAAATCCATCATATCCGGTGACGGTGCGGAGAACCCCGTGTTTCTCAGGGACACTGAGGAAAAGCTTCAGGAAGTCCTTCATCACATAGTCATCGCTCTTGACAAAGCGGCGGAGCAGAGTCTGAAAATCAGTGCCGCAGGTGACAAGATTGGAAAATGAGAAGCTGTCATGCCGGACGGAAGCGGAAGGCCTGGCGGTTCTTACCGGACGGATCAGTCCGTCTTTACCGGAGGGGCCTGAACCGGGAACACCTGAAATACTGTATCCGCCGTTTTCTTCTTCGCCGCTCTCCGCAGTCTCTTTCGGGAAGAGGCTGTCCAGATCCTGTTCGCTGAGAACCGAAGCGGCTTCCAGCTCTCCCTCCAGTTCCTCAAAAGGGAAAGACTCAAAAAAGAGAGCTGTGTCAGCCAGTGAAGGGTGTGCAGCGATCAAAGCGGGCGAGGGGATATGTCCCAGAAGCCTGAAGCCGTCTATACCAAACCGGTCAATATAAAAACGAAGAAGGTCAATCTGCCTTCCGGTGGAAATACCTTTTTCAAAATTGATCTGCAGAAGAACCCGGAGGCCTGCTTCATGAAGAGCGTGGACCATTGCGGCGAAATCCTTCTGGCTTCCGAATTCGGGACGCAGCGCACAGTAGAGACCTCTGCCGTAACCCCAGTAATTGGGACGCTTTTTCAGATCGCGCAGAGGGTCTCCCCCTGGTCCGACAGGCCAGGCGCCCAGAGCTTCCTGCATGGTGCGGAAGTTCCTGTTATTTTGAAGACTGGGCAGAGGAAGATAGACCGGCATGAGCTCCACGGCGGTGACGCCGAGACTCCGCAGATAAGGGATCATTTCCGCTATGCCCTTAAATGTACCCCTGCAGGGAAAACCATCCGGTTTTGCCGCGGTGAAGCCCTTGACATGAAGACCGTAGATCAGCTGTTCTTCCCATTTTACAGGGGGCAGAGGGCGCTCGGGGGCGCCGTCAAAAAGAGTCTCCGCCCTCAGCGGAGAACAGCTGCAGGCCATGACTTCGGTTTTCCTGCCATCCTCCATGATGAAGGCCTTTTCAACTGAGCGGGCAAGGGGATCAACAGACCAGACATGACCGCTGCGATAGCGGTACAGCCATTCATTTTCGTCAAAGGGGGAGACGCGGACGGAATAGACTCTTCCGACCCGATGCTCTTCCCCGAGGGGAATATACACGGTCTCTCCGTCCTGTATGCGGATCAGCTGAAGACCGTGCTCTTCTGCCCTGTAAAATACAGTACTGAAGATAATGTCATTTCCGTGAGCCTTGATCATTGGTTTTGCGGCGTGGGCCGGGGAAATACGAAACCGGGGACTCAATGGGTGACCTCCTTTTTAAAAATACAGGGCC
Organism: Lachnospiraceae bacterium; assembly: GCA_045117315.1. Lineage (GTDB taxonomy): Bacteria > Bacillota > Clostridia > Lachnospirales > Lachnospiraceae > CAG-791. Next base: position 25,038 of record JBGUNJ010000219.1, on the reverse strand, counting down.
AGTCAATGTACGGAGCAGCTGCTTCGCAGCTTTGCGTGACTTGGATGGACTGCGAAGCAGTACATTTCTCATAGTCTGGGCGTTGGCTAAGACATATTAAAATTCCAGCAAGCTCTTCAGTCGGGGACGGCTGAATAAAACCACGCGCTGCTGCGCGCGTCCCGCGCTCACTGTTTTATTAGTCTATCATATTTGATGTGGGTTCACAACTTTGGGAAGTTGTCTGAGGAGGGGGCGGAGGAAGCGTGAGGGGGCGGCGGGGCGGTCGGGATTTCCTTCCAGGTAGGTGATGGTCAGGGTGTGTTTTGCCCGTGTCATTGCCACATAAAGCAGTCTTCTCTCCTCCTCAATCTGGTCCCGTGTCCAGGCCTGTTTGGCGGGTATGGTTCCCTCGTTGAGGTCGGGAATGTATACGGTGTTGAACTCCAGGCCTTTGCATGCGTGCATTGTGAGAATGTGCACTTTCCCGGGGGCGGGGGCCTTTTCCGCAGAGTTTATCCGGGATGTCTCTTCCGGTGTCTTTTTTTTATGGGATTCATCCCGGCCGGCAAGTTTGCGGGACTCATCCCGGCCGCCCGGTTTATGGGATTCATCCCGGCCGGTCAGCAGGCTCTCCAGAAATGAGACCCAGGAGGCGCTGTTTTTATAGCGGCGGGATTCCTGAGTCAGCTCATCCAGCAGGGCGGTTTTTCCCGGAAAAGCTTCTACGGCGAATGCGCGGTATCCGATGGAATCCAGCAGGTAGCGGAAAGAGTACGACGGTGACAGGATGTTCAATGTCTCCAGGTCGTCCAGCAGTTCGGTAATAGTCTGTCTTTCATATCCGGAGCCTTTGAGCAGGGACTCTCTGTCGGAGTGATCGGAGGGGATGAAGCTGCCGGATAAAAAACGTTCCGGCCTGTTCATGATCCTGAGCAGGTCTCTTTTGTCAACTCCCATTTCGTGCAAGGCGGCAGCGGCGTGGTAGTAGGCGGTTATGTCCCGGAGCATCGCGGTTTTTTCAGTGGGGAGTTCCGGGGCCAGGGTTCTGCCCTCCGCAGTGTAGGGTATCTTTTTTTCCCGCAGCAAGGGCAGGATCTTTGCCGCTGCAGCATGGGTGCGGAAAATGATTCCTGTCTTTTCCAGCTGTTCAGGAGACAGAGACAGAAGCTCACCGGCTATAAAGGAGTATTGGGCTTCTCTGTCAGTAAAGGGACGACAGTAAAAACACCCTGGATCTGCCGAGCCGGGCCTGAAGGTTTTTTCAATGCGGTTTCCGTTTTCGCGGATCAGGCAGGCTCCCGCCTGAAGGATCGAGCGGCCGCAGCGGTAATTGGTGGTCAGATAGATTCTGCCGGGGACTTCTCTGCCCTCAGACAGATGAAAATCCTGCAGAAATCGTTGCATCATGAGGGGGTCGGCGCCGCGGAATCCGTAGATAGACTGGTCGTCATCCCCCACTATGAAGAGATTGCTGCCGGGAGCTGAAAGCAGGCACAGGGCCTCGTACTGAGAGGGACTGACATCCTGGAATTCATCGACCAGAATCCACCTGAAGCGGCTGCTCCACCGGGAGCGGATGTCCGGCCGGCTGCGGAGAAGGTCGCGGCAGCGGAGGATCATGTCGTCAAAGTCCAGGCAGCCCCTGCTTCTCAGGTAGCGGTCATAATCCCTGATCAGTGCCGGAAGCCATGGCTGAAGGCAGGAAAGTCCGTTTTTGTAACGGCTGATCAAAAGCTGCAGCTCTTCTACCGTGATTTTTTCCGGCAGACAAAAAATCTCCTTTCCGGACCCGGAAACATCTGAGCGGAAATGGGGTTTCTGCGCTGCCTGACTGAAGTCCGGCCGGATCTCGCACAGATGCCTGAGATATTTGTATTTTTCATCCTGCCTTACGATACGGAGCCTCTCCCCGGAGGATTCCTGAAGGATTCTGTAAAAAACCGAGTGGAAGGTTCCGAATATGACATCCGCTCCGTTTACCCCGGGGCTGCAGTGAAGATCAAGAGACAGAAATCTGTTTCTCATCTCCTGTGCCGCTGCCCGGGAGAAGGTCATGACAAGGATGGTCGAGGGGTCTGCGCTGCCGGAATCGATCAGATGCCTGATTCTCTCAGCCAGGACGAAGGTCTTGCCGCTGCCGGGGCCGGCAATCACGGCACAGGGACCTCTGCCGTGGCATATGGCTCTCTGCTGGACAGGGTCAGCAGAGATTGTGCCGGAAGAGACGTGAAGAACCTGTTTTCCTGAAGCGCCTGTGCCGGAAGAAGCAAATATAACCGGCTTGTCTGAACCGGCTTTCCCCATAGAGGCAGAAATAACCTGTTTATCTGAACCGGATTTCCCGGAAACCGGAAGCTGTTCCTGCTCCCCCTGAAAGTGATTCGTCATATTGTCATTCATAGATCGTACCAAGACTGCAAGGTCGGAAGCCGGGGTATTGCGCGATGAAGAATAAACAATCCCGCCCCCGGTATTACAGGGGCGGGAAAAGTGTCGGACTTTTTCGGCAAAGCCGCCGTGAAGGCGGCAGTGACGGTAAAGGTCAGGCTTATGTTTGTGCACAGGAAGTGCCAGGCCGGAGGAAAACCAGGTTTTCCGGTCAGCCCAGCTGGTCGATGGACTTTATGATCCATGTTGTGGTGGACTTTATGATCCATGTTGTCAGCCCAGCTGGTCGGTGGACTTTCTGCGCCCTGCTGTCAGCTCAGCTGGTCGATGGACTTTCTGATCCTGGCAAGGGACTCCTCTTTGCCGAGAATCTCCAGAATCTCGGTGGCGCCTGCGGGTGTCACGCTCCTGCCGGAGACGGCGATGCGGACCGGCCAGAGCACATAGCCGTTCTTATAGCCTTTTTCCTGGATAAATGCCTTGAGGGCAGCGAAGAGATCATCGTTGTTCCAGGACTCGCAGGCCTCGAGAACGGGAAGGACTTCCTTGAGGACAGTCAGGGCTGTCTCGGGATTGGTCTTCATCTTCTTGTGGCGGTAGAGCTCGTTGTCATATTCCGGAAGCTCCTCGAAGAAGGAAACCATGTCCGGAATGTCTGGCCAGATCTCGATGCGTGTGCGTACCATCTCGGCGATCTTGCGCAGATCGAGATCCTTAGTGATGGCCTTTTTGAGCCAGGGCTCCGCCAGCGTAAAGAAGGCGTCGGGATCCATTGCCTTGAGATACTCTCCGTTCATCCAGCGGAGCTTGGTGTAGTCAAAGACAGAGGGAGAGCGTCCCATGCGGTGATAGTCGAACTGTTCCACCAGCTCCTCCAGGGAGAAGATCTCGCGGTCGCTGTCGGGAGACCAGCCCAGAAGGGCGATGAAGTTGACCACTGCCTCGGAGAGGAAGCCCTGTTCGATCAGGTCTTCGTAGGAGGAGTGTCCGCTGCGCTTGGACAGCTTATGATGGTCCTCATCCGTGATCAGCGGGCAGTGGATATATTTGGGAATATCCCATCCGAAAGCCTCGTAGAGGCGGTTGTACTTGGGAGTGGAGGAAATATACTCATTGCCTCTTATGACGTGGGTGATGCCCATCAGGTGGTCGTCCACGACGTTGGCAAAGTTGTAGGTGGGATAGCCGTCGGACTTGATGAGGATCATATCATCCAGCTCTTTGTTCTCGACGGTGACATCGCCGTAGAGCTCATCAGTGAAGGTCGTTGTGCCTTCCTGAGGATTGTTCTGACGGATGACATAGGGCTTTCCTTCGGCGAGATTCTTGTCAATCTCTTCTTTGGACAGGTGCAGGCAGTGCTTGTCGTAGATGTTGATCTCCTTGCCCTCGATGGTCTGTGTCAGGGTGGACAGGCGCTCCGGTGTGCAGAAGCAGTAATATGCCTCGCCCTTTTCGATCAGCTCCTGGGCGTATTTTTTATAAATACCGGCCGCAACGCGCTCGCTCTGTACATAGGGGCCGACACCGCCGTCCTTGTCGGGACTTTCGTCGGGGATCAGCCTGGTTTCTTCGAGTGTGCGGTTGATGATGTCCACGGCGCCCTCGACCTGGCGGACCTGGTCCGTATCCTCGATGCGGAGGATGAAGTCACCGCCCTCATGCTTGGCGATGAGATAAGCGTAAAGCGCTGTGCGCAGGTTTCCGACGTGCATGCGCCCGGTGGGGCTGGGGGCATATCTGGTTCTGATTTTCATAGTGTGCTCCATTCGTGTTCTTTTATTGACAGTTGTCTGAAATCATTATTGTATCCCTGTGCTGCCGAAACCGCCGCGGTCGGTCTGATCAAGATGGTCGACCTCTTCGAAGATGAGATCCGGCTGGCGGCGCTCGATCCTGAACTGGCAGATCCTGTCGTTGACATGGATCTGTGTGTCGCGCAGGGCGATGACAGGCATTCTCCACAGATCATTGTCTCCGCTGTAGGCGTTGTCAACGATACCGTGGTGGTTTGCCTGGATAATGCCGAAGTTTTTGTAGGTGCTGCTTCTGGGTACGATATGGGCTTCGTAACCCTCGGGAAGCTTTATGGCAACGCCCAGGCTGATCAGCCTGAATTCGCCTTTTTTAAGGACAATGTCCTCTGCCGACCGCAGATCGACCCAGTTGGCGCTGTTTGTGGGCGGCTGAAGTTTTTCAATCTGATCGCTCAGGTAGCGGACCAGGATTCTCTGCGCAGGCTCAGGAGCCGGAGAAGGCAGCACCGTGCCCGAAGGCGCCTGGACGGCATTGAAGCGGGCATGATTATTTCCAGGGACGGAGGATGCAGCAGCTTTCTCCGCAGAGAGACCGGTCTGTCCTGCGGACGCCGCAGACCTTGCGGCAGCGGCAGGTGCTGCTTTTGCGGCAGATGCCGGGACAGCATTTTCAGAACCGTTTCCGATTTCCCTCCACTCAGTGGAAAAAGTCTGCTCCCGGGCGGAATCCGATATTCCCCACCCGACTTTGTCGGCTGCTGTGGTCGCCAGCTGATCGCAGCGCTCATTCTCCGGGTGGTCGGCGTGGCCCTTGACCCAGCGGAACCTGAACGAGTGCGGCTCCAAAGCACTGAGGAGACGGTTCCACAGGTCCTGGTTTTTGACCGGATTTCCCGAGGCGGTCTTCCACCCGTTTTTCTTCCAGTTTGCGATCCAGTGCTTTTCGAAAGCGTCCACAACATAGCGGGAATCTGAAAAGATGAAACCCTCGCAGGATTCTCCGAAGGAGGCGAGCTCCTCCACAGCCGAGATCACACCCATCAGCTCCATGCGGTTGTTGGTCGTTTTGGGATACCCTCCGGAGAGTTCTTTTTCCAGAAGGCGCCCGTCTTTATCCTTTACTTGTACGATGGCGCCGTAGCCGCCCGGACCGTCCGGGTTGCCGCGCGCGGCTCCATCCGTATAGATCATGACTTTCATGCTCTTTTATATTTCCTTTTTTTGATAACCCGGGAGTCAGTTTTGAGTCAGTTTTTTATTGAGGGACTTGTCCCGGCGTGACCTTCTTTTGCAGGATCAACAGGATCACTGCCGGCTGCCCTCTTCATCACTGCCGGCTGCCCTCTTTATTACTGCCAGCTGCCCTCTTCCAGGAATCTGTCCGCGCGGGTCTTTGCACGGCCGACAAGCTCTTTGTCATATCCCAGGGCCCCTAAAAGGGCGATCGCATTGCAGGTGTTGGAGGGACCGGGCTGCAGGCGGTAGGAGAAGCGGACATCGCCGTCCGAGATCTCCTCGCTGAAGTGATGATTGTCAAAAACATCTTTGAGAAGCCCTGTGAGCTCCACATCGTGCGTCGCCGCGAAACAGGCAGTATCTGTGCCGCTGAAGCAGCGGAGGATCTCTGTGGAGGCGGAAATGCGCTCCACTGTGTTGGTCCCGCGCAGCACTTCATCGATACAGCACAGGACAGGAGGGGTCTCAGTATCCTGAGCGGCCTGAAGAATGCGGCGCAGGGATTTGATCTCTACGATGAAATAGCTCTCTCCGTCCTGCAAGCTGTCCCTCAGGGCCATGGAGGTATAGATTCTGTAACATGCCCCGCTGTAGCTTTTGGCAGGTGAGGTTCCGACCGTCTGAGACAGGAGGGCACAGAGGGCCGCCGCCTTCAGGAAGGTGGATTTGCCGGAGGCATTGGAACCGGTCAGCAGGACCGGCCGCCCCGCAGTCAGGCTGTTGCTCACAGGCTCTGACAGAAGCGGATGGTAGAGATCCTGTACACTGAAGGGAAAGGCGCCTTTGTCCCTGAGCTCAGGCACAGAGTAAAAAGGCAGGGTCTCCCTCCAGGAGACAATGCTGATGCAGGCATCGATCCGGCCTGTGATGGTGAGCAGGGCATCGATCTGGGGCTGTCTGCCCCTCATCTGCTTTAGCATGTTGTTGAACTTGATCAGGTCCAGATGAAAGATGATTCTGATATATTCCAGGACCAGCCCCAGGGGATCCGCGCCTCCGCCGGAGCTTCCCAGAAGAAGGGAGGAACCCCGTCTGAATGAGGCGAAGGCATTCAGGAGCTCAGGGATTTTGTCTGTGTCCTCTTTAAAGGCGGGGCACCCGGCTTTTTCCAGTTCCAGCGCACAGTCCAACAGGCGCAGGATGTAATTGAAAACCTGAAAATGAGGGGCGATCTTTGCTTTTTCCCTGAAATAAGTGATCAGGTTCAGGGAACAGACAAAGATGAGAGCCAGGATCCCGATGCCCGTGTGCAGAAACATGAGGGCAAAAGCCAGGAAGGGGGCCGCAGCAGCTGCGTAGTGAGGGAAATTGCTGCGCTCTCCCAGTGCTGTCGTGAAATCAATATAATCGTAGAGAGAATACTTGCCGGCATGGCCGAGATTCATCAGAATCTCCTGCAGGCGGACCCTCTCCTCTTCGTGGGCGCCGCCGGCAAAATACCCGTACTGTTCCCGGGTATAAGGCAGATCAGCCGCACTCATGGCCGGCGTCCTGAGCAGATGATAGAGATACTCCTCTCCTGCCGCGCTGCAGGTGCTGTCCATGGCATGGAACAAATGATCCATGTCCAGGTCGTTCCATGTGATGTCGTCGATCCTGAAGCCGCCGGTCCGGTGCCGGGAATATTGAGGAATCTGAGCATACCGCTCGGGACTTGTCTTCTTGGCGGCAGGTTTTCCGAAATTTTCCCGAAGTTGATTAAGCAGCCTGCTGCGGGTGCGCCTTCGCTCCCGGACTCCCAGTATGAGGGTGACCAGAATGAAAAAGCCCAGCACTCCTATGAAGACCAGAGTCGTCTGCAAATCTTCCATAAACAAAAATACTCCATTGAAACGTGCGGAGCTGTCCACAGACCGGACAGCCGGGCAGCGGTGAATCCGTATTCCGACGCAAGAGGAATCATAGTCCGCGCCCTGACTGCAGATGGTTGATAGAATCCCTTTTCCGACGCAGGAGGAATCATAGTCCGCGTCTTGACCGCTGATGATTTAAGTGGTCTCTGTCCCTTCATTTTTACCGGACGAGCGGGTCCTTCTGCCTTTTGACGCGGAAGCAGTTCCGGAGGAGGCGGACCGGGTCCGGTTTCCGCTGCTCTTTGAGGAACTTTTTTCCGACGATTTCCCTGATGATTTCCCGGACGATTTCCGTGACGAACCTTTTCCGGAGCGCTTTCCGCCTGAGGCGGAGGGCTTGTCCGGATACAGGGAGGCGTCATGCGCGTACTGCTGCACCAGGATCGTGTGGAAATCCGTGTCCTTGATATAGTTGGTCCTGCGGGTTATGAAACTGTTCAGCTTCTGTGTATACTCCCCGCTTGTGACCTTTCCGTCCGCGACCTGGGTCAGACCCAGTTCCCAGCTGGCGGTCAGACGGGGGTCCAGCAGAGGCTTCAGGGCACAGCTGCATGTGTCAAAGATCATCTCGCCTGTCTGAGAGGGCGTGATGACCTGCGTTTTGCTGTTGAGCCGCAGATAGTCGTTGTTAAAAAGTTTTTTCAGGATCTCAGCCCTCGTGGCGCTGGTGCCGATCCCGCTGCCGCGGATCTGTTCCCGGAGTTCTTCCTCTTCAATCAGCTGACCGGCATTTTCCATAGCCAGGATCATGCTGCCGGATGTATATCTCTTGGGCGGTGTTGTCTCTCCCTCCCTGATGGAAAAAGGACCAGCCGTCACTCTGGCACCCTTGCGGGCGGTCTTCAGAAAGGCCGGAATATCGACATCTTCACTGTCTCCGCCTGTATCTGTTCCGTCCCCGGATCCGCTTCTGCCGGTCTTTGAGGCCGGACCTGGCGCTGCGGCAGCCTGTGTGCCGCCTCCCGCTGCAGAGGATCCGGAGTGGTTCTCTGATCCGTCTCCGGCCGGGGCCGTTTCTGAAGAAGCGCTTCCTGCCTGTCCGTCTTTTTTGCGGAAAAAGGAATAGTCCAGAACCTCCAGGTATCCCTTCTCGACGCAGGTGCGAAGAGAAGCATTGAAGAGCTCGGTCTTCACACGGATGGATACGGAGATCCTGTCGTAGACCGCAGGCGGGTAAAAAATGGATATAAAACGTCTGACGATCAGCTCGTAGACGTTCTGGGAGCGCTTTGAGAGTGAAGGCAGGGCTTTGAGCCCCTCCCCGGTCGGAATAATGGCATAGTGGTCTGTAACAGCCTTGTCATTTGTGTAGCGGGATCTGCCGATTTTTTTCCAGCTTCCGCTCTCGAGTACCGGAACCAGAAGCTCACGGTAGACTGGCATGGTGGAGAGTCCTCGCAGATTCCTGCCGATCTCCTTTGCCACCGCGGTGGTCAGCACGCGGGCGTCCGTGCGGGGATAGGTCGTCAGTTTTTTCTCATACAGTTCCTGAGCAACGGCCAGCGTCTGGTCCGGACTGATCTTGAAAAATCTCGAGCAGTCATTCTGCAGCTCTGCCAGGTTGTAGAGGAGCGGCGGATTCTTCTTTTCCTTTTTGCGCTGGATCTTTTCAATCACAGCCGGGACCCTGCTGTCGGCTGCTTCTTTGAACAGCTTCGCGGGTACCGCTGACCGGCCTGCGGCAGCCGCAGGGGCAGCAGAAACCTGATCGGTCCCCTGGGCAGCAGAGGAAACCTGTACGTCAATACCCTTATTCTGACTCTCAGCAGAGGGAACCTGTCCGTCAATACCCTTATTATGACTCTCAGCAGAGGGAATCCCGGCAAGCCCGGGCTGCGCCTGCTGACCGGAACCCGGTGCGGAAGTGTTTTCCGGCAGAGGCCGGGGCAGTTCTTTTCCCGCCAGATAGAGGATCAGACGCTCCGCGTCCTCTCTTTTCAGGAAACCCGTATCTTTGTAAAGTCCGGGTGTCCCGTAGCAAATACTCTTTTCGTCGACCTGCCACTGGGCAGTGAAGGAACCTTCCGACCCCTCCTGGGAGATCACTGCCTGAACCCTGAAAAAGGGAGTTTTCACGAAGGAGCGGATCTCCCGCTCTCTGCGGACGACCATGCCAAGGACGCAGGTCATGACCCGTCCGACGGCGATGACGGTGTGGTCCGTCCCCAGTGCCCGGCTCATTGCGTCGCTGTAGCGGAGGGTGAGGGCGCGGGAAAAATTGATGCCCATAAGGTAGTCTTCCTGCGCGCGCAGATAGGCGGCGGCCCCCAGATTGTCATAGGCGGAGGAGGGTTTGGCCTCCCGGATTCCGCGAAGAATTTCCTCCTGTGTCTGGGAATCGATCCAGACCCGGAGTTCTTTTTTGCCTTTCACGCCGGCCTGGGAAGCGACCAGGCGGTAGATATACTCTCCCTCCCGCCCGGAGTCCGTGCAGATGTAGATGGTCCCAACCTGTGGATCGGTCAGGATGCGTTTGACGATCCCGAACTGTTTTTTTACTCCGTCGATGACCTGGTATTTGTACTTTTCCGGAATAAAGGGAATCGTGGCCATGGACCACCTCTTCAGGGAGGCGTCATAGGCATCGGGATAGGACATGGACACCAGGTGACCGACGCACCAGGTGACTATGGTATCCTCCGCTTCCATATATCCGTCCGCACTGCGGAAGTTCTTGCCAAGAGCGGACGCGAAGGCGCGCGCAACACTGGGCTTTTCCGCGATAAAAACTGTTTTCGTAATACCGGCCTCCTGTCAGTGTACTGGATGGAATCGGGACCCGTGCCTGAGCCCCTCCCGCCGCGCCGGTATTTCCGGGCGGCGCTGATCCCGGAGACAGTGGAACCTGCCTCCGGAAATCAGTTATTTTGCCTGCGGTGAAGCAGCACCCGGCTGCTGATCTTCTTCTCTGCCGGCTGCTCTTCACCACAGGAAGGGCTTTAGGACGGACTATTTTTTGCTGATATATCCCATGGCCTTGAGCAGCTCTGCGCAAAGAACGCCGCCGCCCGCTGCGCCGCGGATGGTGTTGTGGGACAGACCCACGAATTTGAAATCAAAGAGAGCGTCGTCGCGGAGACGGCCGATGGAGACGCCGAAGCCGCGCTCGTAATTCACATCCAGCTGTACCTGAGGACGGTTTTCTTCATCGAGATACTGGATGAAATTGGCGGGAGCACTGGGAAGACCCAGCTCCTGGGGAAGGCCCTTGAACTCACGGAGCTTCTCGATCAGGTCTTCCTTGTAGGCTTTCTTTCTGAAATTCACAAAGACAGTGGCTGTGTGGCCGTAGAGAACGGGAACGCGGATGCACTGGCTGGTGATCACCAGACCCTTGGCGGGAACGATCACGCCGTTCTCGACCTGGCCGAAGACACGGAGGGGCTCGCGCTCACTCTTCTCTTCCTCACCGCCGATATAGGGGATGATGTTGCCGTCCATCTCGGGCCAGTCGCGGAAGGTCTTGCCTGCGCCGGAAATAGCCTGGTATGTGGATACCAGTGCCTGCCAGGGATCGTAATCTCTCCATGCGGCCAGAGCAGGGGTGTAGCTCTGGATGGAGCAGTTGGGCTTGACCGCGATGAAGCCGCGGGACGTGCCCAGACGCTGCTTCTGGAACTTGATGACCTCAGCGTGCTCAGGGTTGATCTCAGGGATGATCATGGGAACATCGGGAGTCCAGCGGTGTGCGCTGTTGTTGGAGACGACGGGCGTCTCTGTCTTTGCGTACTCTTCCTCAATGGCCTTGATCTCGTCCTTGGACATATCGACGGCACTGAAACAGAAATCCACTTCGGAGGCTACCGCCTCGACATCCTTGACATTTTTGACCACGATGTTCCTGACGGATTCGGGCATGGGGACTTCCAGTTTCCAGCGTCCTTCCACGCACTCGCCATAGGTCTTTCCGGCGCTGCGGGGGCTTGCCGCGATCGTTGTGACTTCAAACCAGGGGTGATTCTCCAGAAGAGAGATGAATCTCTGACCGACCATACCTGTGCCGCCGAGAATACCTACGCGTAATTTTTCACTCATTTTACTGTCTCCTTTATGTCTTTAAATAACGGGCAATCAATTGTTCTGAGCCTAAATTGCTTAAGCATATCAATCCGCCGGGAAAGACCCGGTTCCGGAGCGCTTTGAAAGAACCCACGGGAATAGCGTCTTCAGTCCCCGGCAAAATGCTTTGAAGACTATTCTACTGCCAGTATCCCGATCCTGTAAAATACTTTTTTTGCCCCGGGAAAAGCTTTTGGCAGTCTGGTTACAGTCCAGACCCACCTGAAATTCGAGGTGTTTTGCGCGGATTTTTCGCGCAAAAACCGGGTTGTACGGCGCGCGGCGGCGCATATGCGCATCGGAATCGCTACGCGAAGTGTTACATGTCCACGCCCTTCGAGGGGGCGTGGACAGTAACGCAGGCTGCACAGACATACCTGAAAGCAATGTACTGTTATTTCTGTGCCTGCAGCCAGTCGCGGGAAGCTTCGATCTCTTTTTCCATTGCTGCCTCGCCGGGCGCTCCGGCGGTGAGCCTGCGGTTCACGCATGCGCGCAGGGAGATGGCCTCGAAGACATCCTCGCCGAACTGGTCGGAAAAGGCCCTGAGCTCATCGAGTGTGAGCTCTTCGATGCCTTTGTCGAGATCGATGCAGTGCAGCACCAGACGGCCGATGATGCCGTGGGCATCCCTGAAGGGAACTCCCTTGCCGACCAGATAGTCGGCGGCGTCCGTCGCGTTGGTGAATCCCCTCATGGCGCTGGTCTCCATGACCTTTTTGTTGAAACGGATGGTCCTCAGCATCTCCGCAAAGAGAGGGATGCAGGCAGCGGCAGTATCGATCGCGTCAAAAGCGGGCTCCTTGTCCTCCTGCATATCCTTGTTGTAAGCCAGGGGCAGTCCCTTCATGGCTGTCAGCAGAGACATCAGATCACCGTAGACCCTGCCGACTTTTCCGCGCACCAGTTCACAGATATCGGGATTCTTTTTCTGGGGCATGATGCTGCTGCCTGTGGAGAAGGCGTCGTCCATCTCCACAAAGCGGTACTCATTGGAATTCCAGATGATCAGTTCCTCGGAAAAACGGGACAGATGCATCATCAGGATGGACAGATCCGACAGGAACTCCAGAAGGTAATCGCGGTCAGAGACACTGTCCATGGAATTGCGTGTCGCGCAGGCAAATCCCAGCTCCCTTGCGACATATTCGCGGTCGAGAGGATAGGTGGTTCCCGCCATGGCGCCCGCGCCCAGAGGGCATTCGTTCATGCGGACTCTGCAGTCAGTAATCCTTGTATAATCCCTGCGCAGCATCTCAAAATATGCTCCAAGGTGGTGGGCCAGTGTCGTGGGCTGTGCTTTCTGCAGGTGCGTAAAGCCCGGCATGAAGGTTTCTTTGTTGGCCTCCATGATCTCCAGGATCGTCTCCAGCAGATGCAGGACCTGTCCGCGGATCTCATCCGCGGCATCTCTTGTGTAAAGGCGCATATCCAGCGCGACCTGATCGTTGCGGCTGCGCCCTGTGTGAAGGCGCTTGCCCGCGTCTCCGATCCTGTCGATCAGATTCGCTTCCACAAAGCTGTGGATATCTTCATATTCGGAAGTGATCACAAGTTTTCCGCTCTCGATGTCGGACAGAATGCCCTCGAGCCCCTCTTCGATCGCGCGGCAGTCCTCCTCAGCGAGGATCCCCTGTTTTCCCAGCATACGGGCATGTACCATGCTGCCCGTGATATCCTGCCGGTAAAGCCGTTTGTCAAAACCGATCGAATCATTGAATGCCTTGACGGCTGCGTCGGTCTGTTTCGTAAACCTTCCGCCCCATAACTGTGCCATACTGTTTCTCCTTAAATGGTCTTCTGCTGTTAAAAAAATATGCGCGGACATGCTCCTCCCATACCGGTCATGCATATCCGCGCACTAAAGAGCTGGAAAAGGGACTCGAACCCTCGACCTACTGATTACGAATCAGTTGCGCTACCGACTGCGCTATTCCAGCATAACAAACACTGCGCCGCCGTTTGGCAGGCGACTTTTTCATTATATAGACTCAAAAGGCATTTGGCAAGAACCTTTTTTAAAAAATCACAGCGATCTGAATTAAAAAAACCGGCAGCAGCCTGTCCGGTTTTGCTGCTGCCGGTATGCGTCTTGTGATTTGAATCCGTGGCCGATCTTTGATCTCAATTCGCATGACTCCTGAAGATGAGAGTGTTGGAATCGACTATGGTTCTGTAATTCCCGTCATCGATGCGATTCTCGTAGACATCATAATCATAGTAGTCATAGTCATCGTAGTCGTAATCATCGTAGTAATCGTCATCGTAGTAATCGTCATACTCCAGATAGTTCTTGTTTGTATATCCGGCTTTTTCAAGATCGGGAACATAGACCATCCAATAGTCCGAATGACTGTCTTTATGCAGGGCGATCACTTCGTCTCCGGTATACATCTGTCCGGTCTCGTTCTTGGCGTCGAATTTTTTTGCGCTCCGGAGTGCCAGATAACCCTTCTTTACCTTGGCTGTGTAGTGAATGTGGCCGGTATATTTCTCGTCATATTCGAGATAATGACGGTTGACATAGCCGACCTTGTGATGCTTGGGAGAGTACACATACCAGTAGGTATCATTTTCTGTGGGGGAAGGACAATGAATGACAGTGTCGCCGTAGTACAGCTTCCCGATTTCATTCTCTTTCTTAAAAGCCTTTCCCCTTCTGAGAGCGAGATAATTCTTTTCCACCACGACAGTATATTTGGAGAGAACTTTCCGGTAGGCGTGGGCTTTCACGGGCTTGATCATCCCGAGGGATATTGTCAGAAAAACAACCAGCATGCCCAGTGCGATGACTCTTTTCTGTAAGGAATATTTTGTTTTCATAAAGCACCTCCTGTGACTGATTTAAATCCTGACTGTCTTTAGACAGGGCGGGAACATCCTCCATGTCAGGGAGGAATCCCTTGAAAACAGAATCAATAACAAAGTACAAAAAATCAAATAAATAATGAAAAATAGTGTGCGGGAATAGCTGACATAACCCGGGGGTTCGCGAAATGCGCGCGAAAAAGAAAAACACCCCGCGTTTCAGACAGTCCTGTACTGTTACAAAAAGTCTTTTAACCTCTCAATCTAGTTGACGCAGGCATATAGGGACGGGTTACATCCTGACCGGAGGTTTTTTAGGGAAAACCAGCAGTCAGGGGCAAAATACCTTCCGCAGTCAGCGCCTCAGTGAAGGCATTTGCCGCTGCTTTTGTCTACTCCTATATTATATCAAACCGCACAGGTCTGTGCATCATATTTCGGGAATACATCTTTTCAGCCCAGCGCGACGTCAAGTATCATCATCAGGACGAAACCCAGGGAAAAGGCGACGGTTCCCCAGTTGGTGTGCTGTCCTTCGGACATCTCGGGGATCAGTTCCTCCACGACCACGTACATCATGGCGCCCGCCGCGAAGGCCAGCAGATAGGAAAGGACCCTGATGACCGCGCTGGCCGCCATGATGGTCAGCAGCGACGCGACCGGTTCGACAGCTCCCGACAGGACGCCGTACCAGAATGTCCTGGCTTTTGACATGCCCTCTGCCCGCAGCGGCATGGAGACGATGGCTCCTTCGGGAAAATTCTGGATGGCGATTCCAAGAGCCAGGACCAGCGCCCCGGCCTTTGTTACACCCGCGTCCCCGGCCAGCCAGCCGGCATACACGACTCCGACGGCCATCCCCTCCGGAATGTTGTGCAGGGTGACTGCCAGGATCAGTTTCGTGGTGCGCTTTAAACCGCTCCGGGGACCTTCGACCTGATTGTCCATATGCATGTGGGGAGTCAGTACATCCAGCAGAAGCAGAAAGCCGATTCCGATCATAAAACCGACGGCGGCTGGTATAAAGGAGAGCTTACCCATGCTCTCACTGCTCTCAAGAGCTGGCTGCAGAAGGCTCCAGAAGGATGCGGCGACCATGACGCCCGCAGCGAAGCCGGTGAGGATTTTCTGCAGGGTGACAGAAATCCTGTTTTTGAGAAAAAAAACCATGGAGGCTCCCAGACTGGTGCCTGCAAAAGGAATCAGAACTCCTCGTATGATATCAGGTGTCATAGTATCGTCCTCCGGCAAAATATCATGAGTAAAAAAACGGCGCATCAACGCGGTTTTTTAGTCTTTATCCTCGGGAAACATCTTTAAGAAGAGGGACCTCATGCGGATGTCCATCTCCAGCAGATCATCGGCACAAATGGAGTATATGATGATCCAGTCAAATGGACTTCTCGGATCGAGAGGGCCGAAGCCGCTGAGGGCAAGCATGTAGTTGATTCCGTCACAGATTTTTTCAAACATGGCCTCTCTTGTCTCCTCTTTTTCATCAAAAGACGTACCGTCGTTATCGGAGTAAGAACCCGTTTCATAGACGCAGGACGTTTCATCTTCGGAAAATGTAGCCAGATATAAAAGAATCAGAACCTTGCGGGTAACATCTTTCTTCCGTTTTTTTATGTCTGAAAGAAACGTCTCTTCGGGCCACTCTTTGACAATGATCTCTTTGATCTTGCCGAGGATGTACTGCTGGTCTTTGGGAATCTTTCCCTGTTTGACCAGCTTTTTTGATCTGACAGCTTTGCTTTTTTCTTTTACAACGCTGTTTTGGAAAAGGTATTCCCGCATAATATCACGGACTGTAAGCTTCTCTTTTGAGAGTTTGTCATCTCCCCGCCAGTAGATATCGATGCTCTCTTCACTGACCGGATTCTTCAATTTCCTGATCATTTCGGTAAACTGCATGTAGGCGGAATTATGTAATTTACCCAGATGTCCTCTCTCCTCTTCAAGAAAGCGCCGCAGTTCCTTTTCTGTGTGCAGAGACAGTATTCTGGGACGGATTTTATCGGTCATGTCCGTCTTGCTGAGCAGCTCCGGGTCTTTGTCCTCTATGCCGGCAAAATATTTTTCCATGCGCTCTGACAAGGCCTGTGTCTGCGGAAAATCAAGCCTGTTGTTCAGGCCGTAGATGTAAACAATTTCTTCGACACTCCGGTAGTGGATCCTTTCACCGGTGATCATGGTGATAAAATCATCGGCTTCGTCAAGCGTGAGGCCAAGGAAAAAAGCCGCCTCGATGGCATCGTGTTTGTACAGAGTATTCGTATTTTTGGGATTCAGCCATCCTTCAACGCGCTTTCTATGAGATTCCCTTCCTTTTTCCGGATGGCTGCGTACCAGCCCTTCAATCAGGACAGGTTTAAGAGTATCTGCATCCCTGCCTTTGGAATATTTCAGGAATTTGCTGAGTATAGTCCGCAGCTGAAGCTGTTCTTCCAGAAAACGGATGGCGTCATCGATCGTTACCATTTCATCCAGGGCATAGTCAAATGCTTCCCGTGAGAGTTCGGTCAAGTTTGTGTACATGTATATCACTTCCTTTCGTGCGGAAAGTCAGAAACTCAGAAGGATTCCTGCAGATATGGCTCAGCCAGTTCCAGCAGTTCAGAAAGACTGTAGATCCGGGAAGTACACAGTCTTCCGTCCCTGCAGTCGATGATCAGCTCACCGTCAAGGGTGTCGCAGATGTCCGGAATATTGGCGAGTGAATCAAAAACGTCATTAAACAGAATACCCAGACGGTCATTTCCGCGGGGCAGTCTATAAGTGACGAGGATGAAGGCGCCCGCCTGATCGATGGATTCCACGGTCCCATCTTTATAGTATCCGCCCAGGTCCTCCCCCGTCATTCTGTCATAGATTATAAACGGTTCCTGAGGAGGACAGACGAACCGGAACCGGTCCGTGAGAAACTCTTTCGCCGTATCCTCACCGGGCGGGTCTGTCTTCGACCGGGAGACAAGACTTCCATCTGCAGCGGAGTAACAGTATACTGTGCCGTCATCCCAGGTTACCTGCAGCAGGGACTCTCCGTCCTCCCTGCAAAATTTCAGATCATGGATATCTTCCTCCCGGGTAAAGGCTGCCTGTCCTGCTTCTCTTCCGTCCTCCGCGGACCAGACCCTGAGGCCGGATTCAGAATAGAGAATGACTGTGCGGCGGTCAGCGCTAAGCCGGACCTCCGTATGCGGGTAAGAGGGGTCGTAAGAAAAAAATCCTGACACCGGGGGAGTGTATTTTTTCAGAATCTGTACGTAGAGGGAATCTGCGCTTCCACACAGAGCCCTGTCCGCAGAAATCGCGGTATAGTCACATCTGCAGCCCGGAGAAGAACTGTTTTCTTTATGCCATTCTATGGACATATCCGCGGATCCGTTTTCTTCCGATCCACTGACGGATTCCGTCTTTGTGAAAAAAGAATACTGACCGGCGGCCGTGCCCGCTGCAAGGCTGTTCTGTGCCCTGCAGAAAGAACTGACGGAATCGCCGGCAGTTTCAGCGGCCACAGCTGTTAAATCAAGATACTGATCGTCCTGTCTTCCGGGAACAGTGTCAGGATCGACTATATTGCCGGAAAAAACAAATTGCCTGCTTTCTGCGCCGGTATTTCTTTCAGGGTGCCATGAGTACAGAATGTTTTGTTCCGACACGAGGATTCCGTCATCGTCAGCCTGCAGCAGGCAGTCATAATCGGAAGAAAAACAATCTGCTATAGCTGAGGAGCTGACTGCTGCCGTATCAGCTGCGAGGCAGACCGATTTCCCGCCGTGGCGGGCGGACCAGGCCAGAATGTTTCCGCAGAAACCTCCTTCAAAAGAGGCTCCTGCGGATGACCCGGGAAGATCATAGGCCTTTCCGCCGGCCACATCAAAGCAGGAAATGCTCCCGTCTTCAAATGAAGCCGCAAGAAGGCTTCCGTCCCTGTTCAGGACGAAAAGACTGCTGCCGGGAGCTGACATGGATTTCTTCTCAGCCGCTTTCTGCTGTTTCGGGGAATGCGGACCGCTGACGGAAATCTGTCTCCCGCCGAAGGAAACTGCTGCGATCTCTTTTCCGTCGGCGGTATTGTAGATGCGGGCCCCTGTTCTATCGGGGGTGACCGCTGCGACCCGTCTGCTGTCTGCGGACAAGGTCAGCAGGCCTGCAGCAGCAGCCTTCCAGACAACCCTGTCACGGATGAGATCATAGGCACAGAGCGCTTCCGGATCAGAGAACAAAATAATATCTTCGGCAGGAAAAACAGCCTGTCCGGGTCCGGATCCGGAAAGAGGAAGCGAGAGGATTTCCTCTCCGCTTTCCGTATCATAAAGGAGGAGCTCACCGGAACAGACTGCGCAGAGGCGGGTTCCTCCGGGTGAGAGGAAGAGGTCATCCGGCAGAGAAGGAAGTTCCAGGACATAATCACTCCTGAGGCTGTCAGAGAAGTCATATACTCCAAGAGCGTCGGTCAGGGCTTCCTGCGCGGCTGCGGCATATTCGCCGCCGCTTTCAGGGGCAGAGACAAGTCTCTCCTTTACGACAGGGAAACTTTCGCGTAGAAGGCTGAGACCGTCCTCTTCCAAAAGAGCTGATTCAGCCAGCTGCAGATCCGCGTACTGAAGCAGGAGAGCGTCCGCGGCGCAGCGCACCGCTTCTCTTCTGTCTCCATCGGTCAGGGCCTCCTGTGACTGTCTGATATATTCCAGGGCATTCCTCTCCGCTTCCGCCAGGATCATCTGTTCATGCTTTCGGGTGATCTCCAGCCTCATGCGGTAATTATAGATTGCGAAAAGCATAACAAAAACAAGGATCAGTGAACCGGCCGCCATAAGCCGCCAGTTTCGCTGCCTCTTTTTGATCTGGTCGAATATTTGATGAAAATCCCTGCTTTTAGAAGACAGATACTCCTCGAAAATCTGATGCTGGATCCGGAAACAGCCCTTTTCGTCGCGGACAAGCAGTCCGGTCCTCCGCCAGAGAATTTCAAGTACAGCCATGCCGTACCATTCATCCGCTGTTCCGGTGCCCAGGCGCAGATCGCTGCTGTGGCCGATCCACTCGGGATAGACTTGTGTCAGGGCCCTGCCGGAAAGCTCCCGATAGCACTTCTCAACAATTGCCAGAAGATCACGGTCTGACAGGGAACGTCCGCTCTGATGGATGCCGGCTGCGATCTCCGGGAGGAGGAACCTGAGGACGGCGTCGACTCCTTCCCCCCTGATCCGGGGATCCGTGAGATTCCGGGATTCTTTTTTCCGGAGCGCCAGAAAATACTGGTCCAGCAGTTCTTCCCTGCTGTCCATATGTCCAGTGCCTGTCCCTCCGCTTTTGGCTGTCTCTATATAGGCAGAGAGCAGGATCGGGAAACAGAGCAGATCCATGAGCTCCATGTTCTCGGGAGGAAGAATTCCTTCATCAGAGAGGATTTTTTTGATATCCGCCGGATCCAGCCTGCAGAGAATATTTTTATGAAAGAGAGGGTCTCCCGGATCGCTGCGGCTCGTGAGCAGGATCTGCACTCCCGGCTTCGATGCCAGAAGGCGGATTTCATGGAGCAGGGGGCCGGTTTCGCCGGACGCTTCGTTGAGTCCGTCCAGAAGGAGAAGGAGGACAGGCTTTTCCTTCCTCTTCTTCTGAAAAGATTCAGTTCCGGCAGACTGAGCGGTATTGGTTTCTGCGCTTTCCGCCTGCGCGCTCTCATCTTTTGAGAATTGTGTCTGCGCCTTTTTGGTCAGCGCACTTCTCGGTTCTGTGCTTTCCGCCTGTGCGCTCTCATCTTTTGAGAATTGTGTCTGCGCCTTTTTGGTCAGCGCACTTGTCGTTTCTGCACTTTCCGCCTGCGCGCTTTTGGTCTGTGCGGGATCTGCATATCCGGCTGGCTGATCCAGAAGCTGCATCAATTCCCTGCGGGCAGTCTCCATACTGTCTGTCTGAGGTTTGAATTTCAGGCCTTCCAGAATGGTGTCCCGGATAAAATGGTCTCCTCCGTCCCGATAGCCGTACAGGGAGATATAAAAGACGGCAGTGGCGTCCTCGGTGAAACTTCTTTCACAGGCGTAAGCTTCATTCGCGATCCGGTAGAGGGCGGTCGTTTTGCCCATGCCGCCTCCGCCGAGAAGGAGCACAGGGGTGTCCTGGCTGCCGGCAGCGATTTGTCTAAAATCGACCCGGCTTCCGTCTTCCTGTTCCACTTTGATGGGATAGAGGGCGGAGTCATCACGTATGTACTGAAGTCCGGTGTTTTCCCGCATTATGGAAAAAAGACGCGCGCGTCCGCTCTCCCACAGGGACCAGCGGGTGATCCCTCTGCCTGTGATCCGGTCTTCAAGCTCTTCGAAATCTGACAGCATCTCATCCGCGCTCCGATATCGCCTGCGGGGAGACGCGACCAGGCCTTTTTTCAGTATATGCCGCAGCATGGACAGAACGGGTCCGCTCAGATCCTTACACCGGGGCAGTTTTGCGGGATCGGGCAGGACTGCGCCCACCCAGGACAGGCCCTCCAGTCTTTGACCGGACAGACAATGCCAGAAAACTGCAGCCATGGAATAAAGATCGGAAGGGGGGCCGATGGACTCAAAACGGCAGAGCCTCACTTCCGGTGATGTATAGCCTTCTTTCGTGCTAAGATCGACCGGCGGCAGGCTTGTCCGGTCCTGCGGGCAGCAGGCAGGTTCTGTAGATGAGAGCACATTCTCCCTGCAGTTGGCCGGGGCTTTTACCGGGACATTATTGGAATCGTACAGCGTGCCATTTACCTGCCATCCACGGATCTCCTCGACAGTATGGACGCTGTTATAATCGATCAGGGTCACGCGCTCAGAGTCCGGCTCACCGATGAGAAGGATATTGTCAGGACTGATATCGAGATGCAGATATCCTTCCTGGTGAAAAGCTCTCAGGACTTCCAGAGCTCCACGCATCACTCGGACAATGCGGAGAAGGCCGGTCGGATCACCTGTATTCGCCGCACTTTGTCCGGGCTTCAATAAACCTTCAGGTCCGATCTCGTCCTCCAGACTTCTTCCGCCGGTAAAGCCCAGCAGGCTGTAGAGTGTCCCCCTGCAGGAAAACGTGTTGATATTCAGATCGATCTTTGAGGGAATCTGCCCGGACAGGCGCAGATGGACTTCATTTCCGCGCAGAAAGGTCATGCGGTGCCAGTCATAAAATTCCCCGGCAGAGGGCTGGACATACAGATTTCCGTCCTCGCCGCGAAAGATTCTGCCCATGGGATCGTAGGGAAAGAGCTCCCGGATCAGGACCTTGTGCGTCAGATGTTTATGCTGCAAATCTTGATAATGTCCGATATAGGCGAGAACATTAGCGCCCCGGCCTGCGGGCGCGTCAATCACGCACTCCATTCCGGGGAAAAGCAGGCGTTCATTTTTTTTGAGCGCTGTTCTCGTGTCCATTTCATCACCTGTCAGAAAAAAGTGGATCAGTACAATACAGACATTATAACAAATGCCGATAGCGGCCGCAAAAAAGCCCGCCGCATATTTTTAAAGCGGCGGACCTGTTTATCGCAGGGCTGCCGTAAGGAATTTTTCGCCTGACGGCGAACGGTGTAATGTATTTTTACACCTTATGGCGGATACATTACTTGCGTTTCAGTTCGGTCCAGTCCAGGCGGCCGGTCAGTTCGTCGTCCAGGGCGGTGCCGGAGACTTCGATGGTGTCGCCATAGCGGTTCTGGTAGACATGGTCGGCGGTGACGCTGGCCTCTACAGTGCGGCCGGAGGAGGTCTGCCAGCTGTTGACGCCCCGGATGGCCTGGGACCGGTTTTCGCTCATCCGGCTCTGGGAGGCGCTGCGTTTTTCCCAGGAATCCATGATGCCACGAGAGATTTCTTCGCTGTTTGCCTGAATTTGACGGCTAAGCTCTGCCTGGCGGCGCTGGGCGTCCATGCGCATCTGTGCTGCCTGGGCATTTAGCCGCACAGCTTCTTCAATCCGCTGCTGGTGCATCTGCTCAATGAGGAGATCTCTGCGTTTCCAGAGGGCGGGATCCGGAGCCAGGCTGCCGATGAAGCGCAGGAAGAGACTGGTGGCGGTTTTCTCAAACTCGATCGGGGCGGCCATGAAGTATAGACGATCGCAGCCCCAGTCAATGGTGTCTACCCTTTTTCCATATTCTTTGCCGTGACCGAAGGGAATTCCATCCGTGCCTACACCGGTGGGTGAGTCCTTGCCTCTGCCTTCGGCTGCGGCCTGGGCTGCTGCTTTTGCCTTTTTGCTCTGGCCGCCCTGGCCAAAGAGGCCTCCCTGAAGGCCCATGGCAAGCAGGCCGCCGGCTCCGCCTCCCAGGGCAAAAGCCATGCTGTTGGAGGCATCATAATATTCGACGCCCTTGTAATCGCAGCCGGCCAGAAAAACGCTTCGTCTGCCCTTGACGACCGCTTCGTAGCGGTAGAGGAAGGCGTCGCAGTAGTAAGTGGACACAGCTACCTGTACGCTGACATTGATCGCGTGGTCCTGAACATAGCGTGCCAGCCGGTTCCGCTCACCCTGAAGATCCGCCCCGAAGGGACTGGGCAGTTTGGCTCTGGCGGTGGGTGTCAGACGGACGCCTGCCATTTTTTCGGCATACTGGTGCAGATATTGGTCCGGTTCGATGAAATTGCGAAGCTGGGTCTTGAAAGCGCCGGGGACACTGGCGGCCGCGGACCTCAGGAGGGGATTCAGATAATAGGTGTAGAATTCACCTGAGGTGGAGGCGAGGAAAAGGCTCCTGTCGGGACTGAAAGCCTGAACGGAAGCCGTAAAGGGCACCATATCACTCTGCCATTTCTGAACCAGGGTCCCGCTGACACTGAAATTGTCCGGGATGGCGGCAGAGGCAAGGACGATGCCGGTCTGTGCGTCTGCGAACTTTCTGCTGACGATCCGGATGCCTGCTGGCTTAGAGGCAGAATGCCCGGCAGCGGCAGAGGGTTCAGTTCGGGAGGAACTCTGCTCTTCGCTGTGTCTGCCGGCATGCTGAGAAGCGGACTGTGCAGGGGTGCCCTGAGAAGGTCCTGTCTGCGGCATGGCGGCAGCAGCCTGTTTCTGGTTTGCGGGTGCCTGCGCGGGGATGGAAGCATCAGACTGAGGTGCGTGTTTCTGCGCCGGGGTGTCTGTCCGGGGATAGCCCGCAGATGTCTGCGCGGGGATGGAAGCATCAGACTGAGGTGCGTGTGCCTGCGCCGGGGCGGCTGTCCGGGGATAGCCCGCAGATGTCTGCGCAGGGATGGAAGTCCGGGTCTGCTCTGAGTTTGTCTGCGCAGGAGGAACAGCAGCTTGTGCCTGCAGTGCTGCTTCATTTTTCTGCAGATCAAAAGCCGCCGCGGCAGCAGCGGCAGCAGCTGAGGCGGCGTTGGCAGCCGCAATCGCGTTTTCTGCTGCACGGGCGGCAGCAGCCGCGATCTCTGCGGCTTTTTCCGGATCATTTGCCAGATTTGGGTCCTGGGCAGCCTGGATAATAGAGGATGCCATGGCAGTGGAAGACGCGGCAGCTGCCGCGCCTGCTGAGGCGCTCTGACTGGCCGAGAGGGAAGTCTGCGAAGCAAGCATGAATGGATTATCCGAGGGGCTTGCAGATCCGGCGGGAATTCGAAAGGCAGTTCCGCACCAGATACAGTTGATCAGCCTTGTGCCTTCATGATTTTCATTGGGACCGCCGCAGGCGGGACATATATAAGTCATGACAACTCCTTTTCAGCCTTTTTACGTATATTTAAAATATATCATACCGTATTTTGAGGGTGCAAGACTGCTGACTGCGGAGACTGACTTGCCAGATTGTTCCGGCAGAAGGGATGGTAAAAAATGATGAACACGCCCCCTGGGAGGAGGCGTGTTCGCGCAGTCATTCGTGTGGCAATATGTTTTTCCTATGTATTCTTTTGTGCAGCCTTACGCCGGGAACTGCCGGCGTAAGGCTTACCTGGTCTGAAATATCCTGCCGGGGACTGCCGGCGTAAAGCTCAGCTTGCCAGGAATGTCCTGCCGGGAACTGCCGGCGTAAGGCTTACCTGGTCCGAAATATCCTGCCGGGAACTGCCGGTATGAGTTTACTTAATCTGGAATGTCTTAGTTACGGTTCCCTTGTATTTACCTTTTCCGCGGACGATTACTTTCGCGGTACCCCGCTTTTTGTTATTCCTGTAGGAAACCGTGTAGTCACGGTTCTTCTTTAATTTTTTACCGCTGTATTTCACAGTGACAGAGGGCTTTTTGGAATGTCCGTCATAGGTATATTTCGTCCTGGACAGCTTCACGCTGGAACTGTGAAGGATCTTTGCGGACTTCCTGCTTCCGGAAGAAAGAATGGACAGGGCTGCTCCCGCGCCTGTCTTCCCGGTCATGATGTCACCGGTCCGGAAGCTTCCCGGGGTATGGACCGGCATGATGGCAGATACGGGAAGGACAGTCAGGAAAGCTACCGCAAGTACAGCTGCAAGAATTCCGGCAGCAGTGTTCAGGATTCCTCTGCCCTTCACTCCTGTTCCGGCAGAATGAAGGAATTTTTTCATCTCGGCTCACCTCCTCCACTTAGTGCTGTATTCCCTGTGTCCCGGAACAGGCAGGTCTCCGGTCTGAATCATCTGCAGAAAGTGCAGCCCGCCGTCCGGAAAAGGAATACTTGTGTTTTCTTTTGCGCCGAGTTTAAAAAATTCCGTTTTTGACTTTTGAATTTTGTTTCCGCGACAATTCAGGACTGGTCCGGGAGTCCTGTGCCCATCGTGAATGGCTGTAATTTCTTTGCCCTGCAAAGCCGCTGTAAAAGAAGCATCTTCCGTACCGGAGGCAAGCGGCCATCATGAGAACAATCAGGAAGAAAAGAACCGCACCATGGCAGGAACTGCTGCCCCCGGTCACGGATGAGGAACTGCTTTTGAAAAGCATGCCAGCGCATTCTTGTGACTTCAGTCATGAGTTAGCTGGCTTTTGTTTCCCCATATAAGGGAGTGTTCGAACTG
>JBGUNJ010000218.1:0-7138 GCA_045117315.1 Lachnospiraceae bacterium | reverse complement strand
CCGTCTGGTTCTGCGGCTTCTGAGAATTATTCTTATTTTTTCAAGTAAAGCTTTCATAGTCAGGTCTTTCTGTCAATCCCCTGATGTTATGGCGATTCCGAAACACTGGGTATATAACTTGAATCTAAAACTGTAGGAATCTGTCAGCCTGTCTTCCGGAGAATCATCGCCGGAATGCAGGCTAATTATAATTGATATTGCGTCCCAGACAGTTCTTTTTGCGCAGTGTCTGATCGAAATGTCTTTCTATCTGGTTATCCTATACTGTATTCCATGGTCAGTATACATGTACAATATCTAAAAAAGCGTCACAACACAAGAGAAAAAAATACATTAATATAAAGTGTAAAGTGACCAAGTGCTGAGCTCAATCAGAAAAGACCAGCTCACCGAAGTGAGCTGGCCTCCCTGTGAATCATGTTAAATTGTCAGTTGGCTGTTCTCCGTCTCTTCAAGAGCAGCATTCCCGCTCCTGCGATCAGGATCGTACCAAGGATCGTGAAGAGCCTTGTGCCGGGACCGCCGGTGGAAGGAAGTTCATATCCGACCAGATCGTTTTTAATCGTGCCCCCGTCTTCAATGCGGGAGGCACCCATGGCCTGTTCTCCATCCGCGCCGAAATACTTGGGGGGCTGGAAGCCGTCTACGGCCTCCTCTGATACACGATAGGTATAGCCGGTTTCCGAATCTCCCCATGGAAGTCCGGTCAGACTGAAGACATATCCGGAAGTTTTACTTGTTCTCACAATGAGCTTCGCTTTACTTCCAGTCGTGTCTCCAACTGCGCTTATTTCATTATTCTCCTGAAGATCGGCACTGGTAATAGTATATTTTGCATATTCGTTCTCATCCTGTTGGATCGTCACAGTGATCGACATCCCGGATGGCCACGATATTGCGTTTTCACCAAGCATATCTCTCCAGACTTTTGTAAACGCAAAGTTCTTTGTATCGGGCTCCTCCCTGCCGTTGGCCGTATTGACTATTTCAACCTTCTCTATGGTTCCGTCATCACGATAAGTGTAATGA
Organism: Lachnospiraceae bacterium; assembly: GCA_045117315.1. Classification (GTDB taxonomy): domain Bacteria; phylum Bacillota; class Clostridia; order Lachnospirales; family Lachnospiraceae; genus CAG-791. The sequence goes on along the minus strand of JBGUNJ010000218.1, from coordinate 6,109 downwards.
TAGGTGACTGACATTTCATCAGCTTTTGCTGTGGCATCTCTTTCAACCACGTAGTAGTAGATCGGATTGCCGTTTTCGTCTATGGTAGAAAGGTTCTGCCATTTATGGGAACCGTTTCCGTTCATCTCAAATACAGAATCCGGCACTTCACTTTCAGGAACCTGTACAGCGCCTGCAGGAAGATCCTTGTATTTGATCACCGTGAACGGTAAATCCCCGCTTCCGCCTGCACCCGCATCATAAAATGTCTGTTCCGGACTCGCTATATGTGTAGGGGCGCCCTTTCGGGGTGCATTTTTCAGGAGTGAACGTGAAGCAGGTGAAGCATACCTGCCTGTTCTTGTTTTTTTCTGGACAGAAACAAGACTTGCTCCGAATGTCCAAGGATCATCTACATTGATTGTATAGTTTCCCGGAGTGTCAGGCAGCGTTATTTCAAAGCTTTCCTCATGCATTCCAGTATCAAAGGCGGGCTGGCTGGGACTGATCGAGTCGCTCTTTCCATCTGAAGTTCTATAAGAAACAGAAATAAGAGGGTTGTTCAAACGGTTGATTTTTACAGTGATCGTATCTCCGAGTTCAAATTCCTGGACCGGTAAAGCTTCAATGAGATTATATCCTGTATCGCTCCAGTACTGAACTCTCTGAACAGTGACTGCCACTATACCTTTACTTTTGGCAATGCCTTTTGCCGCAATCTCCCCGCTGCCGGAAATGCTGACGGGTACACCGTCCAGAGATACTGTCTTCTTCGTGTCTGCTGTCGTCACTGACGATTCTACTGAATAAGTAATCAAATCTCCGTTCTCATCCAGCCGGTCTAATGTAACAGAGGTTTCCCAGCTGTTTCCACTCGGGAGAACAATTGTCTCCTCTTTGCCATTGCCGGTAATCGTGAAAGTCACAGAGGTATCATCCGGCAGAGATGTTGTGCTCTGACTCCAGTCAACCGATACTGGAATGACCATGATAAGCGCCTGTTTCTCCGGCGTGATCGTGATATTCCGGTTACCGGCCGCAGGGGAAGCCACGGCAGGGTCCAATGACGACCCGGAAATGAACTTTCCATCCGGCTGTACGCTGTATGTAACCGGAGTCCCCTCCGCAACCTCGAAGTCTACTGTCCAGTTATTGGAATGGTTTGCAGTCTTTGTGATACCATTACAGGTTACATCGATTGATCCTTTTTCCTGTCTCTGATCTGCAGGAACTGAAAAAGTATATTTAAACTTTTGAAGCTCCGCCGCAGTAGTTGTCAGGGTGATCGTATCCGATTCGCTGAAAGTCCCTGTTTTATCAGGAACTGCGGTCAGCACTTTTGTTCCGTCCGGGGAATAAGTGAAGCTGTACTCGCCCCCTCGGTCAAATTCAAATGGCTTGCTCCACCCTTCCTCATTGCTCAGGATAAAGCTTCCACTGTCGTCAGAACCATCCTTTTTCGTGCCAGAATAGCTGACTGTGATGGAGCCTGCATCCGTCGTGATCGGTGCAGGATCTGCCTGAACAACAATTCGTACTTTGGATCCCGGCTTTCCGGCATCCGGATTGCTTGCAGAGCCGATCACTTTGTACAGAACGATCGTCGATTGGCCAGCGGGCATGTTTCCGTTCCATGTCTTCTCAACTTCAATATCGGTTTTCAGATCACTGGTGTTTGTAATCTGCACAAGCGCATCCTGCTCATCAGAGGCAGCAGCTCCCGCTGCTGTCCTTGCCAGGATTGTGCCGTCCGCGCCTTCGACTTCCGGTTCTCCGGCATTCTTCACTTCCGTCTTGACATAAGCATATCCGGCGGGGAATTCAGCCTCTGACTGATTCTCTGTAACCTTAAAATCAGTGCCGGGCAGCAGGCCTGTGATCAATATCGTATATCCGGGCTGAATGCGGTCGATCGATCCGCTTAAGCCGGCCTTATAAGCAACCGGCTCATTGCTCTGTACAAGAGTTCCGTTTTCATATTTGTAATAGTGGTCAACTCCATTTTCTGTTTTGACAATGTAGTACTTGCCCTGGTTAAAAGGAATGAGCTGCCCGGTCCGGCTGTCTTCCAGCTTTACATCAAAGCGGAAGGAATCATCAGGATTTCTTAAAGGCCCCTGCATGAGCTTTTCGAGGCGGAGATTGTGAACTTCCTTCGGGATGTTCTCGTATGTCACCCGTCCCCGTGTTTTGACAGCATCTGTCCCAGTCTGAGCAATATGCGTGCCGTCCTTTTCTTCAATGTTCAGTTCTCGCTGATTTGCCCATACAGACTCGTAGAGGTCCGTGTCGATTCCGATCTCTCTCACATAATATCGAACCTCATTATTTTCTGTCGGGATCACGATAGGCTCATCCGGCTTCAGAAGATAGACATTGTTAAATGTTCTCCCGTCTATTTCATAGGCAGGCTTGTAAACAGCGCTCTCTGTCTGTCCTTCCGGGACAACCCTTTCCCCGGTCTTTTCATAAGTCACATATTTCCCGTCCGGAGGAGTGTAGAGAACCTCCCGTCCGTTCTGGATCGTATAAATCTGATAGGCAAAAACCTGGTCTCCATATGCCGACTGGACATCAGCCGGAAGCTTCTTCTCCAGTACAAAAGAACCCGGCTCAATTGTCAGGAGGTTGAAGTTCATCTTCAGGTTGGAGGCATAGGATCCCCTCTCCATGTAGAACATTTTAAAGGAGTGCTTAGTGTAATCCGCAAACGTATCGCCCTTGAACCATTTCGCAGCTCCTTCCTCTGTCCAGTCTGTATTATCAGGAAGCTTCCCGGCATCCTGAAAGATCTGTTTAATGGTGGTATGTACCTGGTTCTTTGCTCCGTTTACCTTTACTTCTCCCGTCGCAAAGTTAATCGTTCCGCTGACTGCGCCGTGGCAGCCGCCGATATCCAACATGAGGCGGTCATCGATGTAAAGCCACATGTCATCATCGCCGTTGAATTCATAGATGATATCGTTGCCTTTCTCGTCCTTGCCGTCAGGCCCCTGATAAAACTGCGCTTCCATCGTCATTCCGAAGAAGTAACTCTTGTAATTGTTCTTGCTGCCGGAATCAATCACATAAAGTTCCTTGCCGTAAAGAGGATTATCCGGGGACATCTTCTGCAGATCTCCGTCGTACTGTACTACACGATCAGTAAAGACTTTGTTCTGATCGGCAAGGTCCTGAAGAGAATCAAAGGGGAAGAAGTTTCCTTTATTGGCGGAAGGCGTATCCCTTTCTTCCATCTCCGGTGCAGCAAGCTCCTGATATAAGATAAACTGATTACTGCCCTGATCCAGATAGGCATAGTTTATACTTGAATCATAGCTGAAGTAGCCTGTCTCGTCGTAAACCTGACGGACAAAGATATTGCTGGCATCTGACTTTAAATGCGTGTCATTAAAAAGCTGGTTTAAAGACTGTCCTGTCAAGGTCGCTGTCGGGAATCCATTGGTCAGAGTCTGTGATACCAGCCCTCTGTTGGCGAATCCGACTCCACCCTCATTTGTCGACTGAATACTTCTGGTGCCCAGAACATTGGTCATTTCCCTTGATCGCGCTGGGGATGTCTGGTAGAGATCATACCCGTCAAAGTCATACATCCTGATCGTGATACCCTTGGTTTTTCCATCCAGAGTGGGAACCTCATGGAGCTGATCGGGAGTTGTGTCCTCATTTACCTGGGCAAACAGAAATTCAAGTTTCTGAGTATCGTCAATGGTCGGTACGATTTTATTACTCACAGGATCATAGGCATATCCGACATATTCCCGGGAGCCGTCATCCCATCTTTCAATCGTACTCCCGTAAGTATGCTGGTTCCACCCCTGCATATTAACACCGAGGTCCCATGCTTCCTCCGGGTCGTCCTCCTTCAGACCATTCTCAGCTGTCGGAATGAGATATTGTCCGGTCTCCATGCTCTGGAAGTCAAAATATCCATTGTGCTCTCCTCCGTCCCTGTGGACCGTCAGATTCCATTTCAAACGGGCTGGAGAAGTATCTGCAGAAGCCGTCCACCCGACAGTATTGCCGAGATCAGAGATTGGTACCAGAGAGCCGTCTGAGGCAACTGCATAATAGTCGTAACCATCTCTCTCCGCATTCAGGATACGGGTATAGATCACAACATCTGTTACCGGAGCCTCTCCGTCATGTTTGTTGATCAGATCAGTCAGACTGATTTTGTCGGCCTGGGTCTGGATAACCTCATCTACATCAAAAAGTGTAAAATACTCGGCATCATCGTTCCAATGACCTCCTGCAAAGCCGTCTGACACCCTGCTGTTCCATGCATTCAGTGCATAACCATTTGCATATAATCGAAGGCCGCGATTGCTTCCCCTGGGATTCACCGTAATATTCTGCGGATTATTGGAGAGAGTCGCCGTTCCATTCCCTATATTCATGTATCTTCCGTCGGGCGCCTTAATGTTGTAGGTGTTACCACTAACATTAACAAATTCCCAGACGGTGACTTCATCCCCAATTACATAATTTGTACCATTATTTTCTTTTACTGTTACAGCAGAAGCAGCAAGTCTGGTGCTTCCGCTCTGGGTCTGGGTCTTTCCCAGGACAGCTTCATTTACATTGGTATTAACAATGGCAAATTTCTGACTGCCAAGTCCGTATCCATTGTTATTATTGGCAGATACAACAGCATATACAGAAAACTCATTGGTCATGAAGTTTACTTCCGTATGACCCGCTGAGTCCTCCTTCTCCATGGAAGCATCCGGGCTTTCGGTTTTCTGCTCTGCTCCATCCTTCTTCGTTGAAACTGCCGGGCTTTGAGTTTTCTGCTCTACTCCATCCTTCTCCACGGAAGCTTCCTGGCTTTCGGTCTTCTCCTCTGTCTCCTGAGTCTTTAAAATCTCCATATTGTCGGAGCCAAAATGAACTACTCTTAAATCAGAGGCCTTGTCCGGAGAATCTTTCAGCGTAATGCTCACCGCAACAGTGCTTTTGGGTTCTATCTTGTCTCCCTGACTAAGGATCTCAATATCAAAGAAACGGGCATAATGATCTCTGCTCTCTTCTCCACAGGCTTTCGCTATTGCCTTTTGATAATACTCCGCATACTCACTGTCTTCTGGAAGAATCTCCCTGACATTCAGCTCTGAGCCGTCCGGAATCTTTGCGTCTTCCCCGTAAGTGACAGTTATTTCATAGGTCTCCCCACTTGCGCTGATCACTGTCTTCTTTATCTGTGCATCAGTAATAAGGATCGTGAATACTTCACCATCCTTCATCGTTACTGTCAGATTCTCTTCTGTTTCAAAAGGCCGCAGACTGATCAATGCCCAGTCTCCGGAATCAATTGTCTGTGAATCAATCTCCTCGATCTGTTCTTTTGTCAGATCTTCACTGTACTCAATCGACAGGCTATTCTGTTCTTTCAGAGCACCGACAGAGATTTTTTCTTCAATCTTTTCAACCCATACCAGGTCGGCGTTGGAGAACTCCGCTTTCTCGACATCCGCGACAAACTCCTTTGTCTCTCTTTCTTCTGTAATACCGAGACTTTCCAGAAGTTTCTCCAGACTCACGAAACCACCTCCGGGAATGCTGAAATCGTACACTTTCCCATCCACTTCCCAGTGGAAGTCCACAGTATACACTACGCCATAGATAGAGAAGGATTCGGCTTCAAAGCTGATCTCGGTGGTGGACCCGGCGGGTTGAGTCTCTTTACCTGTGCTCTTGTCCTCTTCGGCTTTCTGTTCCTGGTTTTCTTTGACCGTGGCGTCAAGCTGTTCCACTCCTTCTTCAGCAAAGTGAAGCACTGCAGGATCGCCCTGGCCGGTTTTCTGATCCGCGGATGCAATATCATCTGCTGCCTGGTCTTCGATGATCTGAATATTCACATTGACCGATGCAGAGGGCTCGATCTTTGTGATCACTTCTCTGCCCTCGCTGTCCGTGTCCCTGACAAGGATTTCGATATCAAAAAAACGGGACGCCTTGCGGTCCACGCTGGTTTTATCATCTGCGGCCACCTGCTGGCCGGCCTGTTCAAGGCATGCCTCATAAGCCTCCTTGTCTGTCCCGGCTGTAATCTCTCTGACAGACAGTTCGGCATTTTCGGGAATCTTCGCTTCTTCTGTATAATCAAGTGTGATTCTGTATCCGTCGC
>JBGUNJ010000217.1:0-11445 GCA_045117315.1 Lachnospiraceae bacterium | reverse complement strand
TTACAGACCCCCTCGAATTCGAGGCGTTTTTGCGCGATTTTCAGCGCAAAAACCCGAGTGGAACGGCGTTCGCCCCATTTGCGAAGCGAATTCAGCATGGGCGAACGCAAGTTACTATTCACGCCCTCGATAGGGCGTGAATAGTAACAAGTGTGTTAAGTGACACTTCAGTTATCCTGACGGATGTGGAAAACAGTAACGATATATGCTACGATAAGTCTGCCGTGAAAGCGGCAAAAAACCAAAGTCTGCCGTAAAAGCGGCAAAAACCATTTATTTTTATATCATTTATTTAAGGAGAGTGCTGTTTGAGAAAGTACAACACATTGGAGATTGTGGGCTGACCGGGAGGTTTGCTGACAATCACACAAGCCTCCCGCTGAAAAGCAGCTTTTAGTCACAAGTTTTCAGGAGGAAAAAAACATTGAATAAAAATGACTACACGATTCGTTTAGAAGAGAAGAAAGACCACAGAGCAGTTGAAAACCTTGTCAGGGAATCATTTTGGAATATTTATCGTCCGGGATGCAGTGAGCATTATGTGATCCATGTACTCCGTGAGGATCCGGCTTTTGTAAAAGAACTGGACTTCGTCATGGAGCAGGATGGCAGGCTGATCGGGCAGAATATGTTCATGAGGACGATCATCGAAGCCGACGATGGCAGAGTGATCGACGTTCTTACTATGGGGCCGATTTGTATCACACCGGAGCTGAAGCGTCGGGGATATGGAAAGGCATTGCTGGATTATTCGCTGCAAAAGGCTGCGGAACTCGGATTCGGAGCGGTGCTTTTTGAGGGCAATATTGATTTCTATGGCAAGAGCGGTTTTGACTATGCCGGAAAATTCGGAATCCGGTATCATGACCTGCCGGAAGATGCGGATTCGTCGTTCTTTCTCTGCAAAGAGCTGGTTACGGGATTTCTTGATGGAATCACAGGCGTCTATCAGACTCCGCAGGGATATTACGTGAGCGATGAGGAAGTGGATGAATTCGATCAGGGTTTTCCGCCTAAGCAAAAACTGAAACTGCCCGGTCAGATTTTCTAAATGAAAAACCAATGATCTGAGCAGTCGATACTGCAGGGAGAAGCTGTTTTTTCACTTCAGAGGTTTGCGCCGAAGCGCTGTAAATCTCCGTCTATCCCATCGGAGAAACTGCCTCCCACGAATTGCTCACAAGGAATCGCGTCAGCGGATTTTTCGTTGACGATGTCTGCGCGCTGACGCGCTCAGGCACGCTGTAAATGCGTGCAAAACAAACGGATTCCGCTGAACAGGAAACAGGTGCTTTGATTTGTTTCCCGAATAATGTACAAGGGCCTGCGGTTCGCAGGCTCTTTTTTTATGACACGGCCCGTGAAATGTATTTTTCCGCCTTGCGGCGGACACGGGCCGGTCGGAGGGAGAGGGCGGCATGGGCGCCTCTGCCCTATTATGACACGGCCCGTGAAGTGTAATTTCCGCCTTGCGGCGGACACTCCGCTTTCCGCAGGCAGTTTATGTATACATGCACTCTGTTTTCCGCAGTCAGCTCACGCATACATGTACTCTACTTTCCGTAGGTGGTTTATTCATGCAGGCTGAATTACAATCTGTACATGAGAAAAATCGTAATGCGTGGTTTATTCATACATGTTTGTGAGCGCGGGAGCATGGCCACAAGTGTGAAAGAAGAAGCTCAATTTGCGAAAGAAGAATCGTAATGTGTGAAAGAAGAATCGTAAATAGCCAAGGCGTTTCCTGAGCGCGCTTCGGCAGCATGGCAGGCTGGAGTCTAAAGCCAAGCAGCCGTGCCAATACCTGTGAGAGAGGAGAGTGCGATCATGAACCAGTATGTTACAGGCGCAGTTATTAAGGAACTGCGTGAAAAGAACAGGATGACTCAGCTTCAGCTGGCGGAAAAGCTGGGAGTCAGTGATAAGACGGTCTCAAAATGGGAGACCGGCAAAGGATACCCGGACATCACCCTTCTGGAACCTGTTGCAGAGGCATTCAGGATTTCGGTGGCGGAGCTTATATCCGGAAATGCGATTTACAATGCGAATGTATCCGCAAATATGCTCCGCTCAAAGTTTTATGTCTGCCCGGTTTGTGGAAATGCCATACACAGTATAGGAGAAGCGGCTATACATTGTCATGGCATACTGCTTACTCCCTTAGAGGCGGAATCAACGGATGAACGCCACATGGTTTTTATTGAACGCGTCGAGGACGAATACTTTGTACGGGTTGACCACAGCATGACAAAGAACCACTACATTTCTTTTATGGCAGCAGTCTCTCACGATGGTATACAGATGGTGAAGCTTTATCCGGAGGGGAACGCCGAAGCAAGATTCAAAATCAGAGGTGTCAAAAGGATCTTCTTTTACTGCAACAGGGACGGGCTGTTTTCAATCACCCCTGTAAAGGGTATTGATGACAAAGAGAGTGGATACGATGATGCTCAGGAGCGAAGAGAATTGGAAAAGGCTGCGGATATGCTGTTTGGACAGAAAACGAATCTGTAATGGGTGATGTACCCTCTTATGACAATGTCACGGCAATAGCCGAAGATGAAAAGACCGCTAATGGAAAAATTTATTTCCTGCGGTCTTTTTTGTTGGCAAAAGAAATTAAACTGCTACAATAAAACATGACAAACTGATGACAAAGAGCGCAGTGGCAGACCGCTGCCGTTTCAGGATGAGCGATATGTCCTGTCATGAACATAAATGAAAACGTCCAAAGGACGCCGATTGGATTGCAGCGATTCATTCGGCATCTGATTAAGGTCAAAGGACAGGAGGCCCGAATATGGCATCGACCAAAGAGTATCTGGATTTTATCATGGGACAGCTGGAGGAGCTTGAAGAAATCAGCTGTCGGACAATGATGGGAGAATATATTTTATACTACCGCGGCAAAGTGTTTGGCGGTATTTATGATGACCGGCTCCTGGTGAAACCGGTTCCGGCTGCCGTGAAGATGATGCCGGACGCTGCCATGGAACTGCCATATGACGGAGCTAAGGAAATGCTCATGGTAGATGATGTAGATGACCGCCGGTTCCTGAGTGAACTGATCAGGAATATGTGGGCGGAACTGCCGGAGAAGAAAAAGAAGAAGTCAGGACCTGCACGAAAGTCCTGACGTCCGGCAGAGTCATTTTGGAAAAAAGGAGCTCAGGGAGCAGGATATGAGTGATAAATCATACACAGACAATCTGGATCGGGCAGAATCCGGGCAGATGGGAGACCTTCCCTCTTCAATTGGAGCAGAGCATGCCCCTGCTGCCGGTGATTCCGGTAATTCCGGTAATTCCGGCAAAAGTGAGATCAGTCTGATCGGATGGGAGAAGGAACCCGGAAGAAGCAGGACCGCCAGGAAAAACAGATCGGGCCGCGGCCATGCCACAGTGGACGGAAGCAGGCCTGTGAGGAGAAGGAATGAGAGCAGCGGCAGGACAGACAATCGCAGCGAAGGCGGAAGCAACGATATGACAGGCGCCGGGACCGGCAGCAACAGGACAGGCAGCCGTGGAGCCGGCGGAAGCGTCAGGACCGATAACGGCGATAAGACAGGAAGCAGGTCAGGCAGCAGCGGCAGGACAGGAAGGAGCGGCGGAACCGGCAACGCTGATAAAACAGGGAACAGGACGCGCGCCACGGCAAAGCGGGGGACAGGAAAAGGGAAAGGCGTCCCTTCCCACAGGCGCAGATTCCGGAGAAAGCTGAGGAGGTTCCTGCCAGTCATTCTGGCGGGTATTATAGCTGTCTTTCTTCTGTTCCTGATCATAAGCGGAGTCCGGGCGGTGGTCCGCCGTATCATCCCCGACAGAACGCCTCCTGTGATCGAGCTGACCAGGAAGGCGGATTATTTTGTCGATTCCCCGGAGGAATATGAGGAAGAAGGCTATACAGCCTCGGATGACAGAGACGGGGATCTGACGGATAAAGTCACTGTCTCTGTCACTGAAAATACCATCTGTTATCGTGTCTCCGACCGGGCGGGCAATATAGCGCAGGAGTACAGGGAAATACCTCTCAGGGAGAACGGCACCGGAAGCGGTGACGGCACGGGAGAGACAGCAGGCGGGCAGAAGGGCGCATTTGTATCCGACCTGAAGAACGTCGAGCCGGGATCAGTGCCCGATACGAAAGTGATCTATCTGACTTTTGATGACGGCCCCGGAGAATATACGGAGCATCTGCTGGAGATTCTGGACCATTACGGAGTGCACGTTACATTTTTTGTAACAGGCGCATTTCCTTATTACGAGGATATGATCAAAAAAGAATATGAGGCAGGCCACAGTATAGGTGTGCACACCTTTTCCCATGACTTTGAAAAAATCTATTCCAGTGACAAGGCTTTCTGGGATGATATTGAGAAAATGGAGAAAATTGTCGAGAAACAGACCGGAAGCCGGACCAGCCTGATGCGCTTTGCCGGCGGAAGTTCCAATACCATGAGTGCCGATTATACACCGGGAATTATGACATTGCTCGCTGAACAGGCGGAGAAAAAAGGAATGCACTACTTTGACTGGAATGTCTCCAGCGGGGACGGAGCTGCCAACCCCATAGGAGAGGAAGTAGTCAACAATATCATCACCCAGGTGCAGAATAACGATCATTCCGTTGTTCTGTGCCATGATACCAAGGCCAGTACGGTCAACAACATTGAATATGTGATCGCCTGGGCGCTGGAAAACGGGTATACATTCCTGCCTCTGGATGAGAACAGTACAACAGCGCATCATGCAATTCTGAATTAAAAAGGAAGAATACTTCAATGCAGGCCCGGTCAGCCGGCCCTGCGAGCCGCGAGTATTCCGCGGCGGAAGCTGCAGGCGCTGAGCGGTGAAAATGCAGGCCCCGGTCAGCCGGCCCTGCGAGCCGCGAGTATTCCACGGCGGAAGCACAGAAATCGCGTCATAAAATAAATAAAAACAGAGAGCCGGAGGTTCTGTCTGATCTGTTGTAAAGATCAGAGGCCTGGCTCTCTGTTTTTTGTACATTGAATATTTAAACCGTTTATTTCCGGGGGGATTTCTCATGCCCATCCGGACAGGTATGCCTTCTGTTCGGGGGTGAGTTCATCGATTTCGATGTTCATGGCGGCGAGCTTGTATCTGCCGATTTCGTCGTCGATGGATTCCGGCACGTCGTATACCCTGAGGGTCAGCTCATTCCTGTGGTCGACCAGCCATTTCAGGCTCAGGGCCTGGACGGCAAAGGACATGTCCATGATCTCCGCGGGATGGCCCATGCCGCAGGCCAGGTTGACCAGCCGGCCTTCTCCCAGGACATTGAGGGTGCGGCCGTCTTTGAGGGTATAGCCCACGATGTTCTTTCTGCGTTCTTCGGATGAGACAGCCATGCGGCTGAGCGCCGCGACGTCCACCTCGCAGTCGAAGTGTCCCGCGTTGCAGAGGATGGCATTGTCTTTCATCACTTCGAAGTGCCTGGAGACGATGACGTCCTTGCAGCCGGTGACAGTGATGAAGAAATCGCCGATGCGGGCGGCGTCATCCATTTTCATGATGCGGAAGCCGTCCATGGTGGCGTCGAGGGCCTTAAAGGGGTCGACTTCGGTGATGACGACGTTGGCGCCCATACCCTTGGCGCGCATGGCGACACCCTTGCCGCACCAGCCGTAGCCGGCGACAACGACTGTCTTCCCGGCGACAATCAGGTTGGTGGTATCCATGATCGCGGTCCAGACGGATTGGCCGGTGCCGTATTTATTGTCATAGTAATGTTTCGCCTTTGCGTCATTGACAGCCATCATGGTGCAGGGCAGGATGCCTTCGCGCTCGCGGGCCCTGAGACGGTGGATTCCGGTCGTAGTCTCCTCGCAGCCTCCGATGAGCTGATCCGCATAGTCTTTGCAGCGGCCGCCGAGCAGGTTGATGAGGTCTCCGCCGTCATCCACGATCAGGTGAGGATGGCAGGCAAGGGTCGCTGCCAGGAGATCCTCATATTCCTGAGGGGAAACGCCGTATTTGCCGAAAGTCCCGACACCTCTTTCGGCGATTGCGGCAGCCACGTCATCCTGAGTGGACAGGGGATTGCAGCCGGTCAGGAAGACTTCCGCCCCGCCCTTCTGCAGGACCAGGCCCAGGTTGGCAGTCTTTGCCTCCAGGTGAACGGAGATGGCGATCCGGAGTCCCTTGAAAGGTTTTTCCTTTTCAAAACGCCTTTCTATTTCTGAGAGGGCAGGCATGTGGGAGCGGACCCAATCGATTTTTTTGTGTCCTGAAGGTGCGAGAGATGCGTCTCGGATAATACTCATATTGTGGTCTCCATATATTTATTCTTGTGGCCGTGGATGGATGCCCGCAGCCATGTGTGATTAAAAACGATGATTAAAGCGAAGTGATGCCCCGGCAAGGGCGCCTGTCACAGGTAAAGGTCAGCAGCCTTTTGAACCTCGTAATAAACCTGCTCGGTGTCGATCGTGAGCATCTCGCGGTTTTTCATCACGAATCTGCCGTCGATCATGACCGATTCCACCTCAGAGCCGTTGGCGGAATAGCAGAGCGAGGAGAGGATGTTATTTCCGGGGAAAAGGGATGGCTCGCGCAGGTCAAGGAAAATGAGATCTGCGCAGGCGCCCTCGCGGATGACTCCCAGCCTGTCTTCCATATGAAGGGCTTTGGCGGCGTTGACGGTTGCGGCCCTGACCGCGGTCTCAGCGGGAAGGGCGGCGGGATCGTGCGCGATTCCTTTGTGGATCAGAGAGAGGAGTCCCAGCTCCCGGAACATATTTAATGTATTGTTGCTGGCAGTTCCGTCTGTCCCGATGCAGAGGTTGATCTTTTTGCCGAGCATGTCTGCCACGGGGGCAAAGCCGTTGCCCAGCTTGGCGTTGCTGGCGGGATTTGTCACGATCGCGGCACCGCTCTCGCGGATGAGGTCCAGATCGCCTCCCTGCATCTGAACGCAGTGGGCAAGGATCGTTCTGTCATCGAGAAAACCGATGTCGGCCAGCAGTCTGACGGGGGTCATGCCGTGTTTTTCAAGGCAGTCTTTGAGCTCGGTCACACTCTCGGACAGGTGGATCTGCTTGAGCATGGAGAGCTCCCGGCTCTGCTCCGCGACCTGCTGCAGAAGTGTGGTCGAGCAGGTGTAGATCGCGTGGGGGGAGAGGATGAATTTCAATGTGTCGCTCTCGAACTCCGCCTTTTCCTCAAGGGCTTCCCTGAATCTGTTGTTTCCTTCCTCGAAGAGATCGTTTCCGACCAGCCCGCGCCCGATGTATCCGCGCATGCCTGCCTGTCCGGCGGCAAGCGGCGACTGGCGGTGATACATATGCATATCGACAAAGCAGGTGGTCCCCGTCCGGATCATCTCGATGAATCCCAGCAGAGATGCCCAGCGGGCGGCCTCTGCCGGCAGGCGGTCCTCCACAGGCATGACACCCTTAAAAAGCCAGTCTGTGAACGGCACATCGTCAGCATAGTTGCGCATAATGGTCATGTAGGCATGGGTGTGCATATTGATCAGCCCGGGCATGACCAGCCTGTCTTTAGCGTCCACGGTCTCAAAAGTCTCTTCTTCGGAGAATGGAATAAAGGAGATCTTCCTGTCGCGGATATAAAGATCTCCGGGGCGGACGGATATTTTTTCACCGTCGTCAATGAGGAGTCGGCCATTGTGGATTTTATAATTCAATAGTAGTATTCCTTTCGTGAGGTGTGCCGGCAGGGTGCCGGATCCATGGGATCATTTGCGCCGGACAATCTGGCTGAACTGCTCCGAGTAGTACCAGGGGACTTCTCCGCCTCCGTCTTTTTCACGGTAATCCTTGGGAGTGCAGCCCATCATTTCGCGGAAAACCTTTGCGAAATAACTGGGGGAGCTGAATCCGCAGTCCTCGCTGATCTCTATGATGCTTTTGGAAGTCCCCGCAAGCTGGTCGGCAGCCATGCGCACCCGGGTCTGGGTGAGAAAGACATTGGGCGAGGTGTTGATGCATCGCTGGAAACAGCGGGTGCACTCGCGCGTACTGATACCGGCGGACCCGGCGATATCTTCCAGAGAGAGCTTCTCGCTGCAGTGTTCTTTGATGAATTGAGTCATGAGCTTCATGCGCTCTGTGTCCACGCTGTTAATGGGAGCAGCGGTTGGCTTGATATCCTTTGTGTCCTCGAGCAGCATCAGCCAGAAGTCACTGAGCAGACTGCGGATCTTGAATTCATATCCATAAGGCTCTTTGCGGCTCAGTTCGACCGCCCGCAGAATGAGTTCGGTCATCTTGAGGTGGCGCAGCGAATCGGGTTTGAAGTGCCAGAAAGGAAGACTGTTGTTGTGCATGAGAGGGAGAAAATACTTCTCTTCATAAACGCTGTTGTACATTCCTGACAGAAAATGCATGTCGAACAGGATCGTGTAATACTCGCAGGGGGTGCTCCCGATCGCGGAACAGGTGTGCAGGATTCCCGAGTTGAGGAAATTCACTTCTCCTGCGCTTACCAGATATGTGTTGTCAGGAGTCTGCCAGGAGAGCTCCCCTTTCGTGACATAGTCGATTTCAAATACGTTGTGCCAGTGCCAGGGGACGGGGTTGTCCGGGCAGCAGTCCAGTCTGGTCGTTGAGCAGACATAAGGGAAGGACACCATGTCCATAGGCAGGATTTCCTGCTGTTCTTTTCCTGTACTGATACGTGACTTCAAAAGCATATAAAAATAATACCTCCAAAGGTTTTATGAAAAAAATGACCGGCGGAACAGTGGATGAAAAAGAAGAATAAAAAGTGTTCCGACCATCTTGTTTCATGGGCTGACAAAAGATACAATATAGCCAGCGCGAAAAAACGGCGGGGAGAGAGGCTGCAGAAACAAACCTGTCCGGGTATTTTGGACATTTCGGACATCTGCGGACATCTTCCGGACGTTCAACCCTAATCATACGTCCAAGGCTGAAAAAAAATCAAGCTATTTCAAGAGACGTTCATATTTGTTTATGAGCACAGAGCAGCGCAGGGCTGCCGGGGCGGCCGCTGCGGGGCGGGGTGCGAATGTGTGGAGCATTGCGAGAGCGCCAAAGCGCGGAGCAATGCGTGTTTAATCATACATGTCTGCGGGCACCTGCTCATATCCACAAGTATTACAGAATATATTCGGAGGTGAAAAAAGAAATGCGTATGAAACGTTCCGCGGGAATTTTTTCAGTATTATTGGCATCGGTGATGGTACTTGGAGCCTTCGGCCCTGTTTCCGCACAGGCAAAAGAGACATTTGAGGTGTCTGACCGGCTTGTCGGTGAGGGCGAGCTGATCGAAAGCACTGAGGGACTCACCCTGCTGAGTGAAGAAGAGGAAAAAGAACTGGCCGCTGCGCTGGGCAAAAAATACTCGTCAGATGTGATCTACGATTACAACGGAACAGCAAAGATAAAGATGAAGGCAAATATGCCGGTCAAACAGCTCGGCGGCAATAAAATGGATGTGAAGGCCGATGCGGATGCCGTATTCGGAGAAAGTGAAGCCGACGCCATGTCTATGGCGGAATGTGATATTAAAGTATCTATATTTCTGTTTTCCGGTGAAGTAAATACTCTCTCTTATACTGACAAAAAAGCCAGGCGCGAATACAGGAAGACAACTACTTTCGGAGAGACGGAAGGATGGACATACCGGGCTAAGGAGAAGACCGGCAGTATGGATACAGCGATTCCTTTCCTTGCCCCGGAGAAGATCAGAGAAGTGTATAAAGATCCCGCTTCGGGCTCTTATGCAGCTGTAATGGAGCTCGATAAAGATGATCTGGATGAAGTCACCGGCTCAGGTACTGAAGCATTGGCAGATATGGGTCTGGACGATTCCGAACTGGAAAAAGGCGAGTATATACTGACTCTGGACAAAGGGATATCCGTGATCGGACTGTACGCGGATCTTACTAAGGCCCTGAAAGGGGACGATATGTCAGTTTACGACTGCAAGGTAAGGGCAACGATCAAAGACGTCAATTCCGACCTGATTATCATACTTCCCGAAGAAGCCAAATCCGCAAAAGAAAAAAAGAAATAAAAGAACTAAAAGGGCTTAAAGAACTAAAAGGACTTAAAGAACTAAAAGAGCTTAAAGAAAAAAAGGAATCAGGACTGTCGGGCGAGGCAGAAAAAAATCTGTCCCGTTTCAGCGCAAAGCGCTGACCTGACGAAGTGTGGATTCTGTGTAAAAAGGCGCGGATAATGTAAAGAGCAGATATCGTATAAAGATAACGTATAAATAAAAAGAAAAGGCCCGAAACTGTGATCGATGATGAATGGATCAGGATCAGTTTGCGGGTCTTTTTTTATTCTATGGCCGCCGCAGGGTATCTTTCGCCTGACAGCGAATGGCGGCACGCGGGATGGCAGAGGGCGGCGTGGATGCCTCTGCCCTGTTGACACCGCCCGTGTAAATGCGTTTTATACCTTGCGGCGGACACAGGCCGGTCGATGGCAGAGGGCGGCATTGCTGCTTCTGCCCTGTTTTCATTAGAATTTATGACACTGTTATTTTCGGATTGATTCGCAAATCCGAAACTGTCGGGGAAGAACCCCGGAGGGGATCAGAAGAATCTCCGGATAGAGAGGATCCGCGTATACTGTGCGTTATTGCCGATGCAGACTCCGGAATGGCTGCTGGTGGAATGGACGATCCTGTTATTTCCCATATAGATCGCAACGTGGCCTTTGTAGCAGATGACATCTCCCGGCAATGCTTTGGACAGACTGGAAACTTCTCTGCCGCACTTGCGGATCGAGGCGTCGTAGTGGGGAAGATAAATGCCGAAATGCGCGTAGACCGACATGACAAAGCCGGAACAGTCAACGCCTTTTGTCAGGCTTGAGCCGCCCCATTTGTAAGGGGTTCCGATAAACCTGCAGGCATAGTCGACAACCTGCTGCCCTTTTGTTTTCCTGACATTATAGCGCCTTCCGCCGTAGGAGTGCACGACTCCGTTTTTGTAGACTCTGAGCTTTTTTCCGGAGACATACTGGCTCTTTCGCTGCAGAACGCCGTGTCGGTTGAAGAAGTAGACCTTTCCCCCTATCTTCTGAAAACCTTTTACAGCATAGGTGTTTTTCATAAAGTAGTAGGTCTTTCCGTGGATAGTTTTCCATGAGCTGCGGAGATATTTTCCGCTGGAACGTTTATACCGGATCCGGTTCCCTTTCTTGATCAGCCGGCCGCTCTTTGCATAGACACCCGGAGCCGGGAGGGTTCTGCGAAGAGAGGAAGCGGCAGATGCTGGCTCTGTGCAGGGCTGTGTCTGCGCTGCAGCTGCTGCAGGCGCGGCAAATGTGAAGAGCAGGCACAGAAGAACAGTGAACAGGTTTCGGCAGATTAGCTTGTACATGTAAGACCTCCGGATTTGTATGATGTCGGGGTCAAAAGGTGGTTAAAGATAATCCGTCTCGTCAATATGCACAAACACCTTGGACACGCTCTCGCTCAATCCTCG
>JBGUNJ010000216.1:0-5002 GCA_045117315.1 Lachnospiraceae bacterium | reverse complement strand
AATGGGGCGAACGCCGTTCCACTCGGGTTTTTGCGCTGAAAATCGCGCAAAAACGCCTCGAATTCGAGGGGGTCTGTACTGTAACCTGCTGCCCCTATATCTGGGGCTCAGCAGGCTTGTCCCGTTGTTTTTTCTGAGAGAATATGAGATGATAATAGGGTTGAGAAAACGGGCTCAATAAAAAGAGGTGTGATATGGTAAAACTTGAGATAGAACTCCCGGAAGGATTTTTGGACGAGGAGGTCCGCTGCGGCTACACCGTTACTGCAAAGGCAAAAAGAGCCTGGGCTGTACAGATGGATCTGCTCCATAAGCTTGACGAAGTCTGCAAAAAATACAACCTCCGATATTTTGCGGACTCGGGGACTCTGCTGGGCGCAGCGCGCGATAAGGGGTATATTCCCTGGGATGATGACATCGACATAGTGATGCTTCGGGAGGATTATGAGAAGCTCAGGGATGTTGCGGACGAGGAGTTTAAGCACCCTTATTTTTATCAGGATATGTACCGGGACGAGGGACTGATCCGGCCGCACGCTCAGCTGCGCAACTCCGAGACGACGGGCTACCTCCCCCAGGAGGAGGACCGGCCCTATAATAAGGGAATATTTCTCGATATTTTCCCCCTGGACGTCGTGCCCGACAACGAAAAGAAATTCAAGGCGCATATCGCAAAGATCAATTTCCTCTGGAGAACGATCGAATACGGCGGCTACACCAAGGACGCCCCTCACAAACTCAAGGGAAAGATATTCCGTGTCCTGACAGGAGGACTCTATAAAGTAACGGATGTAAAAAAGCTGTTCGCAAGGTATGAAAAACTGTGCGCCAAATACAATGGCACGGACAATCACAGGGTGAGCTATGTCGCTCATTCCCGGGGCAAAGAAAAGCACTTGTTCCGGAAGGAGTGGTTTGACGAGTCTGTCATGCTGCCCTTTGAGTTCATGATGATTCCTGCCCCCGTGGGTTATGACGCCCGCCTTCGGCTGGAATACAATGATTACATGACTCCGCGCAATGTGGCGCCCGCTCACGGCGGTGCCATCCTGGATCCCGACCTCCCTTATGAGGAATTTATCCGCAGGAGAAAAGAAAAAAGGGCTGCTGCCCGCGCGAAAAAGAGAGCGGAGCGTGAGAAAAAATAAGTTCTGCGCGGCGTCAGAGAACCATGATCTGCCACGTGAGAAAAAATAAGTTCTGCGCGGCGTCAGAGAAACACATACCGCCGCCTGAGAAACGGTAAAATTGGGACAGAGACAGAGAACCACGTCCTGCCATGTAAAGAAACGATAAGAAAAGGTGAAAAAATGAAAGCACTTATACTTGCGGCCGGCTTCGGCAAGCGTCTTCAGCCCATTACAAATACGATGCCCAAATCCATGGTCGAGGTGAACGGAACACCGCTGCTGGTCAATGCCCTCAACAACCTGACCTCTCTGGGGATCACTGAGATCGGCATTGTCGTCGGCCACATGGCGGATTATATCAAGGAGCACATCGGCACGGAATTCAATGGCGCCAGGATCTCTTATTATGAGAATCCCCGTTATCTGGAGACCAATAACATCGTCTCCCTCTATAACGCGATCGATTTCTGTGATGACGACATGCTCATGCTGGAATGCGATATTTATTATCACAAAGAAATGTTGGAGTTCCTTCTGGAAGGAAAAGGAGAGTGCAGCATTCTGGTCAGCCCCTTTAATCCCGATACCATGGACGGCACTGTCATCCGGGTGGAAGAAGACCGGGCCCTGGAACTCATCCTGGGCAAATGGCAGGGAGAGGATTTTGACTATTCCGATACCAGAAAGACCGTCAATATGTACCGGTTTACAAAGGAGTTCGCCGCAAAATACATGCCTCTGATCAAGTGGTATGTAGAGAACATGGGCGAACAGAGCTACTATGAGAAAGTGCTCGGAAGCCTGCTCTATCTGCGGGAGTGTGATATCCGTATCGTGGAAGTGCCCGAGTCAATGTGGTGTGAGGTTGATGATGCCGATGACCTCGCCAGAGCGAGGAGAAAATTTGGCTAAGAGATATAGTAATAGTAAGAGATATTCCGGATCGGGACGTGCTGCGACGATCAGGAGAATATTGCTGTTTACCGCCCTTTTGGCGGTTCTGCTGCTGTTCTTTTCCCGCCCGAAGCCTCCCAAAAATCTGGAGGAATATATGGAACGGAAGGGGAAAAGGCCCCTTGTTTTTTCTGAAAAACCCGGTTTTTACAATGAAGATGTCCTGCTTGAGCTGAATGCTCCCGGCATCCTGCCGGAAGGAGCGGTCATTTGCTATACACTGGACGGTACAGAACCGGACATCAATTCGGACAGGTACAAAGAACCGATCCTGCTTAAGGCGGGGAAAAATCCCCATGAAGGAGAGCGTGAAAAGTATGAGGCAGCTTTCCCCGAGCCCGATGTGCAGGCTTCGCCCGACATCGCGGAGGCCGGAGGATATGAAGCCGGAGGATATGAAGCCGGAGGAGATGCGGCCGGTGATTTAGATGTCAGCGCCTCTTCCGGAATGAATGCTCAGGACGCTCCAAAAGGTGCGGATTACAATCCGGATAATCCGGCCTCGCAGACAACCGTCTTTACAGTCAGGGCCAGGGTCTGCCAGGGAGAGGACACCACGGATGTCCAGTGCGGGACTTATTGTGTGGGGGAGGGCCTGCTTCCCTATGAAAACGGTTATATTGTCTGCATAGACACAGATCCTGAAGGTCTCTACGATTACAAAAAAGGGATCCTCGTGGGCGGCAGAGAACTGGTGAAGAATAATTTCAGTATATTCCACGGAAATTATATGAAGAAGGGAAAGAAGTGGACCCGGCCCTGTCATATAACGGTTTTCGACGAAGACGGCAGGGTGCTGCAGGATAAAAACGCCGGTCTTTCCATATCGGGCGGTATGTCCCGCCGCCTTGCCCAGAAGTCCTTCAATCTGTCGGCCGTGGAGCCTTACGGAGAAGAAAACGACCACTTTTATCTGGATATCTTCCCGGATTCCGAAGAGTCCGAGTCCGCCCATGTGGGAAGTTACACACATCTGCGCCTGCGTGCCAGGAGCCAGGTGCCTCGCACCTTCCGCGAGACTCTCGTGGGACGGCTCGCCGAGGAGAGCAATGTCCGTGCATCAGTTGAACCGAGGAAGGGAATCGTTTTCCTGAACGGTTCTTTTTATATGCTGGCAGAACTGGAACCCACCTTCAGCGATTCCCTGCTGGCCCACCGTTTTGATCTCCCGGACGCGGATCATATTCAAAAGAAAAAAGGCAAAGAGAGCAGCGTATTCAGAAAGCTGGAAGTCACCGATATCTTTTCGGCGGATCTGACGCAGAAGGAGAACAGAGAAACTCTGGAAAAAACAGTGGACCTGGATGACTATCTTCTGCACTATGCCTTTAATATCCTGGCCAACAATCTGGACTGGCCCTATAACAACGTGGAGGCCTGGCGCTGGACCGGGGAATACGATCCCCGAAGACCGTTTACAGACGGAAGGTTCCGCTTTGTGATCTTTGATTCGGACAAAGCCTTCAATGCGGATCCTGAGCTGGCGGTTGACTTCGGGACAGATAATTTTACCAACATAATGGAAAACCTCTATGTCGGGAAAGAATCCGCCTTCCCAAATATTATGAAGGTAGAGGCCTATCAGTATAAATTTTTCACCATACTCAGTGACCTGATGAACACTTCCTTCCGGACTGACCATGTGGTCGACCTGATCCGCGAGAGCTATGCGCAGGTGCAGGAGGATGTCAAGTCTTTTTATTCTGAAGATTACAGGCAGAAGGTCAAAGAGGACCTGGAGGGGGCTCTGAATCAGGCCGCGTCCAGGAACGATACCGTCCGCGCCGATCTGCAGACCTGGTACGGCCTGAGAGCGGAGGACACCTATCAGCTGCAAGTGACTGCAGAGAAGGGAGTCGATGTCTCCTGGGATTTCATGAGCGTGCCTCAGAAAACCTCCTATACCGGTTCTTATTATACGGATATACCGATCACACTGACTGCCTCTGCCGCGCCCGGCTGGAGTTTTGATCACTGGGAAGTGAACGGAAAAAAATATCTGCCTGAGGACGAGACAGAAGAAGAAAAGAACAGCGGACAGACTCCGTCCAAAGTAAGCCTGACCTTAACCGGAAAGATACAGCCGGGAGATACCTGCACTGTACGCGCGGTCGCCGCGCGGGAAAAGGGTGAACGCCTCATCATCTCCGAAGTTTCTTCTGCAGGGAAGAGCGACTGGATCCAGCTTTATAATGCCGGAACGAAAGGCCTGGACCTGGGGAAATACTGCCTGTCAGACGACCCCGAAGATCTCCGCAAATTCCGCCTTCCGTCACAGAACCTGGCGCCAGGCGAGACCTGCCGGATCAACGGCCACAGGAATGAGAGCGGAATGGCCCTGTGCGTGTGTAATTTCAACCTCACTGCGGATGAAACCCTCTTCCTCACCCCCGACGATGGATCCGGCCTGACCGGCGACTCGGTCAGGATCCCCAGGATGAGCAGAGGCAGTTCCTACGGCCGCAAGGACAACGGCAGCACCTGGCTTTGGTTTGACCGTACAAGGGAAGTTGTAGAAGCCTGGATGGAAGATGAGATGAACTGACAAAAGAAGCATAAAATGAAAAATGAAGGCCGGAACAGCGAAAATATACTGAAAGCCGGAATGGCAAAAGAGAAAACAAGATAAATAAACGAGAAAAAACAGTATAAAAAATGAAAGCGGAATAATGAAATATCTACTTGCGGCATCCAAATTAATGTGCTATGATATTCATCCGTGGGATTAATCCCGGAATAATTTTTCCTTGCTCCTGTATGATGTAAGAGCCGGAATGCTGTTTTGTGCGGAAGAACCTTTAGCCGTGCAGAAAAGAGGCATTTGCTTTGGACAGCAGCAGGGGCCAGAGACCAAAAGGAGGTAGAAGAATGGGTAAATACGAGTTAGCCGTTGTTGTGAATGCGCAGATCGATGATGA
>JBGUNJ010000215.1:0-6042 GCA_045117315.1 Lachnospiraceae bacterium | reverse complement strand
GGGTATGGTCGTGAGATAAGACTGTATTATTATTTCCGTCAGGAAAATAATCTGAGTGTCACTGTAGATGAAGATGGGAATACTTACGTGTATTTAGATCCGAACACCGAGGACGACTTTACTCTCACCCCTCTTGTAACTGCGGATGATATGAGCCAGCTCACCTACAGGTGGATCAAGGATCAGGATGGAGAGACAGAGGTTGGAGACGCCCCTTCGCTGCTCATCCATGCTCCGGAACATGGTACGAACTATTACTGTATTGTGTCGGATCAATACGGAAACAGCGAACAGGTTGATTATTATTTCAGGATCGATACAAAGCTGCGGGCGTGGCCGGAAGGCCTGGAAGGCAGTTCTTCCAAAAGCTGCGTCATCGGTGGACTTGACGAGATCACGCTCACGGCATTTGCGCAAGCGGAAGAAGGCAGCAAGATTCATTGGGAATGGTATCACAAAAGCGACTACATGGATGGAGAGAATGGTTCAATAGAGTGCTCTGCAGATCCTTTCAGTATTTCTCTCAATGTGGTTTCTCCGCAGAACGGAGATTGGTACAGTGTAGATATATATGATGACTATGGGGACTTGATAGATGTAGGGTTTTATTTTGTCGATGAGGCTCCTGCATTAAATGTTTATCCTATGGGCGCAGAAGAAGGTCAGGATACCGCTGTTGTCACATATAATGGATCTACAATGATGATTACACTTGAGGTCTGCGCGGCAGAGCCGACCGATCCCGGCACTCTGTCTTATGACTGGAGAGATTCGGAAGGGAACTCCCTTGGAAATATAGACAGTTGGATTGATCTGCACAGCTTTGCCGACGGGGCCAGATACAGCTGTACCGTGACTGATTCTTACGGTCAGTCTGCAACTCTCTGGTTTGAACTGCGTTGGGAGCGCGGAGAAGATGATCCCACGGAGGCGGAGATGGAAAATGCTTCTCCTATCTCTGTCGGAGATACTGTGGATGTGGAAGTGACAGAAGAGGCTCCTACGGCCTGGTTCAGATTTGTGCCTGCCGAGAGCGGGACTTATGAGCTGTTTTCCACCCCTAAATCCGGAAACGAAGTGGATACTTTTGCGAGTCTTTATAACTCCGGTGGAATGAGACTGCATTCTGATGATCAAAGTGCAGGCAACAATCAGTTCAGCCTTGAGTATACTTTCGAGCAGGGGGAAAACTATTACTTTGGAGTCCGCCATTATGGTAAGGAAAGCTGCAGCTTCACCATCCAACTCGTTAGCGGAGAAAAAAGTGACTGGCTGAAAGAATATGAATACAGAATCGATGGGGACAGGATCGTCCTCACAAGGTATACCGGTGAGACTGCGGAGATTACAGTCCCCGGACATGCAATGGCACGGGGCCAGGAGTACTCCGATATCGTTCTCTCATCCTATATCTGGGATTCCTGGGAGAACCCGGTTACCAGCCTGTCCTTTGAGGAGGGAGTATCATTCCCGGATGAATCCCAATACCTTTTTGCAGGTCTTTCGAATCTTACATCCATTGACCTGCAAAATGTTGATACGGCAAACGTGAAAAATATGAACGGCATGTTCAGCGGCTGCAGCAGCCTTTCTTCCATTGACCTTAGTACATTCAATGCTTCAGGAGTAGAAAGCTGTGAAGGCGTTTTTGACAATTGCACCAACCTGCAGACGATTAATACGCTGACCGGTCTGCAGGCAGATGCCGGACTTCCGGCAGCGTTTCTGGACGAGTCAGGAAATATTTATTCCGCACTTCCGAAGAACCAGACACAGAGCCTGACACTGACCAGGGCTTCTGCCAGCGAAAACCTGAAAGATTATAACTATCAGGTCGATGGGGACAAGGTCAGACTGACTTCCTACCACGGAGAAGATAATAGCGTTGTTGTTCCCGGCAATGTCACGGTCGCAGGTAAAACCTACAATAAAGTGGAGATGGCTCCCAGTATCTGGAGCGAGAGCTACTGGAACATTAATACTCTTTCCTTCGAGGAAGGCGTGGTTCTTCCTGCGGATTGTACCGGACTCTTTGAAAAGCTGTGGAATCTTACCACCCTTGATCTGAGCGGGCTGGACTGGTCAGGCGTCACAAATATGGCGCGCCTCTTCGAAGACTGCTCAGGTCTGACATCGCTCAACCTGAGCGGTATAGACACGAGTAATGTCACAAATATGCACCGCATGTTCAGCTATTGCAGCAGTCTGACAGACCTTGACCTGAACAGCCTGGACACCTCCAATGTGACAGACATGAGTGAGATGTTCCGTGGCTGCTACGGACTTGAAAGTCTTGATCTGAGCGGTTTTGACACTCATAGCGTCACAAATATGAGTGAGATGTTCGGCTCCTGCGGCGAGCTGAAAACGATCGATTTAAGAGGTTTTGATACTGCAAACGTGACCGATATGTCCGAAATGTTTGCTGACTGTGGAAGCCTGACAGAGCCTAAACTGAGCGGCATAGATACCGCAAACGTGACCGATATGTCCTATATGTTTGCTAACTGCAACAGTTTGACGGGGCTTGATCTGAGCGGCTTCCGTACACAGGCGCTCACTAACGTGCGTTCTATGTTCAGAAACTGCTCCAGTCTGACTGCACTGGATCTGAGCAGCTTCGATGCATCTGCTGTCGAGCATATCAGCTATATGGTTAAGGGATGCAGTGCTCTGGCAACCATTAATTCTCCTGTAAATCTGACAAAGACAACCAATCTTCCCGCAGTTTATGAGGGATCTGACGGTACACTGTACGGTATAATGCCCAGGAACCTGAACAAGTCTGTCGTGCTGGTATATAGCAGGGACTTCAAACCGGGCGAATCCGGTGATCCCGAAGCGCTTAATACAGTAGGGAAGGCGGAGATTACACTTTCGCCGGCATCCTTTACGTATTCGGGAACTGAATGCAAGCCTGAGGCAAAAGTTGTTTTTGAGGGAAAAGTACTGACTCAAGGCACTGATTATATTGTGACATACAGCAACAATACGGCAGCCGGACAGGCAGCAGTGACAGTCACAGGCATGGGTATTTACGGGGGCAAAGCAGTAAAGAACTTTACCATCGCGAAAGCCGCACTTGCGGACAGCGGCGTGACAGTGTCTGCTTCCGGTCTTGTCTACAACGGCAAGGCGCAGACACCTGCTGTGACAGTCAAGTCCGGCAGCACCACGCTTGTGGAAGGAACTGATTACACTAAAACATACAGTAACAATACAAACGCCGGTACAGCAAGCGTGGCAGTGACCGGCAAAGGAAACTATCAGGGAACGGTCACCAAGACCTTCACCATCGCGAAAGCGGCGCAGTCGATCACTGCCAAAGCGGCAGCGGCCACAGTCTCTGTCGGAAAGACGACGGCTGTTACTGTCACCGGCGCAAAGGGCGGGGTCACCTACAGATCCTCCAATGCAACACTGGCGGCGGTTACGGCAGCCGGAAAAGTCACCGCGAAGAAAGTCGGCAGTGTCAATATCACCGTAAACGCGGCAGCAACCGCAAACTACAATGCGGCTTCAAAGACTGTTGCGATCAAGGTTGTCCCGGCGGCAACGAAAACACTGAAGGCAGCGAATCTGGCCAAGGGCATTAAGCTGACCTGGGCCAAGGTCGCAGGCGCCAACGGCTACATCATTTACCGCAATAACAAGAAGGTCAAGACGGTCGGCAGCTCGGCAGTCACCTGGTCTGATACGGGAGCCAACACGAACGGCACCAAATATGTATATAAGGTGTTCGCAAAGGCATCCACCGGAACCAGTACGCTTTCCAAGTCTGTAACAATCTACCGCGTTGCCCTTCCTGCTGTTTCTTCCGTCAAGAACAGCGCATCGAAAAAGATGACTGTAAAATGGGGAAAGAACGCGAAGGCAACCGGCTACCAGATTCAGTACAGCCTGAAGAAGAACTTCTCCGGCGCGAAGACGGTCAATGTGGCTAAAGCGGCGACAGTATCAAAAGACATAGGCGGCCTGCAGAAGGGCAAAACCTATTATGTCCGGATCAGGACTTATAAGAAGGTCGGTAAAGTGAAATACGAATCTGTCTGGAGTACTGCCAAGACAGTGAAGATCACCAGGTAAAAGGCCGTATACGGTAGCAAAAATGAAAAGGACAGCAGTTTCAACTGCTGTCACCAAATGAAGCAGGGACAGTGCCCGGGCTCGGGCGCTGATCCAAGCTGAACCGTAATGGAGGGACAGGCAAGCCTGTGCCCGCCGCAACGGGGCTGGTGCAATAAGTGAAATCACGAATTGAAATCACTTATTGCAACAGCCCCGTTTTTCGTGAGTCTGTGAGTCTGCGAATCGTGTCCATATCCCCGGTAAGACCGGGCGTGGTCCGGAAAGCAGCTTTTTCAGAGAATATTCCGGGCGGTTTTTCAGATCATCTTCTCAATCTCCTCCGCCGTATATCCCAGCCCCTTCAGGATTTCCTCAGTGTGATGTCCTTCCGGATATCCGGCGTGGTCATAGCGGGGCGGACAGGCCGAGAGGTGCATAGGGCAGCCCATCTGGGTGATACGGAGGGGGGAACCCTGACAGTCAGCTGCCGGTGAACCGGAGCCTCTGTCTGTACCCTTATCTGTGTCCCTGTCTGCGTTTCTGCCTGTGCCCCTGGCTGTGCTTTTGTCCGTGTTTCTGCCTGCGTTTCTGCCTGTGCCGCTGTCTGTATTCCTGTCTGTGGAGAGAGGAACCTCTACCTTCGGCCACATGCCGCGCTGCACCAGATGCTGGTCCGTGGAGACCTCCTCCAGATCCATGACGGGTTCCACACAGGCGTCGAGCCCGCTGAAGACGTCCGTCCATTCGTCCCGTGTCTTTGTCCTGAAGACTGAGCGGAAGGTCTCTTTGACCATGGCGGGATCTGATCTGAGGATTTTCCCGTCCTTCCACTCCGGATGCCCCAGTCCGGTGCAGAGAGCGGCGAAAAACTTGGGTTCCAGGGATCCCACGCTCATGTATTTGCCGTCGGAAGTCTCGTAGAAGTCATAGATTCCGCCGCCGTTCAGAAGGCCGCTCTCCCTCATGGGCATGGGACCGCCGGCGAAATAGCTGGCGCCGTCCATGGAATTGAAGGGTATGACACTGTCCTGCATGGAGACGTCTATAAACTGTCCCTCCCCTGTGCGCTCCCGGTAAATGATCGCGGCCAGGATGCTGGAGACGGCATTCATGGAGCCGCCCGCGACGTCAGCGATCTGGAAGTTGTAGAGCCCCGGACCGCCTGTCTTTCTGCCGCCTGCCCATGCGATGCCGGAGCGGGACAGGTAGTTGATATCGTGGCCGGCCTTCATGGCGAAGGGACCGTCCTGTCCGTAACCTGTGATCGCGCAGTAGATCAGGCGCGGATTGACTTTTTTGAGCTCCTGGTATCCCACGCCCAGCTTGTCCATGACACCCGGACGAAACTGCTCCACTACGATGTCATATTCCATGACCAGCTTTTTGACGGCTTCGACGGCAGCCGGATTTTTCAGATTCAGAAAGATCGTCTTCTTGTTGCGGCCAAGCCAGGCCTGCGCCCCTGTCACCTTCGCTCCTTCGATCACCGGAGGCCAGTTGACCACCAGGTCATACTTGTCGCGGCCGCTGACCTTGAGCACTTCCGCGCCCAGATCCGCCAGTGTCATTGTGGCATAGGGACCCGGGAGAAGCGTCGTGAAATCCAGTATTTTGTACCCGTCTAAAGCACCCATGTCATATCTCCTTTTCTTTTTTATTCTTCATCGCTCAATACCCACAAGAGAGTCTTGATTATCTCTGCCTTCCGTGTACTGCATGAACCCACCGGCGATGAATGACATCGTCTGCCGGAATAATAACAGTTGGAAAAACAGAGTCAGCCGGAAATAATCAGGCCGGAAAAGCTGGTATTTTTAAAAAAAACAAACACTAATCCTAACATAAATACCTGCAAAGAGTCTCTGTATTGGTTACAATATCATGAGAGTTACTATTCACGCCCTATCGAGGGCGTGAATAGATAATATGAAGTGACCTCCAAGTTTGCAGCATCGTGGATTTACCTTTACAATT